>CBFHXH010000177.1:0-6285 GCA_965659735.1 uncultured Pikeienuella sp.
CGCGTTGCGCATCGAGCATAGCGCAAAGCCTTCGGGCGCATTTGCGTAGATCAGTTCATGACTGACAGGCGGTGTTTCGCTCAGCACGCCCAGCCAGCCAAAGGGATACACCTTTTCGTATTCCTTCCGTACATCGTCTGGGATCGACTTGCGGCTGACCCCGTGGAACCCGTCGCAGCCTGCGATGAAATCACAATCCAGCCGCCGGTCCACGCCATCCTTGCGATAGGTCAGATAGGGCGTGTCGGCGTCAGCGTCATGGATCACGATGTCCTCCACCAGATATTCTATGGCGCCACCCGCCTGTTCCCGCGCAGCGTATAGGTCACGGGTGACTTCGGTCTGGCCGTAGACGACGACGGGGGTTCCGGTCAGCGCTTTGAAATCAATGCGAAACGCCTCGTCGCCATAGGAGATATACGTGCCGTCATGTTCGAACCCTTCGGTGCGCAGCCGGTCGGCGCAGCCAGCTTCATCCATCAGCCGCACGAGCCCCTGCTCCAGCACGCCTGCGCGGATCCGGCCAAGCACATAGTCCTTCGTCTGCCGTTCCAGAACCACGCTGTCGATCCCGCGGGTGTGGAGCAGTTGCGACAACAACAGCCCCGAAGGCCCACCGCCAATAATCGCCACCTGAGTTCTCATGCCGCCCCCCGTTTTTGACTGTCTTTAGGCGCCACGCAGTGTTCGGCGAAATCATCGCGCGGGGCAAAAGGAAAATGCGCCTGACCCGACGCATGCATGGGGGCAATTTTCGAAATGACAGAGAGAATTGTTGGGATCGTCGTTCGCGCAATAGGATTGGGAAAGACTCCCCACCTTTTGAAAATCACTATCTTGCGATCTTTGCTAGTTGTGAAAACTCAATTCGGCCAGTGGGGGCACCATGTAATTGGCGCAAGGGCGAGATCGCCGATCACCAAAGCCAGATGCGTGTGCGCTGTTGGTGTTTGGCCCCAATTTATATTTTATATTGGAGAGTGCTCGACCGCGACGTCTCAATTATGAACCACACTGCATCTTGCATTCGTTCTCCAGAGAGCCGGTGTTCGTTTGATCAGAACCATTTCGGGATAGCCAACCCAATAGCAACGACACACCAACATTGTACGCATGGTTGCCTGCTAGAACGTTTTGCGCGCCCTACCCTAGTTTTCCGCTATAGCCTCACGCAGAAGTCGCTTGAACAGCTAGGCACCGACCGATTGCGAAATGGCTCTTTTCCGTAATTCGGCATCAGCTTCAAATTGGCTAAGGAACACATCGCCCGCTAAGTCGTCGAAAAAATGCGACCGTTTCAGCCGGTCCATCACCGGCCCTTTCACTTCGCTAAGATGCAATGTGACGCCAGCATCCTTTAGCCTGAGGTTGATATGCTCAAGGCTTTCCAAAGCGGATGCATCGATGGAATTGACGGCGGAACACATCAGGATCACATCGCGAATTTCGCTGTGTTCCGAGACTGCCTCGTTGACGATATCTTCTAGGAAGCGAGCGTTAGGAAAATAAAGGCTTTCGTCGATCCTGATTGATAGCACGCCAGGTGTTGTCTCAACACGGTGACGTTTGACATTGCGGTAATGCTCTGTGTCCGGAACACGCCCGACAACGGCAAAGTGAGGGTGTGATGTACGGGCCAAGAATAAGGCAAGCGACAATAATACGCCCGCAGCGATGCCAAACTCGACACCCAAAACGAGGGTGCCGATAATTGTCGCAAACATGGCCGCAAAGTCGGGCTTCGACCAGGCCCATGTCCGCTTGATCGTTTCGACATCTACTAGCGTTAGCACAGCGACGATAATGGTTGCCGCAAGTGTGGCCTTTGGCAGAAGAAACAAGAGCGGCGTCAGGAATAATGTGGCGATCGCGATCCCGATTGCGGTCAATGCCCCTGCCGCCGGTGTTCGCGCGCCTGCATCAAAGTTCACGATGGAACGTGAGAAGCCACCTGTCACAGGAAATCCACCAGAGACAGCAGCGCCAACGTTGGCGGCCCCCAATGCGACGAGTTCCTGATCAGGATCGATGCGTTCCCTCCGCTTGGCCGCCAAAGTCTGCGCAACAGAAATCGTCTCTACATATCCGACAAGGCCGATCATTAAAGCGGGTAGGAAAAGCATGCTCCAAAGTTCTGCATCAAAAGAGGGCAAAGCTGGTGTGGGCAGACCCCTTGGTATGTCGCCGATTATCGCAACGCCTGCGGACTGCAGATCCAACGCCCAAACCGACACGGTTGTGGCGATGACGGTAACGACCGGGGCGGCCTTGGACAGGCTGTTCGCCGTCCACTTTGACAAACCGATCTGGACCAGCAGCAGCGTAAGCGCACGACGGGACCAGACAAGAAACCCAATGGTTGAAGCACCTATTGCGACAGTTGAAAGGTTGGTCTCCGACATACCGGCGATCAGGCTAGAGATTTGCTCGATCAAATTGTGTCCGGCGATATCTATGCCGAAGACGTGTTTCATCTGGCTCAGCGCAATGATCAATGCGCTAGCGGTGATAAATCCCGATATAACGGGGTGGCTTAGGAAATTGGCCAGAAACCCTAAGCGCGCGAAGCCCATCGCCATCAGGATCAGGCCAGAGATGAGCGCAAGCACGATCGCGGCGCCTAGATACTCAGGCGTACCGCGCGCCATCAACTCACCAATAGCCGAGGCTGTCATCAGGGACGTGACAGCCACCGGGCCAACGGCGAGCGTCATAGAGGTTCCAAAGATCGTATAGATCAGCAAAGGCGCGATTGATGCATAAAGCCCAATTTCGGGCGGCAGTCCGGCTAACAAGGCGTAAGCCAGCGATTGAGGGATCAACATGATGGTCACGATGATCGCCGCAATTGCGTCAGCCAAGAGAGTATCGAGACGATAGCTTGACGCCCATTTCAGAATTGGGAGATAGCGCGAAAACATCGCTGACCTCTTGGGTTCCATTTTAAGGGGGAAAGCGACGCCAGTTGGGCTGTCGCCTCGGATGTCTCGCTGATTTGGTTCACCAATGGTCACACCATCACGGATGCCTGCGCGAACGCCTTCGAGGCACGCGCTCCGGAACGGCAATAGGCGCAAATCTTGATGTTTGGCCTGTTTAGCAAGTCCGCCAACGCTTTTGCCTGTCCCTCGAATGGTTCGCCCGGAACTATCGGGCAGTAGTGGAAGTTCAGGCCGAGGGCGGCGCAGGCTTGCGCAATGTGCGATGAACTCGTCTCTGTGGGGTGTTCGTCGTCGGGACGATAACAAATGACATCGGTGTATCCGTCCGATGCGAGGTCTGCGAGGTCGGAAGCGACGATTTGCGGTGAGACCCAGAATTCGTTCGACAAGCGGGTGAGTTCCATTATGCACCCTCACGCGACAAGAAGCTAAGGCGCCTGGCGGGCACAGTGAGCAGCATGCCAAATGCCATAGAAGCCACGAACAGGACGCCTTGCCATCCACCGAACGAAAGCGCCGCGAATGACGGGCCAGGACACAGGCCAGCAAGACCCCAACCTGCGCCAAAGATCATTGAGCCAATTGCAAGGTCGGTCGTGATCTTTTGCTCGGCGCGCGCAGGGAATGCGCCGCCTGCCAGGGGCGTTCGGCGATTTTTGGCAATCCGCCATGCCACGGCCATCGGCAAAATGGCTCCTCCCAGCACGAACGCCAATGTTGGGTCCCAGTCCCCGAAGACATCCAGCCAACCCTGGACGCGTTTGGTGTCAACCATGCCTGAAATCAACAGCCCAAGCCCGAACAGGCTACCGCTTGTAAGTGAGATCAATCCACGCATCAGATCACTCCCAGAATGTGTTTAAACAGAAGGACGCTGACCCCGCCTGCGATGAGGTAAAATCCAGTCGCTGCAATCCCGCGCAGCGAAAGCCGCGAGATGCCACATACGCCGTGACCGCTGGTGCAGCCATTTGCCAGCCGTGCGCCAAGCCCAACTAAAAGCCCGGCAGTGATCAGACCGGCTGGATTGGAGGTGATGTTGGTCGCACTTGCGCTCCCACTAAGCATCAACGTCAACCAAGGAGCTGCAATGAGCCCTACGATGAACAACAACCGGTCTAAGGACGTTTTTCGCCCAGAACCGTCGATCAGTCCGCCGATGATGCCACTAGCACCCATGATACGGCCGTTGCCAAGCAAGTAGATCGCACCGGCCACACCAATGGTCAGTCCACCGATGGCGCCATAGATATAACTCTGTTCAATCATGATCCTAAATCCTGTTCACGGGAACTTTGAGGTAAACGTTGCCGTCATCTTCCGCCGGGGGCATGCCGCCGGCTCGCATATTCACCTGTAGCGAAGGGATGATGAGGCGAGGCATCGACAATTCGGCGTCGCGTTGCATTCGCAGAGCGATGAAATCTTCTTCAGCACGTCCCTGTCCGACGTGTTTGTTCAAGGATTTTTGCGCACCGATTGTGGTTTCCCACGCGAAAGCGTCACGTTCTGCCGCCTTATAGTCGTGCCAAACGAAAACGCGGGTCTCATCTGGCAGGGTGAAAGGTTTTTGGGCCGAAGCATAAAGCGCTTCTGCTGAGCCACCCGGAAAGTCAACTCGCGCCGTGCCAAAGTCTGGCATGAACAAAGTATCGCCAACGAACGCGGCATTGCCGATAACATAGGTTAGGCAGGCTGGCGCATGGCCAAGCGTGTGCAAAACTGATGCAGTGATTGAGCCAATGTTAAAGACATCCCCGTCCAAGAAAAATTGGTCAAACTGACTGCCATCTCGCTGGAATTCGGTGCCTTCGTTGAATACTTTGCCAAACGTGTGTTGAACGACGGTGATCTTTTCACCAAACCCGATCTGGCCGCCCAGTTTTTCCTGCAGATAGGGTGCCGCACTCAGGTGGTCGGCGTGCACATGGGTTTCAAGAATCCAAGCTACACGCAGTTCATATGGTTGGACAAAGTCAATAATCTGATCAGCAGAGTGAAAATCCCCCCCGCCTGATGCGTAATCAAAATCCAATACCGAATCGATGATGGCGCAATGGCGCGTCTTGGGGTAGGCGACCATAAAGTACGCCGTATTGGTCGCCTCATCGAAGAAGAGGGTCACGTCTGGCTTCATGGCTTATCTCCACTATTGATGCGCCATACATATTATAATATATTAATATGTCAATGATGACGGATGAAAAACATTAAGAAAATTGAATATCTAAGCGGCCGCCATATGTTTGTTGCATAAAATCAAGGGTAGGATGACGATGACAGAGCAAATCAAGTTCCCAAAAGATGCGCTATCGGCGTTCGCTGAAAACAGCGCCAACGCCACTGATCAGGCCGCCCGGTTCCTAAAATCCTTGGCGCATCGGGATCGTTTGAAGGTGCTCTGCGTGCTCTTGGACAACGAACTTTCTGTAGCCGCGATCGAGGCTCAAGTGGGAGCTAGTCAATCTGCAATCTCCCAGCACCTAGGGCGCCTCAAGGACGAAGGCATCGTGGCGCGGCGTCGTGAGGGTCGCAAAATTTTATATTCAATCGCAGACCCAACTGCACGCAGTCTGATCGAAGTGCTTTATGTAAGGTTCTGCGCATCTTGACCTTCAGGCTATCGCAGAAGAACCAGTCGAAATTGCCCTGGGTCATCGCGGCTTGATTCGTCGGCCGGTTGGTCACCTTCTGCACCCGGAGAGGCTATCCAGAGAATTGCTAGACAGGAGGCGCGAGGAACTCGGCTCATATGTATTCGCTGCGCAGTATCAGCAGCGCCTAGCACTGCTTGGGGGCGGCCTCATCAAATAGGATTGGTTCAGGACATACGAAAAGGCGCCAACTCCCCAAGCAGGCGATCGTATCATTCAGAGTTGGGACACAGCTTCAAAAGCGTCTGAGGCGAATGACTGTACGGTCTGTACGAACTGGCGGGTGCGTAACGACACCGCGTATCTCCTGGATCTCAAACGCGTCAGGCTGGAATATCCCGGCGTGAGGAGCCTGATCCGCTGCTGTGCATCCCAGTGGAGCGTTCAACCTGTCTTAATCGAAGCGGCCGGGTCAGGAACACAGTTGATCGAAGATCTGAAAGCGGAGAGCGGAGAGCGGCCTCAGCGTCATTGGGATCATACCGCGGGATGACAAGGCGACCCGCGTACTCACGATCTGCCACCTCATCGAAAGTGGCAGAGTGGTCATTCCCTCGCAGGCTCCGTGGCTCGCTGATTTGCAGCGGGAAGTTGTGCTGTTTCCGAACGGACGTCACGCTAACCAGGTCGACAGCATCAGCCAGTTTCTGAAGTGGTTCTCAAAGCCTCAGATTGAACCTAGAATTCGA
>CBFHXH010000178.1:0-6239 GCA_965659735.1 uncultured Pikeienuella sp.
AACAACAGCCGCGTGCCGTCTGGCGAGACGCGATAATAGGAATGGCGCGCACGGGTTTCGACCATCATGCGACGGCCAGGCGCCAGCTTAGACAGAAAATTCGGCGATAAGGGCTCCGTCGCGATCAGGTAGCTTGGCAGCGCAAAGACGCGCTTGTCATGCCAAGGAAACGCGCGGCCCGTATAACCATTGGTCGCAAGGATGACCTTATCCGCGTTGATTGGACCCAACGGTGTGCGAGCGACGTATCCGCCAGGCTTACGATCCAGCCCTTCAACCGGGCAATCACCTGTCACCGCAATGCCCCTGCGCAGGGCGGCCGCAAGAAGACCATCATGGAACTTGCGCGGGTGCAGCGCCCCATGCTGAGTCATCAGAATGCCGCCATGGTAAAGATCGGTGCCGATCTCATCACCAAGATCCGCCTTCTCAACAATAGACGCTTCGACATCGGTGGTCGAAAGCTCTTCCGCCAGCTTGCGTTGGGCGTCGAAATCCTTCCGCGTCCAGGCCAGCGCGATGCGGCCCGTTTGTTGAAAGTCGCAATCAATGCCTTCGCGCGTCTGAAGATCGCGCACAAAATCCAACGCAGGCGTCGCCTCGTTGAAGATGCCATCGGCGGTGTCGTGGCCAAACAGCTCCGCCAACCTTGCGCGCCCCAATCGCGGATGCGCGCCGAACATCCCACCATTGCGGGTAGAGGCCCCGCATCCGGGATGTTCCGCGTCAACTACAGCGACAGTGGCGCCAGCGTCGTGGGCCGCGATCGCAGCAGACAGGCCGGTATAGCCAACGCCGACGATCAGAATATCGACCCGCTCAGGCGGTTTGGGCGTCAGGTCGGGGGACGGTGGGCGATCTTCCCACCAATAGGGCGTCAGTTTCATGCCACCATCCATAAAGTGTTTTGCGTAAGGGTTGAGGCGTTTTTCAACCCAAACGCATTTACTAACGCAAACGCTGCCTTAGGCCGCAAAACGCCGCAGAGTTAGACGTAAACACGAAAAGCAATACCATGACCGCCCGAACGGGCAAGCACCGAGGCGCCGCACCCACCAAAAAGGCCGGGGCGATCACGCCGCCCCGGCCCTGTTCCTCAGCGATAAAGCGTCAGATCAGCTACCGCTTTCGCCAACGATCTTCCAGCTGCCGCCTTCGATCTTGGAAACGAAGACTTTCGATGCGCCAACGTGGTCGGAACCATAGTCTATGGCGACGCCAGCGATCTTGTCATCAAACTTCAGACCTTCGACTGCCGCGATAAAGCTTTCCAAGGTCAGATCCGGACCGGCTGCTTCAAGCGCGCGGTGCATGGTTTCCGCGCCCGAACGGCCCAGCAATGCGCCCGTGCCTGGGAACTTTTCACCAGTGGCTTTGGTGTACTGCTTGATCCATGCGCCAACTTCCGGCTCGCCTGCGCGGGCTTCGAGATCGGTCCAGCCGGATGCAGCGTAGAAGTTTTCGGTGACGCCGCCAGGCACTTTGGCGATGGCGGTGTGGAATGCAGCGGACGAGCCGATGAATTTCACGTCGGTCCAGCCGATTTTCTTAGCGGTGGCGACGGCGGTGATGACGCCGCGGATCGACAGCGCGATCGGGATCAGGTCACAGCCAGCGCCTTTCAGCTTGGTCAGCGCGCCGACATAGTCGGTTTCATCCGGCTTGTGGGTGGTTTCACCACCGAATTCCAAACCGCGGGCTTCCGCTTCGTCGATGGCACCCTGTGCGATTTCCTTGCCGAAGTCGGAAGGAATGTACATCGGGCAGATCGTTTTCGACCCATAGGTGTCGACCATGTAGCTGACGCCTGCGCGCAACTGGTCATAGTAGGACGAGAAGCCGACAAATTTCAGATCGGTCGGTTCTTCGATCATCTGACGCGCTGCGGACAGAGGGTTGAAGTTCGGGATCTTCTTGGCCTGCTGCAACTTGAACGCAGCCAGGTTGTGCGGCGTGCCCAGCGACATGAACATCGCAAAGATCTTGTCGCGGTTGATCAGCTTGTTCGCGGCCTGAACCGCCTTGGGCACCTGATAACCGTGATCTTCGACAACCAGTTTGATCTGACGACCATGCACGCCGCCATTGGCGTTCACTTCGTCAAAATACAGCTGAGCGGCCTGCATGGCCGGCGCGCCAAAGGCGGCGAAGGGGCCAGACATGTCCTGGTGGCTGCCGAGCACGATTTCTGTGTCGGTGACGCCCTGGCCCGAATGCCCACCGGCCCAGGCCGATGGCGCGGCCATCATGGCCAGCGCGGCGGCGGATGCGAGAAGTTTCTTCATGGTTTTCTCCCTGTTGAAGACGTGGCGGGGCCTAGGCCCCGTACATGCTGTCGATGAGCGCTTTGTGTTTGGTTTCAACGAAGCTGCGCTTTAGCTTCATGGTTGGCGTCAATTCGTCATCTTCCGCGGTGAGAAGAATGTCGATCAGACGGAATTTCTTGATTTGCTCAACCTGCGCAAAATCCTTGTTCACTGCGTCGACTTCGGCGCCGATCAGCTCCACAATCTCTGGCGCGCGGGTCAGAGATGCGTAGTCCGAGTAGGGAACGGCGCGATCCTGCGCGTATTTTTCCACGTTCTCCTGATCGATCATGATCAGACAGCTGAGGAACTTGCGCTTGTCGCCGATGATCACCGCGTCAGAGATATAGGGCGAGAATTTCAAGCGGCTTTCCAGTTCAGCCGGAGTGATGTTCTTGCCACCCGCAGTGATGATGATGTCCTTGATCCGTCCTGTGATGGTCAATGCGCCATCATTGCCGATCCGGCCGACGTCACCGGTATACAACCAGCCGTCCTGAATGGTCTCAGCCGTCTTTTCGGGCATGTTCCAGTAGCCTTTGAAGACATTGCCGCCCTTGATCAGGATCTCGCCGCTATCGGCGATCTTGATCTCGGTATGCGGCATCGGCTTGCCGACCGTTCCGATGTTGTTGTCTTCAGACGTGTTGATCGAGGCGACGCCGGACGTTTCCGTTGCGCCATAGCCTTCCAGCAGCGGCACGCCGATCGCTGCAAACCAGCGGAGGAGTCCTGGCGACACCGGGGCCGCGCCCGACCCCGCCCGGCGCATCCGGTCCATGCCAAGCATGCGGCGCAGGTTTCTGAGGACAAGCGCGTCCCACATTCTGTAGCGCGCCATCACAACGCCAGGGACAGCCTCGCCTTTTTCTTCATAGGCGACCTTGGCCACGCCAGCAGCGACGGCCTGATCCATCGACCAGCGACCCACGCTAGTCGCTTCGTACCGCAGGATCTGCACAGATGAATAGATCTTTTCCCACACCCGCGGCACGCAGGCGAAGGTGTGCGGGCTAACCTCTCGCAGGTTTTCGAAAACAGTTTCGACGCTTTCTGCGAAGTTCACAGTTGAGCCAACGCCAAGCTGCACATAGACGGTGATCAGGCGTTCATAGATGTGGCATAGCGGCAGGAAGCATAGCTGTTCATCGCCTGCGAAGCTTTCCAGAACCTCCATCCCCGCGCTCAGCTGGAACATGACATTCCGGTGCGTGATCATCGCGCCCTTGGGCGGGCCGGTCGTACCCGACGTGTAGATCAGCGTGATCGTGTCGTTTGGCTCAGCCTTTTCAAGCTCAGCCTCAAACCGCTTTGGATGCGCCTTTTCAGCCGCTTCGCCGATCGCCAGCAGGTCGTCGTAAAAGATGACCTTGTCGTCGGTGAAATCCCTCAGGCCATCGCGGTCGAAAACGACCACATTCCGCAGGCCGGGCATTTCATCTTTGACTTCCAGATACTTATCCAGCTGTTCGTCATTTTCGAGGAACAGAACGGACGACCCGCTGTCATTGACCAGATAGGCCAGCTGTTTGGCGCTGTCTGTCGTGTAGACGCCCGACGCAATCGCGCCAATGCCCATCACGGCCATGTCGTAATACAGCCACTCGCGGCGATCTTCGGAGAGGATTGAGACGACTTCCCCCCGCTTCACACCCAGCTCAATCAGGCCCTGACCGACCAGTTTCGAGTTGTCGAAATATTCCTGCCAGGTGAACGACTTCCAGATGCCCATGTCCTTGTCGCGATGGGCGACGGCTTCGCCCTTTTCGCGGCAGCGATGCAGGAACAGCTCGCCCACTGTGGAGCAGCCTTCCAACGTGACTGGCATGTCGTCAGAAATGAATGATCCATCAGCCATCTCGCCTTACCTCCACGTCTTTTTGCGCTTCCAGCGCTTTTGGCCGCGCTGGCTTTCGCCAGTCTGGCCCAGATAAAATTCCTGAATGTCTTCGGATGCTAGCAGTTTCTCTGCCTCGCCCGCCATCACGATGCGGCCAATTTCCAGGACATAGCCATAATGCGCCGCCTTCAGCGCAACGTTGGCGTTCTGTTCGACCAGCATCATGGTGACGCCCTGTTCGGCGTTCAGGCGTTTGATGATGGCGAAAATCTCTTGCACCAGCAGGGGCGACAGTCCAAGGCTGGGTTCGTCCAGCAACATCACCTTGGGCTTGGCCATCAGCCCGCGGCCGATCGCCAGCATCTGCTGCTGACCGCCTGACATGGTGCCCGCCTGCTGATCGCGGCGTTCCTTAAGGATCGGAAAATACTCGAACACCATCTCGATATCGGCATCGATATTCTCACAGTCCTTGCGCGTATAGGCGCCCATCATCAGGTTTTCGTGGACGGTGAGGAAGGGGAAAACCTCCCTCCCCTCCGGCACGTGGGCGACGCCGGCGCGAACGATATGGTCCGGGTCTTTGCCCTGAATTTCCTGTCCTTCCAGAATGACCTGGCCCTTTTCGGGATCCATGACGCCAGACACGGTTTTCATCAGCGTGGTCTTGCCAGCGCCGTTGGCGCCGAGGATCGTGACGATCTTGCCTTTGGGAACTTCAATGGAAACGCCGCGAATGGCTATGATCGGGCCATAGAACGTCTCGATGTTCTTCACCGACAGGACGGGTTCGATATTGTTGGCGGGCGCGTTCATGCCGCGTCCTCCTCAACGCCAAGATAGGCGGCGATGACATCCGGGTGGCTTTGCACTTCGGCGCTGGTGCCCATCGCCAGCGGGCGACCATCGGCGATGGCCAGAACGCGGTCTGAAACCTGGCTGACAAGGCTCATGTCATGTTCAACCATCAGAACGGTCAGCCCCATGTCTTTCTTCATGTCTTCAATCCAGAAGGCGACGTCCTGCGTTTCTTCGACCGAAAGGCCGGACGCAGGTTCGTCCAACAGCATCAGCTTGGGGCCGGACGCCAGCGCGCGGGCAATTTCAACCACCTTGCGCACGCCATAGGGCAGACCTGCGATCATTTTTTCGCGGTAGGGTTGGAGATCAAGGAAATCGATGACTTCCTCCGCCCGCTCACGATGTTCGATCTCGGCGCGGCGGGCTGAGGGCAGGAACAACATGTCCTCAAGCCAGTGCGTCCTGCGCTGCGAATGGCGACCAACCAGCAGGTTATGCAGCACGGTCGAATGCTCGAACAATTCGATGTTCTGGAACGTGCGGGCAATGCCGAGCGGCGCGATATTGTCGGGGGACATGTTGGTGATGTCCTTTCCATCGAAATGGATCGACCCGCCGGTCGGCTGATAGAACCGGCTGATCAGGTTGAAGATGGTCGATTTGCCGGCCCCGTTCGGGCCGACAATCGTGAACACTTCGCCCGGTTGGACGTCAAAGCTGACGCCATCCACGGCCTTCACGCCGCCGAAGCTGATGGAAAGGTCCTTAACGCTAAGAAGGCTCATTTCATCCGCTCCGTCTTCAGATAGGATTTCTGGCGGCGGAACATGTCCTTGCGCGCCATCGGGAACAGCTCCATCCAGATCCGCATCTTGGTCCACCTGCCGTAAATGCCCAGCGGTTCGACGATGATGAAGATCACGAGGATCAGGGCGAAGATGCCGGTTTCCAACCCCGGGATCGTGAAGTTCCCAAAACCGAGAAGGTATGAGACCTCCTCCCGCATGATGGTGATCACCACCGGCAAGAGACCAATGACGATGGCGCCATAATACGCCCCGTGGATCGACCCGAGGCCACCCACCGTCACCATCAGCAAAAGCTGAATCGAGATCAGGATCAGGAAGGCTTCGTAGTTGAACGCCTGCAGAAAATGCGCCAGCAGGGCGCCTGCAAGGCCAGTGAAGAAGGAGGACACGCCAAATGCGATCATCTTGTAACGAGCGACATTCACACCCATCGCGCGGGCGGAAACCTCTGAGTCCCGGATCGCGGTGAATGCGCGACCGGTC
>CBFHXH010000179.1:0-6203 GCA_965659735.1 uncultured Pikeienuella sp.
GTGGCCAAGGCGATCGCGCTCGGCGCCGATGCCATCGCGATCGGCCATGCCTCGCTGATGGCGCTCAACTGCAACAAGGACATCGACGAGGCCGACTACGAGGCCGAGATGGGCGTCGAGGCGGGCTACTGCTACCACTGCCACACCGGCCGCTGTCCGGTCGGCGTCGCGACGCAGGACCCGGAACTGCGCAAGCGCCTCAACCCCGACGAGGCGGCCGAGCGGGTCTACAACTTCCTCCACACGCTGACGATCGAAGCACAGCTCTTCGCCCGCGCATGCGGCAAGACCCATCTGCACAGCCTTGAGCCGGAAGATCTGGCTGCGTTAACTATGGAAGCTTCCGCAATGGCGGGCGTTCCGCTGGCCGGCACCAACCACACGGTTGGCGTCGAAGATTACCACCATCTTTGAGGAGACTGACCAATGGCAGGCACTCAATACCGCGGGTCCGAGATCAAAGACGTCGACCAGTTTCTGGATGACGCCGCTGGCCTGGACAGCGAACGCGAACAGGAAATAGGGCAACACATCGGCTATCGCTATGATGTGAACCTGGTTCCTGACTATTCACGGATCACCCCCTTCCTGACGAAGTACATGGAAGTGATGGGCTGGGATGATCTGAATTGGCTGGAAGATGTGCACATGGGGTATGAAGAGGGCGCACCCGCCGTCTTTGACCGGAACATCAACGGCTGGGTCCGGGTGCCGGCAAGCATTGAGCTTGCCGATAACCAGCAGGACCGTGACATGCAGGCCCGTGAATTTCTGTTGAAATTCCAGATGTCTGATCGTCATCCGCTTGGCACGCTGCGCAAGGCGTACGCCAAGTTCTAATGGCCGGTAGGGGGCCATACTTGGGCTCATGCGGTTGGCTGGGGGGTCACCGCATGAGCCTGCTTTCCCGATTGTTGGGCCCCACACCATCAGGCGCGCCGGTCTGGCCGGCGCACCTATACTGACGCTGACAGGAGCCTTTCCATGCCGCGCCCACTCTCCGTCGCTTGCCTTCAAACCCGGCCCATGCCGGATTTCGACACCGCCATCGACGAGTCGCTTGGATTGGCGCGGGAAGCGGTCGACAATGGAGCGGATTTTCTGAGCCTTCCGGAATATTGTGGCGGCCTGAAAGGATCCGGCGGGCTGTATTACCCTCCGAAGGCGCCGGAAAACGAACATCCGTTCCTGAACGCGATCCGCGATTTTGCCAAGGCGAATGACGTATGGGTCCAAATTGGTTCAATCGCTGTGCCCGGGCCGGGTGACAAGACATTCAACCGTGGATTTGTGGTTGATAATCAGGGCGCTATCCAGTCACGCTATACCAAGATCCATCTTTTCGACATTCAGTTGTCCGAAGAGGAAAAATACCTTGAAAGCGGTGTGATCTCACCGGGTGACGAAGCCGTCGTGGTTGACCTGCCCTGGGGCAAGCTCGGTCATACGATCTGTTATGACCTGCGCTTCCCGCATCTTTACCGCGATCTGTCCAAGGCGGGAGCAGAAATCCTTGGCGCGCCCGCTGCTTTCACCAAGAAAACAGGTGAGGCGCATTGGCATGTGCTGAACCGGGCGCGCGCGATTGAAAATGGCGCTTTCATGGTCTCGACCTGTGCGATTGGCGATGTGCCGGGTGGCGGCGCGGCATATGGCCATTCGCTGATCGTCGGGCCTTGGGGCGAGGTTTTGGCGGATGGCGGCGATCAGCCGGGTGTGGCAATGGCGACGATTGACCTGGATGAGGTCGCCTCGGCCCGCCAGAAGATTCCAGCTCTGTCGCATGACCGCCCCTTCGCAACCGCATCATCACCGCAAAGCGAGGTTGCATGACGTCTCTTGCAGCGCAGTTTGGCATTACATCAGACCGGTCGCGCGACCGTGATGCATTCCTTGGCTGGCAGTGCCGCTGCCGGCAGATGATGATGCGCGACAATGGCGGCAAGCCAACCGACGCCGTGATGCCAGCCGTGACGCTGGACGGGCAGGCGGAGCCGTTGGGCCACATCATCACTGTTATGTCGAAAAGCCCGGCGTATTCCGTGACGCCCGAACTGACTCACATGGCGAAGAAGACGAACGAAACAGCGAAGTGGCGGGAAGAGGGGCTGAAGTTCTTTTCTTCGACCTACTACCAGAAGGCGCACGAATTTTCGGACATCCTCACCTCAACCTTCCCACCGGGTTCAAAAGGGGCGGCGACCATACGCACTGCCGGACACGCGGTGCTGACTTTTGAGGCATATGGCGAACGCTGGGACCTGAGCTGCAAAATTCATAAGCTGAGCCGCCGAAATCCGCTGTTTTTGGCCACGATGGCGCATAATCGCTTGTTCAATCCCACCATTTCACCCGACACTGAAATTCTCGGATTTGAACCCGACTGGACGCAGAGCCAGCGGGCGACCTGACAAGGAGAATACGAATGTCGAAACGAATAGCTATCATCGGTGCGGGCCCTTGCGGATTGGCGCAGCTTCGCGCGTTTCAGTCAGCCCAAGCGGCGGGCGCGGATATCCCCGAAGTCGTTTGCTATGAAGCGCAATCGGATTGGGGTGGGCTTTGGAACTATTCCTGGCGCACGGGCACGGATGAAGCCGGTTTTCCAAATCACGGCTCGATGTATCGCTACCTTTGGTCGAACGGACCTAAGGAAGGTCTTGAATTTGCGGACTACTCCTTTGAGGAACACTTCGGCAAGCAGATCGCGTCCTACCCCCCGCGCGAGGTTCTGTTTGATTACATCCAGGGCCGCGTGAAGAAAGCGGGCGTGCGCGACTGGATCCGGTTTAACAACCGCGTGCGCGATGTCCGAGAAACGGCGGATGGAAAGTTTGAAGTCACTGCGCGTGACACTGTTGCAGATGCTGAAACTTCTGAAGTTTATGACTATGTTGTCGTCGCCAACGGTCACTTCTCCACCCCCAACGTGCCGTACTATCCCGGCTTTGAAAGCTTCAAAGGCCGCGTGCTGCACGCCCATGATTTCCGCGACGCGCTGGAATTCGAAGGTCAGGACATTCTGATCCTTGGCACGTCCTATTCAGCGGAAGATATTGGCTCGCAGTGCTGGAAGTATGGCGCTAAGTCGATCACCGTCGCGCACCGCACCGCGCCAATGGGCTATGACTGGCCGGATAACTGGCAGGAAGTGCCGGCGCTGGTGAAGGTTGAGGGCAACACCGCCCATTTCAAGGATGGCACGACCAAGGACGTCGACGCCGTTATCCTGTGCACCGGCTATAAGCATCATTTCCCGTTTATGCCCGATGCGCTGCGTCTGAAAACGCCGAACGTGCTCGCGTCGGACGACCTCTACAAAGGGGTGTCTTACGTTCACAATCCGAACGTCTTCTACCTTGGCATGCAGGACCAGTGGTTCACGTTCAACATGTTCGATGCGCAGGCCTGGTGGGCCCGCGACGTGATGATGGGGCGGATCGCGATCCCGGACCGCGCAGCGATGGACGCTGATGTCGAAGCGCGCAAAACAGGCGAGGCGGCGATCGAAGATGACTACGGCTGCATCGACTATCAGGGCGACTACACGCAGGAACTGATCGACGAAACTGACTATCCGTCGTTCAACGTCAAGGGCGCTTGCGAAGCCTTCTATCAGTGGAAGAAGCACAAGAAAAAGGACATCATGACCTTCCGCAACAACGCCTATAAGTCCGCGATCACGGACACGATGGCACCGATGCACCACACGCCTTGGAGGGATGCGCTTGACGATTCAATGGAGGTCTACCTCCAGAACTGAGACACCGCCCGACCGTACAAAACAAGCGCGGTCTGGCGTGATGAGCGGGGGGTGCGCGCCAGCGTGCGCCCTCAGATCAAGACCGAGGAACCGGCGGTCAACAAGCCAGTCCTCACCAACAGCGAACCTGCGGCTGATCTGCCGCGCAACAGGGAGACTACCCAATGAATTTCGCTAAAATCCTCGCAGTGGGCTCTATGGCTCTTGCACCCGCTTCGGCCTTCGCCGCGGCGCATAACTCTTCGGACCCGATCATCATTCCGATCCACAACTGGTCATCGCAGATCGTGATGTCCAACGTGGTTGGCCAGATGTATGAATCGATGGGTCTGAGCGTCGAATACGTCACCACCGACAGCCAGGCTGTTTATGAATCGGTCCGTCTGGGCGACGTGACGTTGGAACTTGAAGTCTGGGAAGGCGCGTTTGGCGCATCCTACCGCGCGGCCCTCGCCAAGGGTGGCATGGTCGACGCTGGCGCACATGACGCCGTGACCCGCGAAGACTGGTGGTATCCGTCCTGGACCAAGGACGCATGCCCTGGCCTGCCATCCTGGGAAGCGCTGAACGGTTGCGCCGACCTCTTCAAGACCGCTGAAACCGGCGACAAAGGCCGCTATCTTGATGGTCCTGTCGACTGGCTGAAGCACGGTAAAGAGCGTGTCGAAGCGCTTGGCATGAACTTCACCGTGATCAACGCCGGTTCGGCTGCTGCCCTGTGGGCGGAAATCGCGGCGGCTGAGAAAGACAAAAAGCCTGTCGTCGTCTTTAACTGGACGCCAAACTTTGCCGAAGCCGTGTGGCCCGGTGAATTCGTCGAGTTCCCAACCTGGGAAGACGGCTGCGACAAAGACCCTGCAAAAGGTCCGAACCCGAACGCCCTCTACGACTGTGGCAACCCGGCAGACGGCTACCTGCGCAAGGTCGCGCACATGGAAATGACGTCCAAGTGGCCATCGGCTTACTGCGTCTTGTCCAACATCTCGTTTAACAACGCTCAGATCGCTGAAATGGCGCGTCTGGTCGACGTTGATGAGTTGGAAGCAGAAGACGCAGCATCCGAGTGGCTTGCTGCAAATGGCGCTGTTGTTCAGCCCTGGATCGACGCCTGCGCCTGATCGGCGCTCGTTGATCTGACATTCCGCCGCCCCGGTCAGCGGGGCGGCGACCCAGCAGAAAGAGCTTTCATGTCCGACGCCCCCGTCATCTCAGCCCGTAATGTCTGGAAGCTTTTCGGCGCAGACCCCGAAGGGTATCTCGCCAAAATGCCGGCTGGGCGGTCTTACGAAGACATCCAGTCCGATGGATACATCGCTGGCGTCAAAGACGTATCGCTGGAGGTCGCCAAGGGCGAAATGTTGGTGATCATGGGGCTATCCGGTTCGGGAAAGTCTACGCTGGTCCGCTGTTTTTCCCGCCTACACGAAATTACAGGCGGCACGATTGAGGTCGATGGTCAGGACATCATGGCCCTCAATGAAACAGAGCTGATCGACATGCGCCGGTCCAAGATGGGCATGGTGTTCCAGTCATTTGGCCTGCTGCCGCATCGTACCGTTTTAGAGAACATCGCGTTTCCCTTGGAAATGCGCGGTCAGGATCGACATGCAAGGCGAGAACGTGCGCTGGAGGTGATCAAGCTGGTCGGTCTGGATGGCCGCGAAGATTACTTCCCGCGTGAGCTGTCAGGCGGCCAGCAGCAGCGCGTCGGCATCGCCCGTTCGTTGGCGATTGAGCCGGACATCTGGTTCCTGGATGAGCCATTCTCAGCGCTTGATCCGTTGATCCGTCGTGAGATGCAGGATGAATTTCTGCGTTTGCAGGCGCTTCTGAACAAAACCATCGTCTTCATCACTCATGATTTCGACGAGGCGCTCCGCCTCGCTGATCGCATCGCCATTATGAAGAACGGTGCGGTTGAACAATGCGATACGCCTGATCAAATCGTGCTGAACCCGGCGACGGAATATGTCGCGAAGTTCACGGAAGAAATTGAGAAGGCCCGTGTTGTTCACGCGGGAACGCTTGCGCGCGCTGATTTGGCAGCAGATGGCGATCCGGTGCCAGCGGGCTCTACGATACATGACCTTGCCCGCCAACTTGTGGATGACGGCCGCGCCGCGTTGCCTGTTGTTTCGAAAGATGGGGCCATCGTCGGCGGTCTCGACCGTCGCCAGGCGCTTGATATCCTGCTCGGGGCTGCCTGATGGCCCTTACGACCGAGGATCAGTCTGCGCCAGTTGGTGGGGCGGGTCTAAATGGCGCGCAGGTCGTCAAGATACTTCTTGTTCTGGCGGTCCTTCTGACAGTTCTACGTCCGTGGTTGCCGGACGGTCTTGTTCGTCCGCCGGAATGGATGCTACTGCCGTGGCGCGACTGGATCGACGCGATCTTTCAGTATGTCACCTTTGATCTTGGCTTCATCAACGTCACCCGTTTC
>CBFHXH010000180.1:0-6144 GCA_965659735.1 uncultured Pikeienuella sp.
CGCCCAGGCGTGGCCCGCTGTCAAACGCGCCAATTACCCCTGCCCTCGCAGCACCGACTGCCCCCGCCGCGCAGCCGCGCGCGAAACCGCCCTTTTTCTATTTACGGACGACACAGATGCCATCAAAAATCCCCGCCACTGTCATCACCGGCTTTCTCGGCGCCGGTAAGACAACGCTGATCCGCCACATGCTGCAGAACACCAATGGCAAGAAGATCGCCCTGATCATCAACGAATTTGGCGATCTGGGCGTGGACGGCGACATCCTGAAAGGTTGCGGGATCGAAACCTGCACCGAGGATGACGTGGTTGAGCTGTCAAACGGCTGCATCTGCTGCACTGTTGCCGACGATTTCATCCCAACAATGGAAATGCTGCTGAACCGCGAGGACGCACCAGATCATATCGTCATCGAAACATCTGGGCTGGCCTTGCCCCAGCCGCTGGTCCGCGCCTTTACCTGGCCTGACATACGCACACGGGTGACCGTCGATGGCGTCGTAACAGTGGTGGATGGCCCGGCTGTTCGCGACGGAGTTTTCGCGTCAAACATCGCTGCGGTGGACGCTCAGCGCGCAGCGGACGATAAACTCGACCACGAAGCCCCGTTGAGTGAATTGTTTGAGGATCAGCTGGCCTGCGCCGATATGATCGTTGTTAACAAATCCGACCTTCTGACCGGGGACGAGGCGGTCAAACTCTCCACCGATCTGAAATATGGCTCGCGCAAGGGCGTGACGGTTCTGAAGGCCGAAATGGGTGCGATTGATCCATCCATCCTGCTGGGACTTGGCATCGGCGCAGAGGACGATCTGGATACACGCGGCGAGGTGCACCACCATCATCATCATGACGACAACGACGATCATGATCATGATCATGACGACCACCATCACTATGAACACGAGCACGGGCATGACGAATTCGACAGCTTCGTCGTTGATCTGCCAGAGATCACCGATCTGAACGCGTCCGTCGAAAAGATCGCCGACGTCATTCGGCAGTTCGGCGTCCTGCGCCTAAAGGGCTTCGCCTCGGTCGCCGGGAAGCCGATGCGCTTGGTGATCCAGGCCGTCGGCCCCCGTGTCGATAGCTATTTCGACCGCCCGCTGACAACGGATGAGCCGCGCGCCACCCGTCTGGTCGTAATCGGGCAAGCCGGCCTCGACCGCGCAGGCATCGAGTCGGCGCTGAGGGCATGAGCGTCGCGGTCGTTCCCGGCGATCCCCGCGACCCGGCGGCGACCACATTTGTGAGAGCCAGCCATGCGCTGATGGAAAGTCTCTTTCCATCAGAATCGAACCACTACCTCGTGGTCGACACCTTGATTGCCCCTGAAATCCGTTTCTACGTCGCGTATGATGGCGACCGGATGATCGGCACCGGCGCGTTGGCGATCAAGGATGGATATGGCGAACTGAAATCGATGTTCGTCGACCCGGACGCGCGCGGTACAGGCGCGGGCACCGCCATCGTCACCCAACTGATCGTTCGAGCCAAAATGGAACGGCTGCCGATGTTGAAGCTGGAAACCGGCAGCCTGCTGCACGCCGCCCATCGCATGTACGAGCGGGCAGGATTTACCCGCTGCTGGCCATTTGGCGAATACGAAGACGGCGAATTCAGCGTCTTCATGGAAAAGGCCCTCTGATGCACTTGCTGCAAGCCCAACCGGGTGAAATTTCTGATGGGGCGGAGCCCGTTGACGCCTCGCAAACCCCGGCGGACATCATCTTTATTTCTGCGGCGGACACAGAGCTTGCAGTCCTGTCAGAGGCGCGCGCAACGCTGACCGAAGGCGGGTTTGACCAATCGCTGCGCCTCGCCAATCTGGGCTGGCTGGCGCATCCCTATTCCGTCGATCTCTATATCGACAAGACAGCGCTGAAATCGCGCATCGTCGTTGCCCGCATTCTGGGGGGCGAAGGATATTGGCCTTATGGCCTAGAACAGTTTGGCGCGCGCCTGTCAGGGGCAGGCGTCCTGTTCGCGGCCCTGCCCGGTGATGACAAACCAGACGAAGCGCTGTTCCGCGCCTCCACCGTCGACCGCAAAACCTGGGGAGCACTCTGGGCCTATTTTGTCGAAGGCGGACCTGAGAACGCAGCCAACTTCCTGCGCCACTGCGACCACCTTCTGAATGGGGCTGAAGCGCCGCAGGCGGCGCGCCCTTTGCTCCGCGCAGGGGTCTATTGGCCCGGCGAAACCGCCGCAACGCTGGACACCGTGCGCGAACACTGGACCGAACGCGCGCCCATCGTGCCCATCGTCTTCTATCGCGCACTTCTGCAGGGCGCTGGCCTGCAACCCGTCAACCGGCTTGTCCGTTCGCTGTTGAATGAGGGGATGAACCCCCTTCCCATATTTGTCGCATCGTTGAAGGATCAGGTGTCAGCCGCCACGCTGGCGATGCTCTTCGCTGAAGCGCCACCTGCGGTGGTGCTGAATGCGACAAGCTTCGCCGTATCCTCGCCCGATCCGGCGAACTGGAACGGCGACCGGCCCGCCACCCCGCTGGACGCACCCGGCGCGCCGGTTATGCAGATCATATTCTCCGCCGCGAACGCAGAAAGCTGGGCAGACGGTGAACGAGGCCTGTCCGCCCGCGACATCGCCATGAACGTCGCTCTGCCAGAGGTCGATGGACGGCTTCTGACCCGCGCTGTCAGCTTTAAGGGCGAAGCCTATTACGACAACGCTGCTGAATGCCCGATCACGGCTTATCGCGCGCGAGGCGACCGGATCAGCTTTGTCGCCAGCCTCGCCGCCGCATGGGCGCGGCTGGGGGCGAAAGCGAACCAAGACAAGCGCGTTGCGCTAATCCTCGCCAACTATCCGAACAAGGACGGACGGCTTGCGAATGGCGTCGGGCTGGATACGCCCGCCGCAACGGTCGGTGTGCTGCAGCGGCTGGCGAGCGAAGACTTCACCATCGAAAACGCGCCAGCGGACAGCGCAGGTCTAATGGCCCAGATCACCGCTGGTCCAACAAACTGGCTGACCGACCGCACCGACCGTAAGGGCGGAGAGCGCCTGTCATTGGACGCCTACACAAAGGCCTACAAAGCGATCCCATGGAACACGCGCCTGCGCATCGAAGATCGCTGGGGCGCGCCAGAAGATGACCCGTTTTTCGCCGACGGCGCCTTCGCCCTGTCAATCCTGCGCTATGGGAACGCCGTCGTCGGCGTGCAGCCTGCGCGCGGTTATAATATCGACCCCAAAGACACGTATCACACGCCCGACCTTGTTCCGCCGCACAACTATCTCGCCTTCTATTTCTGGCTACGTCAGGAATTCGGCGCCGACGCGATGGTCCACATGGGCAAGCATGGCAATCTCGAATGGTTGCCGGGCAAGGCGGTTGCGCTGAGCGAAGAATGCCTGCCCGAAGCGGTCTTTGGCCCGACACCGCACCTCTACCCCTTCATTGTCAATGACCCCGGCGAGGGTACGCAAGCCAAGCGGCGCACGCAGGCCGTTATCATCGACCACCTGACCCCGCCGATGACGCGGGCGGAAACCTATGGGCCACTCAAAGACCTCGAAGCTTTTGTGGACGAGTACTACGAAGCCTCGGGCGTAGACCCCCGGCGGCTGGATCATTTGCGCAAGGAAATCCTCTCGCTCACCTCTGCCACCGGTATGGATCTGGATGCGGGGATCAACGACGATGATGACGCCGACAGCCGTCTGGCGAAGCTGGACGAATATCTGTGTGAACTGAAGGAAAGCCAGATCCGCGACGGACTGCACGTGTTCGGCGAGGCGCCAACCGGCAATCAGGAACGTGATTTGGCGATCGCGTTGCTGCGCGCGCCTAGAGCTGACGGCAAGGGTGGCGACGCCTCGCTGATCCGGGCGTTGGCGGCGGATTGCGGGGTGTCGATAGATCCCTTGGATTGCGAAATGGGGGCGGCCTATGACGGGCCAAAGGCGGATGCGCTTCAGGTAGTCTCGGAAGCTAGTTGGCGCAGCAATGGTGATACGGTTGAGCGGTTGGAACTGCTGGCGACAAAAGTCGTAACACCGCACCGTTCCGGCCTTGAGCCGGGACCCCACAGTGATCAAGTCTCCAACGAGACCCCGGACCAAGTCCGGGGCGGTGTGGGACCGGCGACGTCCGCTGTCCTCAAAACCCTTCACCACACCGTTCTCCCCAACCTCCGCCAGACCGGCGAGGCGGAGCTTGGCGCTCTGATCACTGGCCTCAACGCACGGTTCGTCCCCCCGGGCCCATCCGGCGCGCCGACGCGGGGGCGCCTCGACGTCCTGCCAACGGGGCGCAATTTCTTTTCCGTCGACAGCCGCGCTGTGCCAACGCCAACCGCATGGGCGCTGGGGTGGAAGTCAGCCTCACTCCTCATCGAGCGGTATTTGCAGGATCACGGCGACTGGCCCCGCGCGATGGCGTTGACCGCTTGGGGCACCGCAAACATGCGCACCGGCGGCGATGACATCGCCCAGTGCCTCGCCCTGATGGGCGTGCGCCCGACATGGGACAACGCCTCCCGCCGTGTTACGGGCTTTGAGATTCTGCCACTCAGCGTCCTTGGCCGCCCGCGCGTAGACGTCACCTTGCGTGTCTCAGGTTTTTTCCGCGACGCCTTCCCCGGCTTGATCGATCTGGTCGACAGCGCGGCGCGCGCGGTCATGAAACTGGATGAGCCAGAAGACCAGAACCCCGCCGCCGCCCGCTACGCCGCCGAAGACGGCGCGCAGAAAGGCGCGCGTGTTTTTGGTTCCAAACCTGGCGCCTATGGCGCAGGCTTGCAGGCGATGATTGATGAACGTCTGTGGAAAGACAAAGCCGACCTCGCCGATGCCTACCTCGAATGGGGCGGCTACGCCTATGGCGGCGGCGCAGAGGGGGACGAAGCGAAGGACGCCTTCGCCGGGCGTCTGGCCAAGGTGCAGGCGGTTGTTCAGAATCAGGACAACCGCGAACATGACCTGCTGGACAGCGACGACTATTATCAGTTCGAAGGCGGCATGACGGCCACGGTCGAAACGCTGAAGGGCGAGGCGCCAGCCAGCTATCACAACGACCATTCCCGGCCCGAACGCCCTGTCATCCGCGCGCTGGATGAGGAAATCGGCCGTGTGATCCGGTCCCGTGTCGTTAACCCGAAATGGATCGATGGGGTCAAGCGCCACGGCTACAAGGGCGCATTCGAGATGGCGGCGACCGTCGATTACTTGTTCGCCTTCTCAGCTACGACCAACGCCGTGAAAAACCACCATTTCGACCTCGTCCATCAGGTGTATCTTGAGGATGATACAACGCGCGAGTTCATAGAAGAGGCAAACCCGGCCGCGCTCCGCGAAATGGCTGAACGGTTTCAGGAAGCCATTGATCGCGGCCTCTGGACGCCCCGATCTAATTCAGCCCGCGCGCTGATAGAGCGGCTGCGGGCATGATCCTCCACTTCGCCATATTGCTCAGCTTTCAGCTGGCGGGCGAAGCAATCTCGCGGCTGGCCTTTCCGTCGGCGCCCGTACCAGTGATCGGTCTTGCGCTGTTGGTTCTGGCGCTCGCCCTGCTGCCGAAACTGGCGGAAGAGCTACGCGAAACGGTTAACGGCTTTCTCGCGCATCTTTCGCTTTTCTTCGTACCTGCGGGCGTCGGCGTCGTCACGCAGCTTCCCCAGATCGGCGCTGACGGCGCGGTGATCTTCGCGGCGATCATCATATCCACCGCCACTGCCATTGCCGTTGGTACGCTGAACTTTGCAGGCGTTTCGCGTCTGATCGGAGGCGGCGATGAATGAAGTTGCGACCCTGTGGGTCTATCTCTCCGCATCACCGCTGACATGGCTGACCGCCACTTTGGTCGCCTATCTGATTGGGCACGCCGCCTTTAACGCGAGCGGGCGACTGCCGGTCGTCAATTCCGTCGCCATCGCCGTCGCCGTAATCGGCGCGGCCTTATTGGTTACGGATACGCCCTACGCAACGTATTTCGACGGCGCAAAGTTCATCCATTTTCTGCTCGGCCTCGCGACCGTCGCGCTGGCGCTTCCCTTGTTGTTCAACCGCGCCGCCATTCGCCGATCACTGATCCAGATGGCGGCGGCATTGATTGCCGGGTCGGTTACAGCCGTTCCCACCGCAATTGGCGTTGGCCTTGCGTTTGGCGCAACG
>CBFHXH010000181.1:0-6127 GCA_965659735.1 uncultured Pikeienuella sp.
TGGCAAGCCGAGTGCGCCATGGTGTTCCAACAGTTCAATTTGGTGCCGCGCCTTGATGTGGTTTCGAACGTTGTCTTTGGGTCTTTGAACCGACAGAACGTTCTCGCCTCCATGTTCTCGCTGTTTCCGAAGGCGGACATTCACAAGGCGATCGACATTCTGGAACGGCTGGGCATCGCTGAGCACGCTGAAAAGCGCGCTGAGGCGCTGTCTGGCGGCCAGCAGCAGCGCGTCGCCATCGCCCGCGCGTTGATGCAGGATCCAGAGCTTGTCCTGGCTGACGAACCAATTGCGTCACTGGACCCGATGAACGCCCAGGCTGTGATGGAAGCGTTACGCAAGATCCATGTCGAGGACGGCAAGACGGTGATCTGCAACCTCCACACGCTCGACACCGCGCGCCGCTATTGCGACCGCGTGATCGGCATGCATGCCGGTAAAATCGTCTTTGACGGCCCTGCAAGCGGGCTGTCCACAGCAGCCGCACGCGAAATCTACGGCGCTGATGAAAACTTCTTAGAAGCCGCGACCTCAACCGAAATCGAAACGCTTTCGTCTGAAGTGCCCGCTGAAACCTTTGCTAAACCCGCAGCAGCTCCGGCCACAATCACCGCCTAACCACTGACCACCAACCCCGCCCTTGTGCGGGGTTTTTTCATCTGCATGGGAGAAATCATGATGAAAACCCTCGTAACCGCAGCAATCGCTGTCACCACAATGGCAGGCTCCGCCATCGCCGGCGGCCACGAAATCAAAGAATTTCGCATTGGCATCCTCGGCGGCGAAAACGCCCAGGACCGCATGAACTCAAACGAATGCCTGCGCGCAAAAACCGAAGAACTGCTTGGCGTACCAACCAAATTGTTCGCACCTGCCGACTATAACGGCGTGATCCAGGGTCTGCTGGGTGGAACCATCGACATGGCCTGGCTGGGTGCATCGGGTTACGCAAAAACTTGGCTATCCGATCCTGAAGCGGTTGAGCCGGTTCTGGTTAAAGTCAACGTCGACGGCGGCTACGGCTACTACTCGGTCGGCTTTGCTCGCAAAGACGCTGGCATCGCCAACCTGGCCGACATGAAGGGCAAAGTCTTTGGCTTTGGCGACCCGAACTCCACCTCTGGCTACCTGATCCCGTCGATCGAGATCCCTGAAGCCACCGGCGCGACCATGGACAGCGGCGACTACTTCGGTGAAGTGAAATTCACCGGCGGTCACGAACAGACCATCGTTGCAGTCAACAACGGCGACATCAACGCTGGTGTCACCTGGGCCGACGGCCTGGGCGCATGGGAAGACGGCTTCAACTCTGGCGCGCTGCGCAAGGCGGTTGACGCTGGTCTGATCGACATGAACGATCTGGTTGAAATCTGGCGTTCGAAGCCAATCCCAGAAGGCCCAATCGTTCTGCGTAAGGCCCTGCCAGACTACACCAAGTCGTTGATGACCGGCCTGATGGCTTCCCTGAAAACCGCTGACCCGGATTGCGCATATGGCGTGATGGCTGGCGACGCGCAGGGCTTCTCGCCAATCACGCACGCTGCTTACGAAATCATCATCGAAGCACGTAAGCGGAAATCCCAGTAATCCGCCAAAGACGATCCGAGGCCTCGCCGTTATGGCGGGGCCTCTTCCTTTGCCTGAAAGCCTGACATGACCCTTGCCGCCGATATCAATATCCGCGACCACTATATGGCTGCGACCCACCAAAAGCGGATTTATTCCGGCATCATCATCCTGGTGTTTGCCCTCTTGCTGATGAGCGGCTTTATCATCGCCGACGATCGTAACGCCGGTGGGTTCTGGGACGGACTGACCAACGTTTTCGATTTCCCTTACGAAGTGCTGTCTGAGGCGCTGACCAAACTGGACACGCTGCCCGGCCACTTCATCACCTTCATGCCTTCGCTGCTGGAGACATTGAACATTGCGCTCGCATCCACACTGTTGGGAGCCCTGTTCGGACTGGTGTTTGCACTGCTGGCGACCCGGGGCCTCGCCTATTGGCCTGCGATGATCCCGGTATTCCGGCGCATGCTGGATACGATGCGCGCGATCCCCGAGATTGTTATTGCGCTGGTGCTGATCTTTGTTCTTGGCGGCGGGCCTGTTCCCGCAATGGTCGCCATCGCGATCCATACTGTTGGCGCGCTGGGCAAGCTGTTTTCAGAAGTGAATGAAAATGTAGACACGAAGCCCATCGAAGGGCTGACATCGGTTGGCGCGACCTGGTTGCAGCGGATGTGGTACGCCGTGGTCCCGCAAGTCAGCCCAAATTACCTTAGCTACGCGCTGCTGCGGTTGGAAATTAACGTCCGCGCCTCCGCTATTCTTGGCTTCGTGGGCGCTGGCGGCATTGGTTATGATCTTCGAAATGCGATGAGCTGGGGCAAGGGCCGGTATGACGAAGCGCTCGCCATCTTTATTCTGCTGTTCCTGACCATCATCCTCGTCGATCAGCTGTCGAGCTATTTCCGCAACCGCCTTGTCGGAAAGGTCTGATCAAATGAGCACAGCTGAACTCTACGCCGCCGCAGACAGCCACTATGCCCACAAACGCCTTATCGCATTCGGCCTGCCTGCGCTGATCATCGCGTATTTCGTTTATGTCTTCTTCGCCTTTGACATTCTTGGTCTCGCCAATCGGGCGAAATCGGAAAACGCGACGAAGCTGGTCGCAGACAGCTATTCCTACAAAACCGAAGTTCTGCGCAGCAACCGCACCGGCGACTATCAGGTCGCGATCGAGGGCGAGCGCAAAGGAATGTACGAGACGTTTTTACCCGACTGGGTCGTCATCGAAAACAACAACGCTATCGTCGATCTGGAAGACGGATACTCTGTGGTCCTCGATGGCGATACGATGAATTTTCAGGTTCCAGGCTATGGGCTGATACAAGCCACGCCGACGCGTCAGCGGATTGAGCTGGTCCTGCCAACGGATGAACAACCAGATTGGATCAACGCTTCAAAGACGCGCGTTGCGATCACCACGCCAAACGGGCGTGTAACGGTCACCAAATCGAAGACCCAGATCTATCGCTATTTCTTCGGATGGGAACTGTTCTGGTTCACGCTCGATAGCCCCTATTACAACAAGGGCGTTGGCGAGATCTTCTTTGGCGATCAGATTGACCCTACACGAACAAATGTCTCAGGCGCGCTGAGCGATTTCTGGAACAACAAGATGTGGCGTCATAAAGAGGTCGCCTGGGCGATCTTTGAAACGATCCTCATGGCGTTCCTAGGGACCATTGGCGGTGCGCTGATCGCTTTGCCGCTGGCTTTCGTCGCGGCTAAGAACTTTGCGCCAGCCAAGACCGCGCGCTTTGGGGTCCGGCGCCTCTTTGACTTTCTGCGCGGTGTTGACTCGCTGATCTGGACCATCATCCTAAGCCGCGCATTTGGCCCCGGCCCGTTGACCGGCAGCCTCGCCATTCTGATCACCGACACTGGCACCTTCGGCAAGATTTTCTCGGAAGCGCTGGAAAACGTTGACGATAAGCAGATTGAGGGCGTTAATTCCACCGGGGCGCAGCCGCTGCAACGCTATCGGTTTGGCGTCATCCCCCAGATCACGCCAGTTCTGCTTAGCCAGATCCTCTATTTCCTTGAATCAAACACCCGGTCTGCGACTGTCGTCGGCGCAATCGTTGGTGGCGGCATCGGCCTGATGCTGACACAGGCGATCATTACGCAGAAGGACTGGGAAGAGGTGAGCTATTACATCGTTCTGATCATTTTGATGGTGATGATGATGGACAGTTTTTCTGGCTGGCTGCGCCGCCGTCTGATCAAAGGTGACAATTAGTCGTGGGCAAACGGCTGGGCGACAAGCCCTATATCCATGACGACTGCACCATAGCCGAGGCGACGTTCGGGCGGTTTGTAGAAGTTGCCAAAGGCAGTCGCGTCGCAAGATCGGAACTGGGCGACTATTCGTACTGCGAACGATATGCCGATATCGCGAACGCCACGATCGGCAAGTTTGCCAATATCGCCAGCTTTGCTCGGATCGGACCTACGGATCATCCGATAGACCGCGCGTCGCTGCACCACTTCATGTATCGCAGTGCAGACTACTGGCCCGAAGCTGATGAAGATGAGGCGTTCTTCGCTTACCGCGCCTCGCGGCGGGTCGAAATTGGCCATGACGTCTGGATCGGCCATGGCGCCGTCATCCGGCCAGAAGTGACGATTGGCCATGGCGCGATTGTCGGAACCATGGCTGTCGTCACCAAGGATGTCGCCCCTTACACAATTGTCACAGGCGTGCCAGCAACCCCCCTTCGTCGACGCCATCACCCAGAAATTTCCGATCGTTTGATCGCGCTGGCCTGGTGGGACTGGGATCACGACCGCATCGGCGCGGCGCTGCACGATTTTCGCAGCCTCAGCGCCGAAGCGTTTCTGGAACGTTACGAATAACGCCCCTCAGCTATCGCCAACAGTCAGCGTGACACGGTCCCCGGCAAACCAGGTCCGGCCATATTCCACCGGCCGCCCTTCTGGATCGACATTCACCCCGATAGAGCGGAGGAGCGGCGCGCCTTCCCTCTCCTTCAAGTGCAAAGCCTGAACCGCCGTTGCGGACTTTGCATTCAGTTCCGTCGAAGCGCGGGTATAGTCAGCGATGCCTTCGCGCCTCAGCGCGGTTGTAACGGATTTCGTTTCGGCGAGGCCCTCTTTAAGGCCTGGTAGTCTGTCCGCCGGAAACCAAGTATGGAAAAGGCTGACTGGCGCGCCATCGGCAAAGGCGACGCCCTCCCAGACATGAACCGGATCGCCTGGTGACAGGCCGAGCGCCGCTGCTTCTCGCGGTGCAGCGGCGACGGTTTCAAGGCGCAGGATTTCTTTCGACGGCGTTCGGCCCTTGGCGGCGACGTTCTGATGAAACCGAACCCGCTTGCCGATGGGATAGACCGTCGCGTACGACGTTACGAACACCCCTGCGCCTCGTCTGGCGTTGGTCAGTCCTTCGTCTTGCAGGACTGAAAGCGCGCGGCGGACGGTGTGGCGGTTCACTCCGAACCGTGTCGACAAGGCGGCCTCTGTCGGCAGCTTTTCACCGGGCTTATACCGCCCATCAGCGATTTCGCGGCGCAGGGCGTCCTCAATCTCTCTAAAGATGGCCTGTCGTGTCATGTCATAGAAACTTCATCAACTCGGCGCTTTGCGAATCCAGCGCAATCCGCTATCACATGTCTAGTTGTATAGTTATCTAGACAACATAACAAGGTATCCAATGTCCGAAGAACGAAAAAACTGGTTGTCGCTTCTGGCGAAGGCCCCCGCAGGCGCCCTCGGCACGCTCTGCTCGAAAATGGATCTGTCACCCCAATTTGAAACACTGCGCGCACCCGAGATTGGTGGCGTTATGGCGCGGGGGCGCATGGGCGCAACCGGTTCACCCTTCAACCTTGGTGAATTGACGGTGACGCGTTGTTCTGTCCGTTTGGCGACAGGCGAAGTTGGTCACGCGCACATTCAAGGCCGGGACAAGGACAAGGCACTGCAGGTCGCAATAATCGACGCAGCGATGCAAACCAGCGACGCAGCCGCAATCCGCCGTCAGGTTCTGGATCCCCTCGCCGCCGATATGGCCAAGGCCAAGGCGACGCGAGCGCAAAAGGCGGCTGCGACCAAGGTTGATTTCTTCACGATGGTGCGGGGGGAAGATTGATGGAGGCTTCATCGCTTTCCGGCGGGTTCGCCAATGCGCCGATCGACGCCGCCCACGCCTTTCGGGCCGCAATGACCGCAATGGCGCGTCCGGGCACGGTCCATGGGGTGGTCGGTGGTGAGGCGCCCGCCCCCATGTCAGCGGCCGCAGCGACGCTGCTCCTGACCCTTGCCGACGCCGAAACGCCGCTGCACCTTGCTGGTAGCTGGGACACGCCCCAGATCCGCGATTGGGTGACGTTTCACACCAGCGCGCCCTTGGTTGAGGCGCGGCATGCGATGTTCGCGATCGGCGACTGGGCCGCACTTCAGCCGCTGGATCGCTTTGCGATTGGGGTTGCTGACTACCCTGATCGCTCAGCGACGCTGCTGGTGGAGGTTTCGGGCTTTGACGTGCCCAATGCGGTGCTGCGAGGACCCGGCATCGAAAAGACCGCCGTGCTGA
>CBFHXH010000182.1:0-6068 GCA_965659735.1 uncultured Pikeienuella sp.
CCTGAGGCTATGGCGACGTCCGCCAGTCCGGCGAGACGACTTGCGGTTTCACGGTCAGCAAATAATTGCGGGTCAGTGGCGACATTGTTCGTGGGCAATGCATCTTGCGCGCGCACGCCTCCAAATCCTGTCGGCGCCGTCACACGATCGATCCCGACCATCCTGACGCCATTCAATCGCCCCTCGACCACCGGGGTGACCAACCAGCCTGATCTGCGCAGGGCCAGATATGTATCCAATGGCAGGGTCTCAGCCGATTTGGGAACAAGCTGGTCGTACTGTCCCTCGCCTAAAGTGGTGGAGGCGGCGTCATAACTCGCCCGCGCTTCGGCGTTGATCGCCTGTACGCCCGACCACAGCGCCGTCGCCAGCGCGAGGCCTGCGAGCAGCGTGAATAGCTGCAACGGCGTTCGCCGCCAAAAGGATAGAAGTGCGCCTAAGCAAGGGCGGATCATGTAAGGACGCCGCCCGAAAGGTGCGCCTGGCGCTCCATCGTGTCTGCAATCTTGTTCGAATGAGTCACCAAAAGCAGCCCGGCGCCGGTTTGCGCCACCAGTGAAAGCATCTGGTCAATCACCGCTGCGGCGGTGTTTTCGTCCAGATTTCCAGTAGGCTCATCCGCCAAAAGCAGTTTGGGCTGTGCGACCAGCGACCGAAGGATCGCAACGCGTTGCTGCTGGCCGCCAGACAGCGCTTCCGGGTACTTGCTCAAATGCGCTGAAAGTCCCATCGCTGCGGTCAAATCTTGGGCGAGCGATGGATCGTACCTGCCTGAAAGTCTTGCATGAAACGCGATGTTGTCCGCCACCGTCATCGAGGGGATCAGATTGAATTGTTGGAACACGACGGCCACTGTTGTTCGGCGCAGGGCGGCGCGATCCGCCTCGCCAAGCCCGGTGGTTTCGCGGCCCAATATCTGGACTGAACCGCTATCCACCGGCTCCAACCCCGCCGCGATATGGAGCAATGTGCTTTTCCCGCTGCCGGACTCGCCGGTCAACGCCAGCGTCTCACCCTGATCCAATCGCAACGAGGCGTCGCTGAGGATCGGGATCCGTTTGTCCCCGTCGCGGAATGACTTGGTGATAGAAGCAATTTCTAGCAGCACGGCGATCCCCTTCGCCCATACCTAAGCCCGACAGTGGGAATGAAAAGGCCGGTCCGCAAAGAAGGTGCGGTGAATTTGGGTGGTTTGCAAATCTGCGCCAAATTGCTGTGTCTTGATCAGTCTGACTTCAATCTGTCAGACACTGCGCTGAACGCATCTTCCCACGGTGCAAACGCCTCGGCCGCATCCAGAATCGCCAGACCCTGCGCGGTGATCCCGCCGGGGGTTGCGAGGGTGTGGAGGATGTCTTCTTGCGCAATCTCGGCGTTTAACGCGACGCGGCCCGCGGCGACCATCGTTCCGACAGCAATGAGCCGCGCCTCGCCTTCGTCCAGTCCGGCGGCCTGGTTCGCCGCGATCAGTCGGCTCATCAACTTGAAGTACCAACCATAGGCCGCTGCATTGGCGCTGGCGATTTCCAGTGCTGCTTCATCCTTCATGGGGATGACCGAGCCGATGCGCGACAGCAGCGCCACCGCCATCGGGTCATGCGGGTAGACCGGCGTCGGACTGGCCCCAACCGTTGCGGCGGAAATCGGCATCGCCCGTACGATCCGCGCCCCGGGGGCGAGCGCCGCAAGCCGGTCGATCTTTACCCCGGCCATGACAGAGAGAAGACGGCGATCCGTGGGCCAGGTGAGGCCGGCCAAGGCGCGCTCAACCTGCGCAGGTCGCACGGCGACAATCACAATGTCCGTGTTATCGAGAATGTGCTGGGCGCTCTCGGCAATCTCGGCGTCAAACCGCGCGGCAAAGGGGGCGGCGTTGGGGCGATCGGGGACAAGCAGCGCGCCGTCCCAGCCATCCCACCGCAATCCTTCGGCCAAAAAACCCGCAAGGTGGCCCGCGCCAATGACGCCGATGCGGGCGATCATGCCTTGGCTAGTGCGATCGCGGCCAATTGTGGGCCAAGATCGTCGATGGATCTGCATACGATCGCGCCCTCGGTCGCCAGTTCTGATGAGACGTCAACCGGCAGGGACGTGTTGGTGCCATCGGGAACCTGATTGATCTTGCCGCCTATCAAAACAGGGATGTCCAATCCCGCGGCGCCAAGCGCGGCTTTGATCCGGCGAAGGTAATCAAGCGCAACACCGTTATAGGTGCTGATGGCAACCGCATCCGCTCCGACCGCCAGTGTGGCGACATTGGCTGGTTCAGCGTGCACGCCTGCGTCGACGCAAGCCACGCCAAGGCGATGCAGCGTCTCGGTCAGAAGGATTTTGCCGTATTCATGCACGTCAGACGCGGACACGCAGATTGTTAGGTCAGCTTCGTCGATGGCGGCGCGGTCGGTTTCCGTCATCGCGGCAATCGCTTCATCCGCGGCCTGTTCCAGCGCCGCGATTGTGCTGGCGAGAAGGATCGGCTGCCGCCCGCGTCGGGCTGACGGCGTTTCTGCCCCGGGACCAAAGGCTTCCTCAAGACGCTTGGCCCCAACACGGCGAAGCGCCAGCAGCATTTCCACTGGATCTGAGGGGTTTACACCTGCTTCTTCCAGTCCGTGCAGAACGCGTGTCTTGAAGGTTTCAGCCCCCGTAACCAGTTGATCCGCTACTGCGTCGGCGGCTGCAAAGTCGAACAGGGCAGGGGCGCCGTCCAGCCGCTCCGCCAGACGTCCGGCGAATGCGATGGCGTCGACGGTTTCGTCAATGTCAGGAATGCGTGATGCTTCTGTAATTGGAATGGGCGTGATCGCGTGGCCAGTGCCCCCGCGCCGCTGCCCGGCGATGTCGATGGAGAGGTACGTCGCCAGCGCTGCGAAGTTCTCAGGCCCATCGCCGCGATACGAAACGGTGTCGCCGTACACCATGCTGCCGGGGCCGGGCGCGACCCGTGACAAAGCCGCCTGGAACGCAAGCCGCTTTTCCGGTTCGGAAAACGTATGCCCATAACAATGGGCGACGCCGCCGCCGATCAGATCTTCGACGATATGCCGCTCAATCAGAACTGCGCCCAAGGTGCAGGCGAGGTCTGTGAAAAGCGCGGCGAAGCCGTCGTCGAGGTTGGAATGGATCAATATGTCGACCGGTTGCGCAGCGCACAGCGCCATCGCCACCAATGTCGCTTCGGTGTCACCGATATCATCGTCATGACCGGGCAGGCGGAAGGTAAAATATTGACCAAGATTGCCAATCGCCGTGGACCCCGCGCGAAGCGCGGCGACGGTATTTTCCACGGCGGCGGGGAAGCCCATGACAAAGTCGCCGAAATGCGGCGCTACTGGCGCGAGAGCGGTGAGGGCGGCGAAGTCCTCCTCTTCGTTCAGGATCAACCCGGTGCCGCGCAGACCCTTTTGGCGATGGCCCCTTGGGTAGCCCATGCTCCAGTCAAGGCAGACGCCATAGCGATCGACCCGGGAGCCGCGATCTGCCGACGCCTCCCAGATCTCGCGCCAGGCGCGGCGGGTTTTGTCAGGGTCGCGAAATCCGATCTGGGCATGCAAGGTCACGTTGCCCGCCTGGGCAGAAGCACGCTTGAAGTCTGCTTCCGACGCGACGCCGTGGTGGTTCAGAAACGCGCAGCGGCCAACCTGCACATCCGCAGCCAAAGCGGCTCCGCGGGCCATTACCTCGGCGCTGTCAGGCAGCGGCGCGTCACCGAGGATGTCTCGGCGGGTCAGGTTCAGCGTCAATGCCCGATCTCAAAGTTGTTGCCGCCATGCCGATCCTCGCCGCGCACCAGATAGAGCGGCCGCGTCCCATAGCCCTGCGCGGGGTGTTTCTGGCCAATTTCTGCGCCCAGCGCATGGTCGTATAACGAGGTCGCAGGCATCAGGCGTACGATAAAGGCGGCACGGCGGTGGTTGGTGCGGTTCGCCGAAGACCCGTGGATCATATAGACATCGTGGAAAGACACTTGCCCAGCCTCGATGATCAAATCCTCCGAGACATTTGGATCGAAATTGTCCTGATCGGTCACCAGATTTATCGTCTTGTCATCGCCACCGATCCAGCTGTGTGAAAACAGCTCATGCGGTTTATGGCTGCCGGGGATGAAACGCATTGGCCCATTTTCCGGCGTCACATCGTCCAGCGGGATCCAGATGGTCAACGTCTCCAAGGGGCGGATCGGGTAATATCCGCCGTCCTGATGCCAGGGCGTTTCCTTCCCGCTATGCGCAGGTTTGCCAAAGATGGTTGTGCCCCAAAGAATGATGTCGTCGCCGATCAGCTGGCTGGCGATGTCCATCAGCGCCGGGTGCGTCGCGAATTCGAACCATTTTTCGCTGCCGATCACGCCTTGTGAGCCGCCATTGGTTTGATGCGGCGCCAGCATGATGTCGGACGCAATGTGCGCGTTTCGCGCCAACAACGCATCATATTCTTCGCGCATCTCAGCGATCAGATCATCGGGCAGTCGAAAATTTGGCACAAGCCACCCTTTTTCGCGGTAGGTTGCGATGTCCGCATCCGACAATCTGGCTGTCATATCATTCTCCTGTTCCTAATCTGAGGCTGCACGATTTGGCCCGGGCGTTTCAAGCCCCGCAGCCGGTGACGCGCGGTGAGGGCACGCGATAGCCTTGATTTGAGCGGCGGATGACACATCGAAATTTGTGCCATTTCCGGCGGATGGTGGCAGGTAGTTGTCAAAGTAGCAATTTGCCCCTCGCCGCCAGCAAACGGCGCAGCGGACCATAGGGGCTGAGGAGGCTGAGATGAGCGCATCCGAGCAACAGGAATTTCGCGAATACGCCCGCCGCTGGCTGAATGACAATGCGCCGCCGCCGCCGCCGGAACGCCTCCGGATCACGCCAATCGAAGTCATGACCGTCGGTCAGCGAGACTACCTCCAGGACTGGCAGTTGAAGTGTTATGAGGTGGGCCTGGTCGGCGCTGATTATCCCGTTGCTTATGGCGGCGGCGGTCACAGCGGGTTTCAGCGTATCGCCAATCAGGAAATGCAGCGGGCCGGCGTGCCGTTTCTGGTGAACCTGATCGGCCTGAACATGGCGGCCCCGACGATCCTTCAGCATGGGACGGAGGAACAGAAACAGAAGTTTCTGCCCGGCTGCCTGACGGGTCAGGAAATCTGGTGTCAGGGTTTTTCTGAACCCGGCGCCGGATCGGACCTGTCGAACCAGCGCACGTCTGCGGTGCGCGATGGGTACGAGTGGGTCATCAACGGTCACAAGGTCTGGACCAGCCTTGGGCACTTCGCCAAGTGGATGATCCTGATTACGCGGACCAGTTCGGATCACAAATACGAAGGGCTGACCTATTTCCTCTGCCCGATCGAAGGGCACCCGGGTGTAACTGTCAGGCCACTGGTGAAAATGACGGGCGAAGCGGGGTTCAACGAGGTTTTCTTCGAAGACGTCCGCATTCCAGATGCTTATCGCCTTGATGATGTTGGCAAGGGATGGGCTGTTGCGATGACAACCCTGTCTTCAGAACGCGGCGCGTCCGAAGGCGCTGGTGGCGGCAGCGACGATGTTTCCGCCGCGATTGAAGAGCTGATTGATCTGGCCCGCAGCAGCTGGGTCGATAGCGGCCTCGCCGCAGACGACCCGGTGACGCGTGATGCGTTGATGCAGCGGGCGATTGTTGCTGAAGGCATGCGCCAAAGCGCCAAGCGTGCATGTGTACCGGCGCTGTGTGATCATCCGATGTGCATTCCTCTTCAAAGCAAGTTGGCGATCACGGAGTTCGTGCAGGAAAACGCCCGCCTCGGCCTGCAGATCGCGGAGACGCATTCAACGCTTTATAAACTCGACCCCAACGCGCCCAGCGCGGGACATTGGCCGTTGGCCTACATGAATTCCTACGGCCACACGATCGCGGCCGGCACCAACGAAGTGCAGCGCAATATTTTGGGCGAGCGTGTGCTTGACCTGCCGAAGACGAAATAAGGAGGCGCGGCGATGGCAGAGACGCAAACCACGCCAAGGGATTTTGGCTTTGGCGAAGATGAAACAATGCTGCGCGATATGGCGCGCAAGATGCTGAGCGAACGT
>CBFHXH010000183.1:0-5915 GCA_965659735.1 uncultured Pikeienuella sp.
AGGACGACATCCAGTGGCTGGCGCCCAGAAATCCTTCATCCGAAATCGGATTTACCCGGCAAAGCGCCGATCAGTTGATCATACATTATCGGTCGAAACGCCACCTGCCTGACCTGTGCGCTGGGCTGATCGAGGCGGCGATGGAGCATTTCGGAGCCGATGGCGTAATCGACCGACAGTCGGTCGGCCAGGGACAGTCCGAAGCGCTTTTTGTGATCACAAATCATAACTGACCGAAGCAATGAGCAAAGCGTGCGCGCTTCATTGCAATTATCCTGCATTAGCACCTATATCGGGCGCAAACAGAGGTGCGAGCAATGCAGTCATATCTCGATTTCGAAAAGGGTCTGGCCGACCTTGAAGGCAAGGCGGAGGAGCTGCGCGCCCTCGCCCGCCAGGACGACGACATGAATGTCGATGAAGAGGCCAAGCAGTTGGATGAAAAATCCGCTGCCCTGTTGAAAGATCTCTATGACGCGCTGACGCCCTGGCAAAAATGTCAGGTCGCGCGGCATCCGGGACGGCCCCATGCATTGGATTACGTCTCAAAGCTGTTAACTGATTTCACGCCGTTGGCGGGCGATCGGAATTTTGCCGAAGATCATGCGGTGATCGGCGGTCTGGCGCGGTTTGACGACAAACCCGTCATGGTGATCGGCCAGGAAAAGGGCTCGGACACCAAGTCCCGGCTTGAACGTAACTTTGGGATGGCCCGCCCTGAGGGATACCGCAAAGCTGTGCGGCTGATGGAGATGGCGGACCGGTTCGGCATCCCTGTGATCACACTGATCGACACGCCCGGCGCATATCCCGGCAAGGGCGCTGAAGAACGCGGCCAGTCCGAAGCCATCGCAAGGTCGACCGAGATGTGCCTGAAACTGGGCGCCCCGCTGATCGCCATCGTGATCGGCGAAGGCGGTTCCGGAGGCGCGGTCGCCTTCGCCACCGGCGACCGGGTGATCATGCTGGAGCACTCGATTTACTCAGTGATCACGCCCGAAGGATGCGCATCAATCCTCTGGAAAGACGCCGAAAAGATGAAAGAGGCGGCGGCGGCCCTGCGCCTGACCGCTCAGGATCTGAAGGAACTGGGCGTCATCGACGTGATCGTCGAAGAACCACTCGGCGGCGCGCAGCGTGATGCGGCGGCGACCATCGAAGCAGTGCGCGGCGCGATCCGGGCTGAGCTGAACGATCTGGATGGCGTATCAGCCGAAGCGATCCGTGCGGCCCGGCGTCAGAAGTTCCTGGATATGGGCGCAAAGGGTCTGGCCTGACCCTGCCCTAGCCTTTGGTCTGGTGAGCCAGGATGTTCACCAGACGCCCAAAGGGGTCGCGCACAAAGAACCGTCGCACGCCCCACGGCTCCGCCGTCAGCGGATAGGTGATTTCCACACCCAGCGCGACAGTGCCGCGATGCGCTTCGTCTATGTCATCCACCTCAATCGACATGTCAGGCGCAGGCGCGCCCGCGCCGCCTTCGGTCATGATACTGACCTGCGGCCGTTGAGGCCCGATCCCGGCATAGGTCGCAATTCAACCCCGGTTCATGACCTCCTCCATCCCCAGAAAATCGCCATAGAACGCCTGGGTCGCCTCAACCTTGTCAGCGCCGATATCAGTTACGATCCTTAGAACTTTCACCCTACTCTCCTCGCTCAAGGCTCTAAGGTGGCTCTTGCCATGATGGTTTCACAGTGATGCGCTGAACCAAGAGGACTTCATCACAGGTGTGGGCGCCGCCCTCACCTCTTTCCCAGCTCCCAAACGAAAAACGGCGGCCCGAAGGCCGCCGTTTCCCTGTTTTCAGATCGATCGAAGCGATCAGTCGTCACCGCCCTGGTTTTTCAGGGCCGCGCCCAGGATGTCGCCCAGCGATGCGCCAGAATCGGACGAGCCAAACTGTTCAACCGCTTCACGCTCTTCCGCGACTTCACGCGCCTTGATCGACAGACCCAGACGACGGGCCGCTTTGTCGACATTGGTGACGCGGGCGTCGACCTTGTCGCCAACGGCGAAGCGTTCAGGGCGCTGTTCAGCACGATCACGGGCAAGGTCGGAACGACGGATGAAGGCTTTCATGCCGTCATGCTCAACCTCAATCCCGCCGTCCTCGATGGACGTGACGGTCACGGTGACGATGGAGCCACGTTTCACACCAGCCGTTGCGTCGACGAATGGATCGCCACCAACCTGCTTAACGCCCAGCGAGATACGCTCTTTTTCCACGTCGACGTCGAGGACCACGGCGCGAACCATGTCGCCCTTCTTGTAGTCTTCCATGGCGTCTTCGCCCGAACGATCCCAGTCGAGATCGGACAGGTGAACCATGCCGTCGATGTCGCCTTCGAGGCCAATGAACAGACCGAATTCGGTGATGTTCTTGACTTCGCCTTCGACTTCCGTGCCAGCCGGGTTGCTGTCGGCGAAGACTTCCCAAGGATTGCCCTGGGTCTGCTTCAGGCCGAGAGAGACGCGGCGCTTGGAGGTGTCGACGTCCAGAACGATGACTTCCACTTCCTGAGAGGTAGAAACGATCTTGCCCGGGTGGACGTTTTTCTTGGTCCAGGACATTTCCGAAACGTGCACTAGGCCTTCAACACCGGCTTCCAGCTCAACAAATGCGCCGTAGTCGGTGATGTTGGTGACGCGACCGGTCCATTTCGAACCCATCGGGTAAGCCGTCTCAACCGTGGTCCACGGATCGTCCATCAGCTGTTTCATGCCAAGGCTGATACGCTGAGTTTCGTTGTTGACCTTGACCACCTGCACCTTGACGGTTTCGCCAATGGTAACGATTTCGGATGGGTGGTTTACACGGCGCCAAGCCATGTCGGTGACATGCAGCAGGCCGTCCACACCGCCGAGATCGACGAATGCGCCGTAATCGGTGACGTTCTTGACGACGCCATCGATGATGTCGCCCTCTTTCAGCTTGCCGACGATTTCAGCACGCTGTTCGGCGCGCGATTCTTCCAGAACGGCGCGGCGCGAGACAACGATGTTGCCGCGGCGACGGTCCATTTTCAGGATCTGGAATGGCTGCGGCTGACCCATCAGCGGGCCTACGTCGCGCACGGGGCGCACATCGACCTGAGAACCGGGCAGGAAGGCCACGGCGCCGCCTAGGTCCACAGTGAAACCGCCTTTGACACGACCAAAGATCGCGCCTTCGACGCGTTCCTGTTTGTCGTTGGCTTTTTCCAAACGATCCCAGGCTTCTTCCCGGCGGGCCTTGTCGCGGCTGAGGGCGGCTTCGCCCCGCGCGTTTTCGACACGCTCAAGGAACACTTCGACGGTGTCGCCAATGGCGATTTCCGCGTCGTGGCCTGGCTTTGCAAATTCTTTCAGCTCGACACGGCCTTCCATCTTGTAGCCGATGTCGATGATGGCCTGTCCGGCTTCGATGGCCAGGACGGTGCCTTTTACTACGGAACCCTCTTCGGGGGTTTCCAGCTCGAAGCTCTCGTTCAGGAGGGCTTCAAAATCTTCCATTGTGGCGTTCGCCATTAAGTAAGTCTCCAGTTTCAGTTTCGCTGGCCGGCCGGTTGTCTCCGGCGGTCTTTCGTTTACGGGTCAGAGGCTTTGTTCGGAATCTGAAAACGACGAAAGGCCCCGGATTCAATCCTGAGCCTTTGGGAGTTGTTCGTTGATCCAACGCGCCGCCTCGACGACGGCTGCGTCTATAGACATATTTGTCGTATCGATCAAGTGCGCGTCGGCCGCCTGAACCATTGGCGCATCGGCGCGGGTGGCGTCGCGGTGATCCCGCGCCTCCACATCCGCCAGCACTTCTTCGTAGGACCGTTCATCGCCCTTTCCCACCAGTTCGGCGTGACGGCGGCGCGCCCGCTCGGGAGCGGAGGCGGTGACGTAAAGCTTCACATCAGCGTCGGGGCAAATCACCGTGCCAATGTCCCGCCCGTCCAGCACTGCGCCGCCATCGTGGGCGGCAAAGCTGCGCTGAAATTCGACCAGCGCGGCCCGCACGTCGGGGATGACGGCGACCTTTGACGCCTCTTGCGCCGTAGCAGCGGTTCGGAGGTCGGGGCGCGCCAGGTCATCAGCGGACAGCGTGTAGGCGACATCCGCCGGGTCGCGCCCGGTATCGGCGGCCACTGCGCCCACCGCCCGGTACAAAAGACCGGTGTCGAGATGCCAAAAGCCAAACTCAGCCGCCACAGCCTTGGAGATCGTGCCCTTGCCCGCCGCGGCAGGGCCATCAATCGCAACGGTGAATTTCCCGGAGAACTTCGTTGATGATTTCATCACAGACGTCATTCTGCAACTTCTATGCCTCAAGCCTCCGCTTGACCAGCAGACAGCCGCAGATTGACTTCGTTGTCGACGCCGTGATCTGGCGCGTTCGCCTAACACCCACGCCAGCCGGTGTGAAACCCACATAGTTTCACGCGTGAAACCTTTCACAACCCATTGGTTCATCAGGAAAGGACTTTCTGATAACCTTCCATTAACCGTTGCGCATCACAGGTCGGGCGGGCACATTGCCATGAGACACATCAGCCAACGCACCGTAAAGTCCGCCATGACTGACCCCCGCCAATACGCCCCATCGGCCCACCGCAACCGCGACCTGATCCGCGATCAGCTGGCGCCCCGATGGCCGGCGGCTGGAACTGTGCTGGAGATCGCCAGCGGATCAGGCGAACATGTGATCCATTTCGCCGCCTCGGCCCCCCATCTGACCTTTCAGCCGACCGACCCGGCACCAGAGGCGCGAGCCAGCATTGACGCCTGGGTGCAAAGCGACGCGAGCTGCCGGATCAGGCCGGCGATCGATCTCGACGTGACCGCGGACGCGTGGCCGGTCGACGAAGCGTCGATGATGATCTGCATCAACATGATTCACATCGCGCCCTGGGCCGCGACCGAAGGATTGATGTGTGGCGCCGAACGCACGCTGCGTTCGGGCGGGGTTCTATGGCTCTATGGCCCATTCATACGTGAGGGGATGACGACCGCGCAGGGTAATTTGGACTTCAACGTCTGGCTAAAAGAGAAAAATCCAGACTTCGGAGTTCGGCGACTGGAAGACGTCGCCGAACTCGCCACCAAAAACGGCCTTGGCCCGCCAGACGTCGTCGAAATGCCCGCGAATAACTGCCTCGTTGGGTTCATTCGGGGCTAGGTCGCACACTTCCTTCTGAAATTCACGCTCAAACCTTATCTGAGCTTGCTCGAACGGCGCCGTGTCATCTGCGTTAACCTCTTCAATGCGCTTGATAACCGCATCTGGCAACGAATCGCGTTTCACCATGTTGGGTCGTCACTTTGACTTATTGCTGCGCAGCGCCTCCAACCCGGTTCCAAATCGGCGATTGATCAGGTCGATTGGCTGGCTCAGTCGATTGTTTACCCCGACTACGGCGATCTCCTCCAGATCGATATCCCTCGAAGTGCGTGACTGAAGGTTCTGATGGTCTGGTCGTTAAACATAATCCTCAAACGTCGGAACCTTTCGGCCCAGATGTCGCCAGAAGTTATATTGTGAGATTGCCCGCTCAACGGGGTGGCGCACAAAGGTGACGGTGTTCTGAGACGGCAGAAAGCAGGCGAAAATCTCGTTCGAATGGGTTGAAAAGAACGCGGGCTTGCTTTTGTGGATCAGACGAACCAGGGCTTTGGCCGCTTTACGCGGTTTACCTGTCGCGGCCAATTGCTGCTCACAGAGTTCGAACGCGCCGCCGGTATTGCCAGACCTGCCCTATGCAAAGAGGCAAAGACACCGTTCCTGCCCAAATGGTGTGCCCCTTTCGGGTGGTCCGGTTTGATTGTTAGTGCATCGTCGGCCTCTGGTCTATCGGGATGATGGCCTCTGGCGCTGGCGGGCGGTAGCCCAATGCACTGTGTGGTCGTTTGGTGTTGTAATGTTTCCTCCAGCTTTCGATGATGAT
>CBFHXH010000184.1:0-5872 GCA_965659735.1 uncultured Pikeienuella sp.
CAACCCGCCCGCGCTGATTAGTTTGTGAATTGCCGGTTCAGTTTCTTCATCCCGCCAATCCAGCGGTCGTAGTTTGCCGTCTTTGCTTGCATATAACCCACTACTTGGAGGTGGGTGAGGGCCAAAAACGTCTCTTCATTGATCGCTTTCACACATGCTTCTGCGGCGTCTTCAGGCTCAAGCATCCCATCCAGCGCCGCGACATGGCTTTCACCGCCGCGGGTCATCTCAGTTCGGATGGATTGCGGGCAAAAGACGCTGACCTTGATGCCCTGATCGCCGTAAGTCAACGCCAGCCACTCCGCTGCGCCAACGGCGGCGTGTTTCGTGACGCCGTAGCACATCGATCCAATCTGGTTCAGAAGACCGGCGGCGGAGGCGGTGTTCAGCAGATACCCGCCGCCCCGTTCGATCATCTTCGGGACAAGATGGCGGGCGGCCCAGATGTGGGACATCGTGTTGACCTCCCAAATCTTCTGCCACTGTTCATTCGTGACTTCAGGACCACCCGAAAAGCCGATCCCGGCGTTTGAACAGAAGAGGTCGATCGGCCCGTGACTGTCCTCCACCAGGTCGATCAGCGCGATGATCTCATCTTCATTCGAGACATCGGTTTTCACAGCGATCCCGCCGACATCGGCGGCGGTCGCCTTGGCGCCTTCCTCGTTCATGTCGGAACAGACGACCAGCTTGGCTCCTTCTTTGGCGAAACGCTCGCACAAGGCTTTGCCGATGCCCGAGGCTGCGCCTGTGACGACAACGATTTTACCTGCAATGTCCATCGATCACCTCCACATGAAGCTGCCGCCACAGACGGTCAGCGCCTGTCCGGTGACGTATTTTGAGGCGTCCGAGGCGAGGTACATGCAGGTCCCCGCCAGATCCTCCGCCTCGCCCAGACGGCCGAGGGGGATTTCGCTGACCGCGCGATGCTCACGTTTTGGATCGTCCCATAGCGCCTTGGCGAAATCGGTCTTGATCAGGCCGGGGCAGATCGCGTTGACGCGGATGCCGTGGGGCCCAAGCTCCAGCGCGAGATTCCGCATCAGGCTCAGTACCGCAATCTTGGAAATCGCGTAAGTGCCCAAGACTGGCGAGGCATGGAAGGACGCCACCGAAGACGTAAACATGATCGACCCGCCGCGACCACGTTCGATCATGCCGGGCGCAACCATGCTGGCGAGCCAGTTGTTCGCCTTCACATTGGTCGAGATCGTTTTGTCAAACTGCTCGTCCGAGATGTCCGACATCGGCCCGTAATGCGGGTTCACGCCCGCATTGCCCACAACGATGTCCGCGCCGCCCAGCGAGGTCGCCTTGTCGACGATCGCCTGCAGCTGCTCCTTCTTGCCGGCGTGGCAGGCGAAGCCAATGGCGCGGTCTGCGCCGATGGCTTCGTTGATCGTGGCGGCGGCTTCGTCGCTGGCCTGTTGTGAACGTGACGAGACCAGCACCGTCGCGCCATGCTCGGCGAGGGCCTGGGACATGGCGAGACCCATGCCCTTGGTCCCGCCGGTTACGACAGCTACGCGGCCTGTCAGGTCAAAAAGACCCGGCATCACTTGCCACGCTCGTTCGAGGCCAAGAAGTCTTTGACCTCTTTGCGGGCGACCACGGCGTGGTGCACCTCATCCGGGCCGTCCGCCAGACGCAGGGTGCGCTGGTGGGCGTACATGTCGGTCAGCGGGGTCCACTGTGAAACGCCTGTCGCGCCATGCACCTGGATCGTGTCATCGATGATCTTGCAGGTCTTTTCTGGCACGTACGCCTTAATCATCGAGATCCAGTAGCGGGCTTCCTTGTTGCCCAGCACATCCATCGCGCGGGCAGCTTTCAGCGTCATCAGGCGCATGGATTCAATGTCAGCGCGGTGGCGGCCAACCGTCTCCATGTTCTTGCCGAGGTCGATGATCTTCTTGCCAAACGCCTCGCGGCTGGTCGCGCGGGCGATGAACAGATCAAGCGCCTTTTCCGCTGCGCCGACGGAGCGCATGCAGTGGTGGATACGGCCAGGGCCGAGGCGGAGCTGCGAGATTTCGAACCCGCGGCCTTCACCCAGCAGAATGTTCGAAGCGGGCACGCGCACGTCGGTGAACCGGATGTGCATGTGGCCGTGCGGCGCGTCGTCCTGGCCGAAGACGTGCATCGGGCCGAGCACTTCGACGCCGGGCGTGCCCATCGGGACCAGGATCTGCGACTGCTGCTTATACGTCTCTGCATCCGGGTCGGTCTTGACCATTACGATCATGATCTTGCAGCGCGGATCGCCAGCGCCAGAAGCGTAGTATTTCTCGCCGTTGATCACATAATCATCGCCATCACGGACAGCGCGGGTCGAGATGTTGCGAGCGTCGGACGAAGCCACATTTGGCTCTGTCATCACATAAGCGGACCGGATTTCCCCGTTCAGCAGCGGCTTCAACCACTGTTCTTTCTGTTCCGGGGTCCCAACACGCTCCAACACTTCCATGTTGCCGGTGTCGGGGGCGGAGCAGTTCAGCGACTCAGATGCAAGCTTGTTCTTGCCAAGCTCCATCGCGATGAAGGCGTAGTCGAGGTTCGACAGACCCTCGCCTGTTTCCGCGTCGGGCAGGAAGAAGTTCCACAGGCCGGATTTCTTCGCCGCGTCCTTCGCGCTTTCCAAAATCTCCAGCTGACCGGGGGCGTAGGACCATCGGTTTTCGCGGTTGGCGCCGAGGCGTTCGAATTCCTCGACGATGGGATCACAGTTATCGATGATGTGCTTTTTGACTGCTTCCAGCAAAGGGGCGTTCTTGTCGGACATGCGCAGATCATTCAGCGGGGTCGACGGATCTTCAATTCTCATGGGTTTCTCCTTGGTGTGTCGTTGGCGGCTCAGGCCGCGATCTGAAATCTGGTTCCACATAGGGTGACGGTGTCGGGACCTGTGGAAAGGCCGCGCGCAGTGGCGACCTCCATCAGGCGGTTTTTGTCATTCGCACGGATATCGACGGCGGACAGGCCCGGGCCGCGTCCATCCAGATCGCCCACAAAGCGCAGCGTGGCGTTGGCAAGCGCCACTGTGTTGTCAGGCCCAACTTCGACCCCTGCGATAGTTGCCCAGTGGGCGGCCATTTCAGCGGGATCGTCCGCCTGCAATTCGGCGCCGGAGATTTCGGCGGTGACGCTGGTGTCGATCTTGTCTTCCCAGCCAGTACCGCCTGCAGGCCCCCAATGGCCGGTGGGGGCGAACTCTTCGTGCCAGTCCACCTCGAAGAAGCTTGCGCCCATGTCACGCGGGTGCAGCTGCATGATGCGCCAGCCGGGGCGGCTCACTTCCCACGCCACTCGGACGTTGTTGGCGGCGGCGCGGGCCTCGACCTCAGCCTGTTCTTCAAGAGTTTCGACCTGGGTGATCACCATGTAGCCGCCATCGCCGCCACGGCGGTCCATGAACCTGCCAGCAGCGGTGCCGTCTTCGGTGGGCGCGACGATTTCAATGAAGTTGGCGCCGACGGGTAGCAGAACATTCTCCAACCCGAACTCCGCCACCTCGGGGTCGACATGGCAGGGATGGATGCCCAGCACAGCCTCCAGTTCAGCTTGTGCGCGCCCGAGGTCGCGTGCCACAAGGGCGATCTGGCGGAGGTGGATCATGTCAGCGTCAGACCCGTTTTCTGCGCAAGTTCGTCAATTGCCATCTCATAGCCTTCGAACGGGACCTTGATGACGTCCATCCCCATCGCGACGGCAGGTTTGAGATTGACCCCCAAATCATCGACGTAAATCGCCTCGGCAGGTTCAATCGACAGGGCGTCCAGCATCATCTGATAGATGAGAGGATCGGGCTTGGAAACACCAGCTTTTGAGCTTTCGATAACATGCTCAAACCGGCCCATGATCTCAACCGCCCAATCGTGTTCTTCCGCATCGCGGGCCCAGTCCTTGGCGCCAGAAGAGGGCATGTTGTTGGTAATGCAACCCGTCTTCAGCCCGGCCTTCACGATCCGCTTGTGCGCCTCGATCATTGGTGAGCGGAATTCAAGCTTCATCATCTTGCGCAATTCGCGCCCGCGCACTTCATGCCCGGCGGCGCGTGTCTCTGTCGCGAAGGCTTCGTCGAATTCGTCTTCGGTCAGCTCTGACCGCTCAAATCGGGAAAAAGCGCCACCATCCAGATTGGTGCGGATCACGCCGCTGATGAACCGCTTGGGTAGGCCGTGTTCCCTTTCGTAAACTCCGAAATTAGAGACTGGCGAAGTGGTGAAAACACCACCAAAGTCAAAGATCACGGCCTTCAGGCTCATCCCGTTTCCGTCCCATTTTTTAACACGCGATTCCGCATTCCTGACAATTGTCAGCCAAACTATTGGCGTGTCGCTCAACCGTCAAGGTTGACGTAGCGGTTCGGCTTGACCAGCGCGTCGTCGCCATCGCTAGGTTGTCGGCGTCACTGATTGAAAGAAGGGCGTTGCGCATGATCAGCCCATGGATCCCATTGCCGCGGGACAAGACGAAAGCCGCGTTGGAAGAAGCGGATCTTCGCGTTCTTCTGATGGTCATGCACCATCTGACGGGCGATGAGGCGTGGTTGTCTCCGCCCTATACCCCGCAGCGCGATGTTAATCTGATCTCTGATTTAGATGCGGGGCTGTCAGATCAGGCGCAGACGGACCTGAAAGCGGCCGCGCTGGATTTGCTGACACAGGCAGATCTGAATCCCGCAATAAATGATCCGGGCGAAGCGCTTATGCAGCGTATGATCTCTGCGTGCCTCGGCGAGGCGATCCCGCCCGAATACAATCTGATGCTGCGCGAAGAGATGGGGTTTCAGGATCGCGGCATAGATTGGCGCACTGATCGCGCGGACCTGCCACCCGTCATTATCGTCGGGGCAGGGCCAAGCGGGCTGATCACAGGCAAGCGGCTGGCCGACATGGGCGTGCCATTTATCATTCTTGAGCAGAACGATGAAGTCGGTGGCGCGTGGTACGATAACCGATATCCGGGGTGCGCTGTTGATACGCCGAACCACGCCTATTCTTTCAGCTTTGGAAGGCGTCAGGACTGGAGCAGGTACTTTTCACCTCAGAACGAACTGCTGACTTACATGATCGAGCGCAGTCATGAGTTTGGCGTTCGCGGCGACATCCGTTTTCGAAACGAACTGAAAAGTGCGGTGTGGGATGATCGCAAGGAACGCTGGGTCTGCTCGGTGGCTACGCCTGATGGCGTGTATGAGTTTGAAGGGCTGGCGCTGATCAGCGCAATTGGCCCGCTCAGCAAGCCACGGGTCAAGCGGTTCGACGGCGATGAGACCTTCCGTGGTCAGCGGTTTCATTCCGCTGAATGGCCCGATGGTTTGGACCTGAAGGGCAAGCGTGTGGCAGTGATCGGCACTGGCGCCTCGTCGATGCAGATCTGCCCGACTATCGCGCACGAGGTCGCCTCGCTGACGATTTATCAACGCACGCCGCAATGGGCGCGCCACATTCCTCGCTTTAAGGAAGCGATGCCAGACGGCGCGCGATGGCTACTGCAGAATGTGCCGTTCTATGTCGAATGGTTTCGCGCGACGATGCTGTGGCGCTATGGCGACGGGTTGCTGCGAACGCTCCGCCGTGACCCGGACTGGCCGCATCCCGAAAGGTCGATGAACAGGATCAACGACCGCCACCGTGAACAGATGTCGGACCATATTCTTGCAGAGCTTGATGGCAGGCCCGACCTGATCGAAAAGGCGATGCCTGACTATCCACCTTACGGCAAGCGCATCCTGCTGGATAATGGGTGGTTCCGCATGTTGCGGGGTGAAAACGTGGAGCTTGTGACCGACCCAATCGCACGGTTTGAACCCTCGGGTATGGTTGCTGGGGGCGCTCTGCGCGAGGCGGATATCGTAATCCTCGCC
>CBFHXH010000185.1:0-5864 GCA_965659735.1 uncultured Pikeienuella sp.
TCACCGCCCTTCTGGGCGGCAACGGCGCTGGCAAAACCACGACCCTGAAAGCGATCTCCAACCTTCTTCATTCCGAACGGGGCGAGGTGACCAAGGGCTCCATCAAGTACCGCGGCGAGCCTATCGCGCAGCTTGATCCTGCGACGCTGGTGAAGAAGGGCGTCATTCAGGTCATGGAAGGCCGCCATTGCTTTGAGCACCTCACGGTCGAAGAAAACCTTCTGACCGGCGCCTTCACCGTAAAAGGCAACGCCGCCGCTCAGCAGGGTTTGGAGATGGTCTACAACTACTTCCCTCGCCTGAAAGAACGCCGCAAGTCGCTTGCGGGCTATACCTCTGGCGGCGAACAGCAGATGTGCGCCATCGGCCGCGCGCTGATGAGCCAGCCAGAAACGATCCTTCTGGATGAGCCCTCCATGGGCTTGGCGCCGCAGCTGGTTGAAGAAATCTTTGAGATCGTGAAGTCGCTGAATGAAAATGAGGGTGTCTCGATCCTTTTGGCTGAGCAGAACACCAACGTGGCGCTGAAATACGCCCACTACGGCTATATCCTGGAATCTGGTCGCGTTGTGATGGACGGCCCCGCCGCCGAACTTCGCGAAAACCCTGATGTTAAGGAATTCTACCTCGGCATGTCGGAAGAAGGACGTAAATCCTTCCGTGACACCCGGTCTTACCGCCGCCGCAAGCGCTGGCTGAGCTAAGCGCCGATAAGGCGGGCCATTGGGCCCGCCGGATTGCCCAACCCCCGAGGCCCCAGGTGGGGTTGTAGGGTGGGCCTGTGGCCCACCATAAGCCACAGGAGGCCCGCCATGGCCAATTACGACGATCTTGAAACCCGCTCCTCCGATCAGCGCGCCGCTGATCTGGCGTGCGACATTCCGGCGCAAATCGCCAATGCGATCGCTATCGCGCCCGCAATGGCTGCCCATCTGGACGGGGTCGTAGCGTCAGAGGTTACTGATCTAGCGGCCCTGGCGAAACTACCGGTCCTCCGCAAGTCATCGCTTAGCGCAGCGCAAAAGGAAAACCCGCCCTTTGGCGGCTTTGCCGCCGCCGCTGGCGCGACCCATCATGTCTTTCAGTCCCCCGGCCCGATCTACGAGCCAGGTGGCACAGGCCGCGACTGGTGGCGTCTGGGCCGCGCCCTGTTCGCAGCGGGCATCGGGCAGGGCGATATCGTGCAGAACTGCTTTTCCTACCATTTCACGCCTGCGGGTATGATGTACGAAAATGGCGCGACCGCTGTCGGCGCCTCGGTCTTCCCTGCAGGCACCGGCCAGACGGAACTTCAGGCAGAGGCTGCGGCGGCCCTCGGCGTTACGGCCTATGCTGGCACGCCCGACTACTTAAAGATCATCCTCGACAAGGCGGATGAGTTGGGCCTCGACCTATCTCGCATCAAAAAGGCCTCTGTCGGCGGCGGCGCGCTTTTCCCGTCTCTGCGCCAAGAATACGCGGATCGCGGCATCGCCTGTGTGCAGGGGTACGGCACCGCTGATCTTGGCTCGGTCGCTTACGAAAGCGCGGGTCCGGATGGCGAGATCGAAGGAATGATCATCGACGAAGGCGTCATCGTTGAAATTGTCACGCCCGGCACCGGTGATCCGGTGGCTGAAGGACAGGTTGGTGAAGTGGTCGTCACCAGCTTCAACCCCGACTATCCGCTCATCCGTTTCGCGACAGGTGACATGAGCGCGGTTCTGCCCGGCGCATCGCCCTGCGGACGCACGAATATGCGGATCAAGGGTTGGATGGGCCGCGCGGATCAGACAACCAAGATCAAGGGGATGTTTGTGCGCCCCGAACAGGTCGCCGCGCTCGTTGCCAAACATCCCGAGGTCGCCAAGGCCCGCGTGATTGCAACCCGTGACGGGGAACAAGACGCTATGACGGTGCAGGTAGAGGCGATGGATGCAAGTGCAGAGGCGATCTCAGACAGCGTCATTGCAACGCTCAAGCTGAAAGGCGTCGTGGAAATCGTTGAGCCTGGATCGCTACCAAATGATGGCAAGGTCATCGACGACCAGCGCAGCTACGACTAACGTTGCGCTGGTCGCCAGTTCGAATCTGCAGGGGCGGTTGAATGCCGCTTCCTAACCTTGATCGCAAAAAATTTGAAGATGCAGCAGGTCAGTTGTCGATCGGTTTGGGTTCTGCGGCGAAGCCTGCCACGAAATATGCCGAATGCGCATACATCGCTTCGGTGGGTATGCGCAGCTCCACCCCGCCTTCGACTGGTTTGAAGTCAGGCATTACTGTCACTACAGGATGTTCGATGGCCAGACGCATCGCGTCATCAGCGGTCTTTGCGGCTTCCAGCACCTGCAAATTCAACCAGGTTGGAAACATAAGCGCCTTGTCGCCAGCGCGGGCCTCGGCCATCGCCGCGTTGGGGGTCAGCCAAATTGCCTCCACCGCTTCGCCGCCATCATGATCCAGGTGTTGATCACTGGGCGCAATGGCGATGAAGAAATGCGTGTCGAAGCGCTTTTTCTCTGCTTCGGGCGTAATCCAGTGGGCGAAGGGCTGGATCAGATCAACGGCGAGCGTCAATCCTTCTGATTCAGCGATCTCTGCAATGGTGACAGTGTCCGCTTCCAGTTTCTCGCGCCAGTCGGCGACCAATCGGGTCGCTTCATCCCCGTTGATAAGTGCGTCGCCACGCCGGGCCAGCAGAATACCGCATTCTTCGAAGGCTTCGCGAATAGCGGCTACGCGCAAGGTTAGCTCTTCTTCGGATAATCCTGTCGCCGCATCGGCGACCGACGCTGCGTTATAGTCACCGGGATCGACCGATCCGCCGGGAAAGACCAAAGCGCCTGATGCGAACGCAATCTTTCGGTTCCGCACGACCATGCAAATTTCTGCGCCTTTCGCACTGTCGCGGGCCAGAAGGATTGTGGCGGCAAGGCGGGCGGGGGATGCAGCTTCGGTCATAGACTTGTCCTTCCGGGCCAGCGTTCGCAGTGGCCAATGCTAGAAACGACAAAAGCCGCGCGAAAGCGCGGCTTCATCTGTTCCGAGGGCTAAAGACCCCGGATCGCATTAATTAGCCCTGACGGGCCTTGAAACGACGCTGCGTCTTGTTGATCACGTAGACGCGGCCTTTGCGGCGTACGACACGGCAATCGCGGTGGCGCTGCTTCAGCGAACGGAGCGAGTTCTTGACTTTCATCGGTCTTCTCCCGGCGCCCTTGCGCCTCTGGTAAATCTCGCCCGGCCCGGCGGTGAATGGTGGGCGTAACTGGGATTGAACCAGTGACCCCTTCGATGTCAACGAAGTGCTCTCCCGCTGAGCTATACGCCCATAGAACCTTCGAACCGGGGCAGGACAACGTCCCGCGGTGCGCGTATTGACCATATGCCCAGTGACTCGTCAAGTCTCTGCCATTGGAAAAAACATGTTGATGACGATGCGTCCATCTGTGCGCCAAACTGCCGCTTTTCGTTGCCAATACGCGCAAGCCGCCGCATCTTCCGAGAATGACTGAAACGCAGGCATTCCATCTTTGGCGTCCCGCGTCGCTGTCTTCGGCGGCGGTGTTCTCGTCCCCTCACAGCGGGCGGGACTATCCTGCGTCGCTGATAGAGCGTTCGCGGCTTGATCCTTTGACGCTAAGGTCAAGCGAGGATGCATTCGTCGATTTCTTGTTCCAGCCCGCCATTGCGTTAGGTGCGCCGTTGATCGCAGCCAGGGCACCGCGCGCATATCTGGACTTGAACAGAGGGGCTGAGGAGTTGGACCCAGCCGTCGTTTCAGGCATACGCGCGACGGGCTTGAACCCCCGGGTTGCGGCTGGGTTAGGCGTCATCCCACGCATCGTGGCTGAAGGTCAGCCGATATATAACGGCAAGATCTCGCGGGCTGAGGCGGAAGAACGCATCACTCGCTTTCACCAACCTTATCATGCGCAGTTGGAAGCGCTTGCCATGGACGCGACACGCGCGTTTGGCTTTGTAGTGGTGTTTGATTGCCATTCCATGCCATCGGACGCTTTGCGCGCCGCCCCACGCATCAAGGGCGCCAGAGCAGACATCGTGCTTGGGGACCGGTTTGGCGCATCCGCAAGCCGCGAGATACTTGCGGAAACGCGCCACGCCTTTGAAAGCGTCGGCTTGACGGTCGCCACCAATGCGCCCTTTGCGGGTGGCTATATTACCCAACGCTACGGCCTGCCGTCGCGCTGCAGACACGCGATCCAGATCGAGATCGATCGCGGCCTTTATCTGGACAGCGCTGCGATGCGCCCTGGTTCTGGCTATGACGATTTTGCGGCGCTTCTGACTGAGGTGATCCCTATCCTCACGCGCATCGGCATGATCAACAGCCTCGCCGCAGAATAGTTCCTCCAAAAAAAAGCCGCCCCGAAGGGCGGCTAAGTCAGGGAGGAAACGCCCGACTAAGGGCTACGGCGTAAACCGTGAGAAAAATGTATGTGTGCAGTGCAGCATTAGCAAGGGAAATTCCGGGCATACCTAACGTTAATATCGCGATTTTCGCTGTGTTTACAATTTAAGTATCTGAAAAATATAAATAAATAAAATTCCGCATGGAAGAATTAGCCTTCTCGCAGTTGCGTAAAATATGAGCGAAAAGATGCTAATTTAAGCTTCTTCCCTTGAGGATTGCATCGGTCCCAAACCGCTCCCGTATCTTGTCGGTCGCTTTCTCTGCTTTCGCCCGTTTTTCGGCGTTCGGATCGAACAGATCTTGGGCGATTCTCCCTTCTTCGTGACCAAGGTCGCTAATGCCGATTCCGATCAGCCGGAAGGGGCCCTTCTTGCTCACCAGTGACAGAAGCGCCCGGCCCTCTGAAAAGACCGTATCGGCCAGATTTGTCGGGGCTGCCTGGGCTGCCTGGCGGGTGATGGTTTTGAAGTCTCGGGTTTTCAACTTCAACGTCACGACCCGCCCTGTCGTCTCTTTCGCTTTGGTCCGGTCTGCGACCCGCACCGCTAGGCGCCAGAGGTGCGCCTCCAACGCCTCTATGTCGCTGATATCCTGATCAAACGTTGTCTCGGCTGAGATGCTCTTCATCGCTGATTTGCTGGAGATGACCCGCGCGTCCTCCCCCCGGCTGAGGGCGCTGAGACGCCGTCCCATCGACCCATACCGGGCGATCAGTTCGACCTCGTCGCGGGCGCGGATGTCGCCGATGGTGTTGAGGCCATCGGCCTTCAGCTTGCTCTGAAGGGACGCGCCGACGCCCCAGATCAGCTTGACCGGTTGGGGTGCGAGGAAATCCAGCGTTTCCGCCTTACCGATCACAGAGAAACCCTTGGGCTTGTCGAAGTCGGAGGCGATCTTGGCGAGAAACTTGTTGTGGCTCAGCCCGACTGAGGCGGTCACGCCAACCTCCTCTTCAATCCGCCGGGCCAGCCGGGCCATGGTCAGTGCGGGCGGGGTCCCGTGCAGGCGTTCGGTGCCGCGCAGGTCCAGAAACGCCTCGTCCAGCGACAGGGGTTCGACCAACGGCGTCACCTCTTGCATCAGCGCTTTGATCTGGCGGGAGACGTTGACGTAGACCTCCATCCGCGGGCGGATGACGATGGCGTCGGGGCAAAGCTCCAGCGCCTTGAACATCGGCATGGCGGAGCGGACGCCGTGGATCCGGGCGATATAGCAGGCGGTAGAGACGACCCCCCGCCGCCCGCCGCCGATGATGACGGGGTGGTCGGCCAGATCCGGATCGTCGCGCTTTTCGACGGAGGCGTAGAAGCTGTCGCAATCCATATGGGCGACGCCGAGGGAGAAGAGTTCAGGGTGCGCCAGCACCCGCGGGCTGCCGCAGGCGGGGCAGCGATTGGCGGCCCGTTCCTTGGGGGGGCAGGGGCTAAGGCAGTCGCGGCAGACGGCGTCC
>CBFHXH010000186.1:0-5850 GCA_965659735.1 uncultured Pikeienuella sp.
TGCCCGGTGCCTACGCGCCATGGGGGCTGAGATTGAAGGCGAAGGCACCTCCACCCTCACCATTCAGGGCGTCGATCGTCTGGGCGGCGCGACCCACAGGGTTGTCGCAGACCGGATTGAGTTGGGCACCTACATGATCGCCCCTGCGATCGCCGGAGGCGAAGTGATTCTGGAAGGCGGCGAACGCGCCCTGATCAGCGCCTTCGCCGACAAGCTGGAAGCGGCGGATATCGAGGTCGCTGATGTCGATGGCGGCCTGCTGGTCCGGCGCAGAAATGGCGTGATCCGCGCAGTGGATTTTGAGACAGAGCCCTTCCCCGGGTTCCCAACCGACCTCCAGGCGCAGTTGATGACCCTTCTGACGCTGGCGGAAGGACGCAGCACAGTCCAAGAAAAAATCTTTGAGAACCGGTTCATGCACGTGCCGGAACTCATCCGCATGGGCGCCCAGATCGATATCGACGGCTCAACTGCTATCGTGGACGGGGTTGATATGCTGCGCGGCGCGCCGGTTATGGCGTCTGATTTGCGCGCCTCCGCCTCGCTTGTCCTCGCAGGGCTTGCGGCGGAAGGGGAGACTGTCGTGAATAGGGTCTATCATCTGGACCGGGGTTATGAGCGGGTGGAAGACAAGCTGTTCGCCTGCGGCGCCCGGGTTGAACGGGTTAGTGATTGACGATGGATGCGACATTTGAGCAGGGCGCAGATCAGCCATTGCGGCTGATCGCCGAGACGACCGAGGATCTGGCGGTTATATCCGCCCTGACCCAGGACGCGGTGTGCAAGGTGGGCCGCGTCAACTGGATGAAGCGTCGGCGTCGCATGTCGTTCCTCATCTATCGGTTTCGCTGGGAAGACGCGGACACTGCCACGGCTGAGCGGCGGGAATTTGAGCGTGTCGCCTCCGCGCTGACTATCGACGACGTGTCCACGGTGCGGGCCAAGGGCGTGGATCCAACTGACAAAGAGGCGGTGTTCAACATTCTGGGGCTGGTTTTCACGCCAGGCGAGGACGGCGCGGGCGTTCTTGGCGTCAACTGTTCGGGCGATGTGTCATTCGAAATGGATATCGAATGTCTGAACACCGTTCTGACCGATCTGACACGCCCCTGGGCGGCGGGCGGCAAGCCTGAACACTAAACGTCAGACCAGGGCACCAGCGGCGTTGCGGCCTGATGGCCGGTTGAACTGCCTCCCCTGCAAGCCTAAACCGGATCATCGTACCTGACCTGAGCCTGATCCCATGCCCCTGCGCCTATCCCATAACGACCCAGATTTCGAAGCCAGTTTTGCGGGGCTTCTGGCGCAGAAACGCGAAGCGGATGAAGACGTAGACGCGATTGTCGCCGATATCATCGCCGATGTGCGCGCCCGGGGCGCTGCAGCGGTTTGTGAGCTGACTGAGAAATTTGATCGCTTTGCGTTGCCCGAAGACCGCATGGAAATCTCGGCGGCGGAAATAGACGCCGCGATTGCAGATGTCCCCGAAGATCAGAAGGCTGCCTTGGAACTGGCGGCGGATCGTATCCGCGCGTACCACGAACGCCAATTGCCGCAGGATGAAAGCTGGACGGACCCAATTGGTGCCACGCTCGGTTGGCGCTGGGGCGCTGTGGACAGCGCGGGGCTATATGTGCCGGGGGGGCTCGCCTCATACCCATCTTCAGTCTTGATGAATGCGATTCCGGCCAAGGTTGCGGGTGTGCGGCGGTTGGTGATCACTGCGCCGACGCCAGACGACATCGTCAATCCACTGGTCTTGCTGGCGGCGCGGCTTTCGGGTGTCGACACTATTTATCGGATCGGCGGCGCGCAGGCGATAGCGGCGCTTGCTTACGGCGCCGGCCCGATCCAGCCAGTCGACAAGATCACCGGCCCCGGCAACGCCTTTGTCGCCGCCGCTAAGCGGCGCGTGTTCGGCCAGGTCGGCATCGACATGATCGCGGGGCCATCCGAGATTCTTGTCATCGCCGACAGCGACAACAACCCCAACTGGATCGCGATGGACCTGATGAGCCAAGCGGAACATGACCAGTCTGCGCAATCAATCCTGATCACACCCGACGCCGAGTTTGCCGAAGCGGTCGCCGCCGCCGTCGACACTCAGCTGGAAACACTGGAGCGTGCGGACATCGCCGGCCCCAGCTGGCGCGACTATGGCGCGCTGGTGATCGCGCGAGATCTGGTTCATGCGGCTGAGCTGTCAAACAAGATTGCGCCAGAACATCTGGAGCTATGCGTCGCCGACCCGGATGGGCTGAGCGAAAAGATCCGCCATGCCGGCGCGATCTTTCTGGGCGTGCACACACCCGAAGCCATCGGTGACTATATCGGCGGACCAAATCACGTACTGCCCACGGCCCGTTCCGCCCGCTTTTCGTCCGGCTTGTCGGTTTTGGACTTCATGAAGCGGACAACGCTGGCCAAGATGACGCCAGGCGCAATCAGCGCCATCGGCCCCGCTGCAGAAACCCTTGCCAAGGCGGAAAGCCTTGAGGCGCACGGCCTGGCCGTTCGCCGCCGTCTCGACGCGATGAATGAGTAGATCATGACTGATGCAAACCGCCTGATAGAGGTCAACCTTGACGAAACCGGCCTTGCCGCGCCAACGCCTGAGGTCGATCAGGAGCGCAAGGTTGCGATCTATGATCTGTTGGAAGAAAATAGTTTCCGCCTTGAACGCGCCGAAGCTGCGGGCCCCTACAAACTGAATCTCGCCGTGCGCGAACGGCGCCTGGTGTTCGATGTGCAGACAGAGGGGGATCAGGCCGCAGGAGAATTCCACCTGTCGCTGTCGCCGTTTCGCCAGATCATCAAAGACTACTTTGCGATCTGCGAAAGCTATTTCGACGCAGTCAAAACCCTGCCCCCCAGCCAGATCGAAGCCATCGATATGGGCCGGCGCGGCGTTCACAACGAAGGCGCGCGCGTGCTGAAGGAAAGGCTGGAGGGGAAGGTAGGCGTGGATGAGCCAACATCCCGCCGCCTGTTCACGCTGATCTGCGTTCTGCACTTCAAGGGCTGATCATCGTGGCGGCCGATCTTCCGGGTTCGGTGCTGTTTTGCTGCGATCACAATGCTGTCCGGTCGCCGATGGCCGAAGGACTGGCGAAATCATTGATCGGGTCGCGGGTTTGGCTGCAATCAGCGGGGATCGGGTCCGACATGGATATCGATGGTTTCGCAATAACGGTGTGCAGCGAACTGGGCATAGATATCTCAAACCACGTCTCACGCACCTTCGACGAGATTGAGGACGCAGGCGAGGACATCGACAGCTACGATGTGATCATCGCCCTTTCGCCAGCTGCCCAGCGCAGGGCGCTGGAATACACCCGAGATTTCGCCATTGAAGTGGAATACTGGCCCACGCTGGACCCGACCGGTCTGGGCGAGACGCGCGATCGCAAACTGGAAGCCTACCGCCAGTGCCGCGATCAGCTGCTGGCGCGAATTAAGGCGCGGTTTGGGCTTGGTGACGCTTAGCATCTTCACTGCGCTCGGTTTCGCCTCCGGCGGGGATATTTCCGGAACAAAGATGAGGGTTGGGTGCGCCTAATTCTGAAAGTTTCGCGACTTCTCGCATGCAGTGAGACGACGCCTTGCAATTTCAGCCCCAAAGCGCCATTTTCCGCGCGCTCGCCAAGATGCGGGCGGAAACCAGATACGGAGACGGCATGGCCAAGGAAGAAACTCTCGAATTCCCCGGCGTCGTGACCGAGCTTTTGCCCAACGCGACATTCCGGGTAGAGCTTGAGAACGGCCATGAGATCATCGCTCATACTGCTGGCAAGATGCGCAAGAACCGGATCCGCGTTCTCGCGGGTGACAAAGTTCAGGTTGAAATGACGCCCTATGACCTGACCAAAGGGCGCATCACCTATCGCTTCAAATAAGTCGTTGCGGCTGATCCTCGGCTCTGGCTCGCCCCGTCGGCGCGAGCTGCTCGCCCAGATTGGCGTAACACCTGACGATATCCGCCCGCCGGATATCGACGAGACCCCCCTGAAAGCTGAACAGCCGCGGCCTTATTGCATGCGCATGGCAACGGAAAAGGCCGCTGCGGTTGAGGCCTGTGCGGATGACCTTGTTCTATGCGCGGACACCACTGTCGCCGCTGGACGGCGCATTCTGGGCAAACCGGAAGATGCGGCTGAGGCGGCGAAGTTCCTGTATCTTTTATCCGGTCGGCGCCATCGGGTGATCACTGCCGTCGCCTTGAAGTTGGGCGAGCGGATCTGGACGCGCGATGTGGTGAACCACGTGAAGTTCAAGCGCCTGTCGGATGAAGATGTGTCCGCCTATATCCGGTCCGGTGAATGGCGCGGCAAAGCGGGCGGATACGCCATTCAAGGCCTCGGCGGCGCGCTGGTTCCGTGGATATCAGGCTCGTTCACCGGCATTGTCGGCCTGCCCCTTGCGGAAACAAAGGGCTTGCTGGAAGGCGCGGGGTACCCCGTGACGATGGAGGGACCAACCTCATGAGCCAGGATGACCCCGAACGCCTGATCGTGATTGAGCCTGGCCCCCAGACCAAGGTAGCGCTGGTTGTCGATGGGCGATTGGAGGACCTGCTGATCGACCCCAAGGATGATGCGCCGCAAATGGAGGAAATTCATCTGGTGCGCGTGCGTCGGGTAATCTCGAAGCAGGGCGCTGCGCATGTAAAACTGGGGAATGGCAAAGGATATCTGCGCGATGCGCAGGGCGTAAAGGAAGGCGATCTGGTGATCGCGCAGGTCAACGGCATGGCCGAGCCCAGCAAAGGCACCCCAATGACAACCCGTCGCCTGCACCGCGGTCGCTACGCCATTGTCACGCCGCATGCCCCGGGCGTGAACGTGGCGCGGTCGATCAAAGACCGCGACGAACGCGCACGGTTGGAAGGCGTCGCCGAACCTCTAATCAGCGACCCCGTTGGGGTCATCATCCGATCCGCCGCTGTGGGCGTTGAGGCTGACGTGCTTGCAAATGACATCGCTGACCTTCTCAGGATCGAGGAGGCCATTACACAGGACGGCCCACCCGGCCTGCTGGCCGATGCGCCAGGGGCGGAGGTTTACGCCTGGCGTGAATGGTGCGACCCGGATCAGGTAATCAGCGAAGACAGCGCCTTTGATCGGCTGGGCCTGTGGGATGCGATCGACGAAGCACGCGGGATCACAGCTAAGCTGCCAGGCGGCGGCTGGATGTCGATCGAGCCGACAGCTGCACTGGTCGCGGTCGATGTGAATACGGGCGGTGATCTCAGCCCTCATGCGGCGGCGAACGCCAACCTCAGCGCCTGCGCCGACCTGCCCCGCCAATTGCGGCTGCGCGGCCTTGGTGGGCAGATCACGGTTGATTTCGCCCCGTTGCGCAAGAATGACCGCAAAGCTGTCGAAAGCGCCCTGAAACGCGCCTTTGGCAAGGACCAGATCCAGACGACGCTCGCCGGTTGGACCCCGCTTGGCCATTTTGAGCTGCTGCGAAAGCGCGAACGACGTCCGCTGGCCGAGGTGCTGGCCGATGACTAAATGCCCGATCTGCAGGAAGCCGACAGTCACCAGATATCGCCCTTTCTGTTCGAAACGCTGCGCCGATATCGACCTCGGCAAGTGGATGACAGGTGGGTATGCGCTGCCGTCTGAGGACATTCCCGATCAAGGGGAGCTCGATCGTGCGATCAGAGATTTAGAAAAGGAATGATTCCCGCTGGACACGGTTTTTCCGATGTCCTAGAACGCGCCAGCTTCGAACGGTGAAACACCTTGAGGCGCCCGGGTAGCTCAGTTGGTAGAGCAGCGGATTGAAAATCCGCGTGTCGGTGGTTCGAATCCGCCCCCGGGCACCAATAAAATTGCCAAGTAA
>CBFHXH010000187.1:0-5808 GCA_965659735.1 uncultured Pikeienuella sp.
TCATGGCACGCTGAAGCCGCCCTTTGTTCCAAATACAGATGTCGCGATGCTGAATGACGCGATCGAAACGGTCGCCGCCGCCCACACGCCCTTCACCGCGTCCCCCCTGCGGTTGAAGCGCATCGGACCGTTCCTTGCGCTGACCCTGTCCGCGCCATCCGAAGCATTGGTGACCCTCGCTGCAGACTGCGTCACCGACCTCGACGCTTTCCGTACGCCACCAACCGAGGCGGAACTCGCGAAACGTCGCTCCGCGGTCCTGACGTCCGCGCAGGATGCGCTTCTGAAACGTTGGGGGTATCCCTATGTGATGGAGGAGTTTCGCTTTCACCTCACCCTTTCCGGCGCTCTGTCCGACGAAGACGCAGTCACCGCCGAAGCCGCTCTCTCCCCGTTGGTCGCGCCACTTACGCAGCCGCTGGAGGTTGAGGAACTGACCCTCTTTGGCGAGGCGGAGGATGGGCTGTTCCATATCGTCAGGCGCTTTCAACTGGGCGGCTGACGGCGTCAATCGCGTTCAGCAATCGCGCAACGCCAACCTCAATCGTGTCGTCATTGGCGATGACCAAAGCCCCCTCTGGCGCGGGGCGATCCGCGCGGTTGAGGCGAGCTTCGATATCGTTTGTGGTCTCGCGTCCCCGCGCAATCAGGCGCATGCGCAGAACATCGCGCGGGGCGGTGATCAGAACAACGCCGAGGTCTGGAAAAACTGCCCGGATCGCAGGCAATGCATCGCGCGATCCATTGAAAATCACGGTCTGACCTGCGGCCAACCGGCCCGCGACATCCGCCGGAACGCCATAGCGTAGCCCATGCGCCAGCCACCACACGGCAAAGGAGCCGGCCCCCAGTCTGTGATCAAATTCGACATCATCTACGCCTTCAAACCCTTCGCCGCCCAAAGCTTCGGGTCTTGTGATGACGCGGCGGACCAGATGCAGCGAAGGCCGCGCTGCCTGCGCGCCTTCCAACAAGGTGTCCTTGCCCGCGCCCGACGGCGCGACCACTGTGATCAGGCGGCCCGTCATGCGGCGATGCCTGGGGTGTAGGCTGACACGTCAATCGCGCGGTCGCAGACCCGCGCGCGGGCGGCTTCATCATGGAAAATGCCGATGATCGCTGCGCCGCGGCCCTTCGCCTCTTCAATCAACGATAACACCGTCTCGCGGTTGGCGCCGTCGAGGCTGGCGGTCGGCTCGTCCAGCAACATGGCGGGATAGTCATAGGCGAACCCGCGCGCGATGTTCACGCGCTGTTGCTCGCCGCCTGAAAAGGTCAGGGGTGACAACGCCCAAAGGGTTTCAGGAATGCGCAGTCGTGTCAGCAGATCGACCGCCCGGGCCTCCGCCGCCTCGGCGGACACGCCGACGCGGCGCAAGGGTTCTGCGACCACCTCAACCGTTGGTACGCGCGGCACGACGCGTAGAAACTGGCTGACATAGCCAAGGGTCGTGCGCCGAAGCTCCAGTATCTGGCGCGGCTCGGCGGAGGCGACGTCAAGATCACCGAACATGATCCGGCCTTCCTGACTAAGGTAATTGCCATAGACCATCCGCATCAGCGTCGATTTGCCCGCGCCCGAGGCGCCCGTCAGCGCAACACATTCGCCCGCCGCGACCTCAAGCGACGCGCCAGCCATGACAGGAATGACCGCGCCACCCTGATTGTGCAGCGTGAAAGACTTGCCGACATTCTCGATCCTGATCACCTGAACACCCTTATCTTTGTTCCACAAATATCCAATATCCCGCCCGTGCCTGAAACGCCGCCACTAAACCTGAAGCACCGAACTGACCAACAGCTGCGTATATGCATGCTGCGGATCGTCCAGAACTTGATCGGTCAGGCCGGTTTCCACCACATGTCCGTCTTTCATCACCATCAACCGATCCGCCAAAAGGCGCACGACCGCCAGGTCATGGGTGACGATGATGGCGCTTAGCCCCAGTTCGCGCACCAAACCGCGCAACAGGTCTAGCAAGCGCGCCTGAACGCTGACATCGAGCCCCCCGGTCGGCTCATCCATGAACACCAGCCGCGGCCCGGTCACCAGATTGCGGGCGATCTGCAGACGCTGCTGCATGCCCCCCGAAAAGGCGGAGGGTCGATCATCAATCCGGTCATCCCGAATTTCGACGCGGCCAAGCCAGTCGGTCGCCTGCGCGCGAATATCACCATAATGACGGGCGCCGACAGCCATCAGCCGTTCGCCCACATTGCCGCCCGCGCTGACGCCCATGCGTAGCCCGTCGCGCGGATTCTGGTGGACAAAGGCCCAATCGGTGCGGCTCAGCATGCGGCGCTCAGGCTCTGACATTGTCAGGGTGTCGCGTGGGCCATCGGTGCGCGTGTCGAACAGAACCTCGCCTGAATTTGGTTCCAGATGGCCCGCCAGACAGTTCAGCAGGGTCGACTTGCCGGACCCGCTTTCCCCGACAATGCCCATAACCTCGCCGGGGTAGAGGTCAAACGATACGCGGGTGCACCCAAGCCGGGCACCATAGAATTTTGAGATATCGCGGACAGAAAGAAGGGGGGTCATGTCATACGTCCTCGGAAATTTCGTCCAGCGCGAAATAGACCGGCTTGCCCGTCGCTCTCATCCGCTCAACTTTTTCATCCGCGCCGGCAGACACGCCGCCTATGCGCAGAATTGCGTCGCAGTGGTCAGCCAACGCCAGCGACAGCGGCATCATGATTTCATCGAACCGGTCTGGGCCCGCCGCGCCGATCACGGGCAACGCCATATTCACCCCGGTGATCGGGATATGACCCTTATCAAAAACACTCAGAGCCGCCGCGTTCATGGCCGCCAGGTTTTGCGCACGGGTGACGTTATCTGCGCCGCCGGACGAATAGGGACCCGCAATCATGATACAACTCATCGGTCGGATCCAATGGCTGCGCAACTACGAGCAGAGCAGTGTGAAACGGAGGTTGGCGAATGGTTGGAGGAATTTATGAAAACAAATGAATACAGATAGTTAGGAAAGGTTTCAAGCGTGAAACCATATACGGCTTCACACCTCACGCCACATCCTCCTGCGCTGCTTCATAGGGTGCGCCTTCGGCCCCGACATGTCCCGCCGCCCGTCTTTCGCGGCAATAGTCAGTGTCAGAGCAGACGAACATCCTGCGCCCATCATCATCAACGATCACTTCATCCAGATAGGTGTGATCCGCACCGCAAAGCGCGCAGCTTTTATCAGCCCGCATCGCTTCAAAGGGATAATCCTCAAAATCGAGGCTCACGATCTTGGTGTAGGGCGGCACGGCGTAAATCCGCTGCTCGCGCCCCGCGCCGAACAGTTGAATGGCGGCGCTTTCCAGCTTGGGATTGTCGAACTTTGGAATGGGCGAAGGGTCCATCACATACCGATCGCCCACCATCACGGGATAGGCGTAGGCGGTGGCGATATGGCCGTGGCGGGCGATGTCTTCGTATAGCTTTACATGCATCAGCCCGTATTCTTCCAACGCGTGCATCTTGCGGGTTTCGGTTTCACGCGGCTCAAGAAATCTCAGCGGCTCTGGAATGGGCACCTGATAGACGAGAATCTGGTCTTCGGTCAGATCCTTCTCCGGTATCCGGTGGCGGGTCTGGATCACCGTGGCGTCGGCGGTCTTTTCGGTGACTTTCACCTCGGCGACCTTTTGAAAGAACTTGCGGATCGACACCGCGTTGGTGGTGTCGTCTGCGCCCTGATCGATCACCTTGAACGTATCAACCGGCGTCAGGCAGGCCGCCGACACCTGCACCCCGCCCGTGCCCCAGCCATAGGGCATCGGCATCTCGCGGCTTGCGAAAGGCACCTGATAGCCGGGGATCGCCAAACCCTTCAGTATGGCGCGGCGGATCATCCGCTTGGTCTGCTCGTCAAGATAGGCGTAATTGTAGTCAGACATGATGCGCCGCCGCTATAAGAGGGAGGGAGACTTTGAAATGGTTCTTTAAGGCTCGGTCGAATGCGCGCCGCGCCGCGCAACAAGCGCCCGGTTTGCGCTGTCGCCGCCGCCTCGCTATCAACCGCTCAGGACCTATATCGTGGAAGCGTAGGTGAAGCTGCTGCTCATCATTCTGCTGATCGCCCTGATCCTGTGGCTGATCCTCAGGGATCGCGGGGATGATGGCGATGATCGGGGCCCCAAAGACCCCGCGCCGCCACCGCTCGATGGCGGCGATGCTGAGCGGCCTAAAGAGCGTGAAAAGGAAGACGCCTGACCGACGGGCTAATGCGAGGCCGGGACGATGGACTATTTCACAATGATGCTTCTGATAATCCTCGCCGTATTCGTCTATGGCGGGTTTCGGGACTACGGCAAGCGGAAGAAGCGGCGCGCGTCGCTGCGCCAGGATGCGGCCACCGGCTTTTGGATCTGGATGGAGATGGACGGAATTGAACGCCAATCCCCGATCCACCCTGATGCGCCCGGCGGCGTTTGGAGCGGTGATAGCGCCAGCGCCGACAGTGGGGATGACGGCGGTGACTGAAGGCGCGTGAAAGCCCGTCATTCCGCGGCCTCTCGGGCGCCTTGCGCCTCCGCCCTTATTTTGCGGATCAGCTCCAGCTCTGACTGAAAATCGACGTAGTGGGGCAGCTTGATATGCTCCACAAATCCCGTCGCCTGAATGTTGTCCGAATGGTAGAGGACAAATTCCTCGTCCTGCGCCGGCGCGCCAGCGGCGTCTTCGCCTAGCTCTTTCCAGCGCAGCGCCCGGTCGACCAGCGCCATCGAAATCGCCTTGCGCTCTGATGCGCCAAACACAAGGCCATAGCCGCGGGTGAACTGGGCAGGCTCTGTCTTGGACCCGACAAACTGGTTCACCGTTTCGCACTCGGTCACTGTGATCTCACCGATGTCGATGGAAAAGCCCAGCTCAGGTATCTCCATCTCCACATCCACCGTCCCGATGCGCAACTCGCCCACGAACGGATGGTTGCGGCCGTACCCGCGCTGGGTGGAATAGCCCATGCCCAGAATGAAGCCTTCATCGCCGCGGGTCAGCGCCTGAAGGCGAAGGGCGCGGTTGGCGGGCAGCTCCAAAGGCTCCCGCGTCAGGTCGGGCGGGCTGTCGTCGTTCGCCGGCTCCGGCTGGATCAGGCCGTCGCGGTTCAGGAATTCGGTGATGTGTGGCGTGTCGCCCGTTGGCGCTTCATCCGCCTCCTGCGCAGCGGGCGCTTCGCCGTCCGCCGCCAGTTTGAAGTCCAGAAGGCGGTGGGTGTAGTCGAATGTCGGCCCCAGAACCTGGCCGCCCGGCGCATCCTTGAAGGTGGCGGAGATGCGACGGTCACAGGCCATTTCGCCTGTGTTAATGGGCTTTGAGTGGCCAATCCGGGGCAGGGTGGTGCGGTATGCGCGGATCAGGAAGATCGCCTCGATCAGGTCGCCCCTGGCCTGCTTGATCGCCAGCGCGGCAAGGTCTGGATCATAGAGCGAGCCTTCGGCCATCACCCGCGCCACCGCCAGCGCCATCTGTTCGCGGATTTGTGGAACGGTCAATTCCGCGACGGTGACATCGCCCCGGCGTTCTTCCGCCAGCCATTCATGCGCGGCGTCGATGGCTTTTTCGCCGCCTTTCACTGCGACATACATCAGGCCGCCTCCACTATCGTTGTGCGCGGCAGGGCGGCCAGCGCCGCGCCTGCGGTGAAGTAGAAATCGAGACCCAGGGGGAAGAGCGCGCGATTGTGCTGAAACGCCGTCAGTTCAGGCAAGCTCAGCACGGCGGTCTTTTCGATGCCGGGTCCTCGCAGCACCGCATTGGGCGCGTCAAAGCCCGAAACCTCCACCAGCAGCGTCGCTGAG
>CBFHXH010000188.1:0-5728 GCA_965659735.1 uncultured Pikeienuella sp.
GACGATTGATATGCGCGCTTGGGAAATCACCAAAGGCGGCGGCGTCGATATGCTGAACCTCACAACCCGTGAGACGCCGGAACCCGGCCCCGGTCAAGTGCGGGTGAAGATGAACGCCAACTCCATCAACTATCGGGACCTTACGACCATCGAAGATCCGGTGTCGCGTGGCTTGCCCTTTCCTACTGTGCCCAATTCGGACGGCGCCGGCGTGATCAGCGCGGTGGGTGAAGGCGCGCCCTGGTCGGTTGGCGACCGCGTCACATCCTGCTTCTTTGAAGAATGGACCGCAGGCGAGATCAGCGCCGCCGCCATGGCCAGCGCCCTCGGCGGCGCGCGGCAGGGCGTTCTGGCGGAGGAGGTCATCCTGCCCGTTGACGGCGTCATCGTCACGCCCTCTCATCTGTCGGACGCAGAGGCCGCCACCCTGCCCTGCGCCGCCCTCACCGCCTGGCATGCACTGACGCTGCCGCGCCCTGTGATGGCGGGGGAGACGGTGTTGCTGCTTGGCACAGGCGGCGTCAGCGTTTTTGCCCAGCAGTTCTGCGCAATAATGGGCGCCAAAACGATTGTAACGTCTTCGTCCGATGAAAAGCTTGAGCGGATGAAAACGCTCGGCGCGAACCAGACGATCAACTACCGCGACACGCCCGATTGGGACGCGGCGGTGCTTGAGATGACAGGCGGAGTCGGCGTCGACCGGGTGGTCGAGGTCGGCGGGCCCGGCACGTTCGACAAGTCGGTGAACGCGGTCCGCGTTGGCGGCATCGTCGGCCTGATCGGCATCCTGACAGGCATCGCAGGCCAAGCGGCGCCCACCGCGATCATGCGCAAATCAGTTACAGTGCGGGGGATCTACGTTGGATCACGCGCCATATTCGCAGACATGAACAAAGCGATCGCGGCGCATGGGATCAAGCCGGTGATCGACCAGCGGTTCGGGTTTGAGGATGCAAAGGCCGCCTATCACACGATGCGCGCAGCCGGGCATTTCGGGAAGCTTGTGATCGAGATGTGAGATGAGCTTTTTCGAAAGGGTTTACCTTTTGAGCAACTGAATGCAGCGGCATCGCAATCAATGCGAAGCCGCCCGCATCGTCTATCGCGCAAAAGGGTGAAACGGGCACCGGTGGGCATGAATGCCCACCCTACAAAGCGGCTTAGCCAGCCAATCAACACCCAATGGTAGGCTAGCTAGGCTGAATCCGTGCGCCCACTTCAACCTCCCCACCACTCATAACCTCAGCCGTAATCCCCCCATGACCCCGTACCGCCGAATACCCGCCGCGGCCCAAAGTCTCCTCCATACGCGAACAGGGCGCAAAAAGTCCCGTGCCGCACAGACGTGCGCCACCGACCCAAAACTCCGCCTTCCGCAGACCCAGCAGGTTGATCCCTGACACCACGATGTTCCGGCGCAACAGCGCGGGATAGACCGCCTGCCATCCCATGAGGGAGGCGACAACGGCCAGATGCTCCCACTGGATCAGCGACACCGCGCGTTTGCCGGAGCTGTCACAGCGGTCGCCAGACAGAACGTTTGGCGTGATTTCGGCGGCCTCAAACACCTCCATCGCCTCGCGCCGCGCGAGGCGTACGCCGATCTAGCGGACTTCGCCGGGCTGCGCGAAGGTTTCGATCAAGCGGCCAAGTTCACCCTTCATGTCAGGAACAGTGAGGGGCTGTCGTCACCGCTTCGCGTTGATCGCCTCTTCCACCTCCCACAATGTTTCCTTGCCGTAAAACATCTCGTTATCGACGAAGAAACAGGGGGAGCCGAAATTGCCACGCTCAACCGACGCATTGGTCGTATCGATAAGGGCCTGCTTGACTTCAGGCGTCTGGACCGCTTCGAAAATCTCTTGCGCCGGCAGGCCGCTTTCGGCCAGCGCGGTGCCAATCACTTCGGGGTCGTCCATCTTTTTACCGGCTTCCCACATGTGGTGGAACATCGCGTCGATATAATCGGCATACCAAGCCTTGCCTCGCGCATAGGTCGCGCCGCGCATGATGGCGATGGTCATGACCGGGAAGTTCGAGTTGAACTGGAACTTGTCGATCCCGTTACGCTTCATGAAGCGCGCGGTGTCGGCGCGCATATAGTCAAGCTTGCCCTTCACGTCGCCAAACGCGGCCATCGGCGATTTGTTGTTCGTCAGTTTGTGTACGCCGCCCAGAAGGATCGGAACATAGTCGAAATGGATGCCGGTCCGCGCCTCGATCCCCTTGATCACCTGATGGCTGTGATAGGCGTTCGGGCTGCCGAAATCGTAGTGGAATTGCACTTTCATCAGAATTTCTCCGCAAAGGGACGAATGTCAAGTTCATGGGTCCAGCCGTCGCGCGGCTGTTGGTGTAGGTACCAGTACGCTTCGGCGATGGAGCTTGGGTTCATCAGCGTGTCTTCTGGAAGATCATCCGGGTCAATACCTGCCTGGCGCTTACGATCCCGAACGAATTCGGTATCGACGCCTGCGTCGATGATCAAGTGGGCGACATGGATGTTCTTTGGCCCCAGTTCACGCGCCATCGCTTGCGCCAATCCGCGCAAAGCGAACTTGCCGGATGCAAAGGCGGCAAAGCCTGCATTGCCTTTCATCGACGCGGTGGCGCCAGTGAAGAAAATCGATCCCTTGCCCCGCTCCACCATGTATTTCGCCGCCTCGCGCCCGGACAGAAAGGCCGAGTAGGCGCACATTTCCCAGACCTTGCGAAAGACCCGCTCCGTGGTATCGGCCAGCGGAAAATGGACGTTGCCGCCAACATTGAAGATGCAGATGTCGATGGGGCCGAGATCAGCCTCCACTTTGGCGAACATCGCATCCGCCGTTTCTTCCTTGCGGGCGTCCCAGGTGTAGCCGGTAGCTGATCCGCCCTCGGCCTCAATCTCAGCAATAAGCGGCGCGAACAACTCGCCCCGGCGACGTCCCATCGCGACGTGGTAGCCGCCTTTGGCGAAGCGCTTGGCGATCGCAGCGCCGATGTAATCGCCGGCGCCGATGATCAGGCAGATGGGTTTGTCGGTCATCTCATTGTCCTTTGAAAACAGGGGCGCGCTTTTCGACGAAAGCGCGCACGGCCTCTTTATGATCTTCGGTCTGCGCGACGCGGATCAGGCGGTCTGCCTCCCAATCCAGACAGGTTTTGAAGTCGGCCTGGGTCGCGCGGTTGATATTCTGTTTCATATAGGCGATGGCCTGCGGCGGGCCGCTGGCGATCTGGCGCGCCATCTCGCGGGCGCGGTCCATGACATCGCCTTCGACCACTTCGTTGAGGAGGCCGAGCGAAAGCGCTTCTTCCGATTGGATGCGCCGGCCGGTGAAATAGATCTCTTTCGCTTTGGCCAGGCCAACCAATTGGGTCAGTTGCCACGACCCGCCATAGTCGCCCGACAAGCCCACGGCGGCGAAGCCGGGCGCATAGAAGGCCGCGGTTGATCCGATGCGGATATCGCAGGCGAGCGCGATGGACATGCCCGCCCCCGCCGCAGCGCCGGGAAGCGCAGCGATGGTCGGTTTGGGCAGTTCGAACAGGCGCAGCGTCAGCGTTTGCTGGCGATGCTGCAATTCGCGGATCTTTTCGTCGATGGTCCGCGTATCAGGCCCGCCACCGCCCATGCCCTTCACATCGCCGCCTGCGCAGAACGCCTTGCCGACGCCGGTCAGGATGATGACGCGGACATCGTTGTCCTTTTCCAGCGCCAGCAGCGTCTCGCGCAGCGCCGGGGTGACAATGTCGCCCAACGCATTGCGGACGTCAGGCCGGTTGAAGCTGACCGTGGCGACATGATCTTCGACAGAGCAGAGTAACTGCTCAGTCCCAGTATCGATCTGACGGCTCACACCGCTTCAGCGCGTTTGAAGGCCTCGCGCGCCTCCAACCGGTCGGCATAGGCGTTGAGGTTGTCCATGCCCGTGACGTCCCCGCCCATGCGGCGCGACATGATCACGGCATGGCCTGTGATCGTATCGGCGATGGTGAAGTCGCCCGCCAGATAATCCCTGCCCGCCATGTGCTGATCGACTGCAGCCAGCGTCCGGCCGAGCAGTTTCTTGGCCCGCATCGCATGTTCCTCACTGCGCCGGTCTGGCGGCAACAAGATCGTTTCCACCACGAAGTTGTTGATCGGCGGCATGATCATGCCCTCAGCATAGTGAAGCCACTGAAGGTATTCGGCAAAGTTCGCCGCATCCGGGCCGGGTGTCAGTTCGGGCGCGTATTTGGCGCCGATATACTGAGCGATGGCGGTCGATTCCGTCACCAGAACGCCATCATCGTCCAGCGTCGGCACACGACCGTTTGGGTTCTTCGCCGTGTAGTCTGGCCCGCGCATTTCCTTTTGGCCAAGCGTGAACCTTTCAAGCTCATAATCTTTGCCAATCTCTTCCAGCAGCCAGACGGTGCGGACAGCGCGGCTTTGCGGCGCAAAATAAACTTTCATCGTGTGTCTCCCTTAAGCTGGATCGGGCGCGACCCGAACCATGCGCTTTCCTCGATTCTCTCCCGCCAGAAGGCCAATCAGCGCTTGCGGCGCATTTTCCAAGCCTTCGACGATGTCTTCGATGATCTTCACTTTGCCTTCCTCGACCCAGCGGGTGAGATTGCGCATCGCGTCGGCGTCCTGGCGGTGGAAGTCCATGACAATGAAGCCTTCCATCCTAAGTCGCTTGACCACGATCATGCCGGGCAGGTTGCGCGGGCCGGAGGGCGCTGCGCCGTCATACTGGCTGACCGCGCCACAACAGACGATGCGGCCCTTATCGTTCATCTGGAACAGCGTCGTTTCCAACACCTTGCCGCCAACATTGTCGAAATAGATGTCGATGCCTTGTGGACACGCCTCTTTCAGCAGCTTGAAGAAACCCGGATCGCGGTAGTCGACGCAGGCGTCAAACCCTAGCTCACCAACGACCCATTTGCATTTTTCCGCCCCGCCCGCGACACCAACAACGCGGCAACCCCAGACCTTGGCGATCTGGCCGACATACATGCCGACCGATCCGGCGGCGGCGCTGACGAGCACGGTTTCGCCCGCTTCGGGTTTCCCGACACCCATCAGCCCGTGATAGGCGGTCTTGCCCGCGATGCCGTAAACTGACATCAGGTTCTGCAGCGGCACGCCACCCGGCATCTTGTGCGCCCCCTTTGCGGGAACGGCGCAATATTCGGCCCAACGCGCTTCGGTCGCGACGATGTCGCCGGGGGCGAATTTGTCCAATTTGCTCTCCACCACTTCGGCCAGCGCATAGGTGTGCATCACATCGCCTGCCAGCACGGGCTCACGATACGTCGCGCCCTGCATCCACGCGCGGTTCGCGGCGTCGATGCTCATCAGGATGTTCTTCACGACCAGCTGACCTTCGCCACAGGTCGGCATCTCGCCCGCCCGCACCTCGAAATGATCGTGGGTCAGTTCGCACTGTGGCAGCTCTTTGATAATGACTTGGGTGTTGACCATTTTGGGGTCCTGTTAAGATCGCGATGTTGACAGAAGGGTAACTTCAACTTTAGAAGTCAGTCAATTCAGAAACTGAAGTGACCCGCAGGAAACCCGCCTCATGGCCCGCGCCGACCTCGCCCGACAGACCTGCACCATCGCCCGCGCCGTGTCGCTGGTCGGGGATGAATGGACCTTCATGATCCTGCGCGAGATGTTTCTGGGCCAGCGCCGGTTCGACCAGTTTCAGCGCCATACCGGGGCCTCCGCCGCCCTTCTGTCCCAGCGCCT
>CBFHXH010000189.1:0-5574 GCA_965659735.1 uncultured Pikeienuella sp.
ATGGGTGCTGACGTCTTACATCCGGAACTCCAACAAATTGTCTGCACCGCACGGGCAAAGCAAGCCATCAGATGCCGACAAGCGACCGATAAAACCAGCTCCACACGCTAGATCTCATTAACATCTCACGTCCCAACAACCAACGGATCACCCATCCGCCTCAACGCCGCGATCACGCTATTCGCAACTGACGCGCTGGTGCGGGGGTTATCGGCAGAGGGCATGCCCTCAATCTCCATCGACGCGTTGGCGCTGTCTGAGGTGATTTCGACGCGGTGGCGGTTTCGCTCAATCGTAGGGTCGGCCCAGATTTCGATCATCGTCCTTTCGGCCCCCGCGCCCGCCAGCGCCAGCGCGGCGCCGACATTGATGTTGGCGGGAAAGGCCTTGGCCGCGTTCAGGGCGTTGCCGTTGAAGACGCAAAGGGGTTCAGGCAGGTCGGACAAGTCGATGCCCTGCGCCTCCAGATAGGGTGCGCCGATCAGGCCTTTGGGCGGCTTGCGGGTCACCAGTTTGACGCTGTCGATCTGGCCTTGCGCCATGGCCCGTACAACGTCCAAACCGATCAGAGCGCCGGTCGGCGCAATGATCTGCGCGCCGGACAATTCCGCCGCTTCGACCAGATCAGGGCGTGACAGCAGCGCACCAACGCTGAGCGTAACCAGCGTGCGCCCCGCTTCGACCGCAGGTTCTGCAATGGCGCCGAAATGCGCCGCCGGGGCGCATTCGATGACAATGTCGGCGTGATCCGCCAGATCCGGCGCAGAGACGATCGCAGGCGCCGTGTCCAATACGCCGATCTTGGCCGCTGCTGACGCTTCCGAGGATGCGGAGACGGCCGTCAGATCGAACCCTTCCGCATGATCCAGCCATTTGGCGACGGTCAGGCCAATCGTGCCAAGCCCGCAAATAGCGACCGTCCGTGCGGCTCGCGGGGTCATTGGCCCAGCGCCACGCCTTCGCGGCGGGGATCAGCGGCGCCTTGCAGGCCATCCGGGGTCATCATCAGAAGGGAAAGACCAGAGTTGAGGTTGCGCACCCGCGCCTCCAGCCCAAACGCCTCCACATCGCTGGCGAGGTCGGCCATGGGCGTACCTTCCTCCAGATCAACCCGGCCGCCAGAGGCCGTGACATGGCCCATCGACACGGCGTCGGCAGGGGTCATGCCCCAGTCGATCAAGCCGATCAGCGTCGTTGCGACATAGGCGATGATGCGGCTGCCGCCGGGCGAGCCAACGGCGATCAAAGGCTGGCCGTCCTTGAACACAATGGACGGGGCCATAGACGATCGGGGCCGCTTGCCACCCTCAACCCGGTTGGCGATAGGCTTGCCGTCTCTTGAGGGCGCACGGGAAAAGTCGGTCAGTTCATTATTCAGAAGATAGCCATTGGCCATCAAGCGGCTGCCCCAGCCTGTCTCAATCGTCGAGGTCATGGAAATCACGTCGCCATAGCGGTCGCGGATGACAAAATGGGTCGTGCCGGGCCGTTCCTTGTCAGTATCCGGCGACCGCAGCGCGCCTTCCTTCCACGGCGGCTCACCCGGTTTGGCCTCGCCCGCCGCGTCGCCGGCAATCAGCTTTGCGCGATCCGCAAGGTAGGCCGGGTCAAGCAGCCCTTCAGGCATAGTGACAAAGTCGCTGTCGGCCATGTAGACGCCCCGATCCGCAAAAGCGAGGCGCGACGCCTCCACATACAGCCGCCAAGCGGCTGGACCGTTTCCCAGCGTGGCCAGGTCAAAGGATGACAGCATGCCAAGGATCTGACCCATCGTCAGTGCGCCGGATGAAGGCGGGCCCATGCCGCACACCTCATAGCCGCGATAGTCATGGCAGACTGGCGGGCGCATCTTGACCTCATACGCGCTCAGATCATCCGCCGTCATAATTCCGGGGTTGATCGGTGCGCCGGCCGTTGTGGTGACGATATTTGTGGCCAGATCGCCCGTGTAAAAGGGGGCAGCGCCTTTTACGGCGAAGGTCCGCAAGGTCGCACCCAGATCGGGGCTTTGAAACGTCGCCCCAGCCATCAGCGGCGCCCCTGCATCGTCGAAGAAGGTCGCGCGGGTTCCGGGGAAAGCCAGCAAACCCCGATCCGCACCAGTCGCGATAGAGGCAGCCATGCGGGGGGATACGGCAAAGCCATCCTCAGCCGCGCCAATTGCGTCCCGCGCAACGCGCGGGCGGGTCATGCGGCCATGATCCTTCATTAACCGTTCCAAAAGCATCGGCGTGCCGGGCACGCCCACCGACTTGCCGCCCGGCACCGCGTCACGCCAGCCAATTGGATCGCCGTCTTCGCCCAGCCAATAGGTTTCGTCCGCCGCCAGCGGCGCCGTTTCGCGGGCGTCATAGCTGGTCAGCTTCGCCTCGGACGCATCCCAATAGAGCGCAAACGCCCCCCCGCCGAGGCCGGAGCTTTGGGGTTCAACCACGTTCAGCATCAACTGAACCGCCACCGCCGCATCCGCTGCCGTGCCGCCCTCAGCCAGCACCGAACGACCAGCCTCAGCCGCCAGCGGGTGCGCCGCGACGACCATGTAGTCCTGCGCTGTCGCCGTGCGCGCCTCGCCAACCGTGTAGGTCATTTCCGGCTGCACAGCCTCCTGCGCGGCGGCGGGGGCGACAAGCAGAAGGGCGGCGAGGAAGCTTCGCATCAGATCAGTCCTTGTATTGTCTCGTGCAGGCTGGTGGGGATTTCGACGCCATCGGCAGGCGTATTCGGCCGGGCGGCGGCGCGACGGTCGCCGGGCAGGCGTACGCCAGCGTCAGATTTGAGGTCGGCGAAAAGCGCCTCGCCATCTTCCATCGCGTTCAGGCCACCGAACATTTCGGGATTGAACGCAAAGATCGTCTGCCCGCCCAGCGCCGGGCCATCCCCGTCATCCGCCGCCTCGATGCCAAGCGAGGTTTTCTCGCCAATCATCGGACCCGCCATCAGATCGACCATCAGCGCCAGCGCGGCGCCTTTGTACCCACCAAACGGCAGCTGCGCGCCTTCAAGGATCTTCGACGGATTCGTCGTGGGATTGCCGTCGACGTCGATCCCTGCCCCGATGGGCACGTCGTGTCCATCGCGTGCGGCCATCATCACCTCGCCCCGTGCGCTGTGCGCTGTGGCCATATCATAGACGACGTGCATACCGTCAGCGCGCGGCCAACCCCAGGCGATCGGGTTGGTGCCAAAGATGCGGCGTTTGCCGCCCGGCATCGCCATGTAGGGCGGCGACGCAGTCATGGCATAGCCGACCAGACCCGCGTCGCAGATCGTTTCAACCTCAGGCCAGAGGGCAGCGAAATGGAATACATCACTGATTGCTAGGGCGCTCATACCGTTGGTTTTGGCGACCTCGATCAGTTCAGGCAAGCCCGTGTCGTGCGATGTTGGGGCATAGCCCTGATCGCCATCCATTTGCAGCACCACGCCCGCCCGCTGGGTGATCTTTGGCGCCGCTGTGCCGTTGGCCTTGCCCGACGCCAACGCCGCGACCAACGCTGGAACGCGGAACAGGCCGTGCGATTTCGCTCCGTCCCGTTCGGCCCGCCAGACCGTGCGTGTCAGGGCGTCAGCATTCGCCTGATCGCAACCGACCTTCAAAAAGGCGGCTCGGGCTAGTGCGTCGACCTCATCCAGGGTGAGTGTGATTTGCGACATCTGTGTCTCCCAACAATTTCGCGTCAGCCTACGGGCGGTGGGGCCAAGGTCAATCCAACCTTACGGAGGACAAGGGCGAATCAACCAGCGGTTTCACGTCGCAAAAGCGTTATGAGACCCCAATGCGGCAGGCGCATCGCCAAAAGAACGTGCAATACGTCGCATTCCCAACGCTGAAACGACAAAAGTCACATCACATTTCGAAGGAAACGCTAGGGTGATCGCACAGGGTCATGTTACGCTTGATCAAGGGTAGCGGGCTGGCAGGATGGGCGAGACCGCATCAACCGAATTAGGGGAGATGGCGATGAAACTTCTTGCAGCAGGACTTAGTGCATTGGCCTTGTTCGCAGGCGCGGCCCATGCGGACGCTCTGAAAGTCTACGATCAGTCCGGATCGGAAAAAACCTTGGACACAGCTGCGCTGGACGGCTGCATGCTGATCTTCGACAGCCGCGGCGCGCCGTTCCAGATCTGCAAGATGGAAAAGGTCGAAATCAAGCCGCCAAACTCAACCCGCGCCCGCCCCGGTGGCGAGGCCCGCGTGGCCGAAGTTCAGATCGTCTACAAAAAAGCAGACTGAGCTAAAACCATTTTGGGTTTCGGCGCGTATACACTTGCATGAGTTCGACGAAACCCTCCATCACATCTGGTGACCCTGTCACGGTTGTCTGGCTGCGCAAGGACTTGCGACTGGCTGACAATCACGCGCTGACCGCTGCTGCGAGCCGCGGTCGCATTGTTCCCGTTTTCATCTTTGATGATGTCTTTGACCAATCGCTTGGCGCCGCCGCCCGGTTGCGGTTGACGCTGTCGCTTCAATCCCTGTCGCGCGATCTGGCCGACGCAGGCGCGCCGCTTATCCTGCGCCGGGGCGACGCTCTGACCGTTCTGCGCGATCTGGCGCACGAGGCCGGCGCGGACGCCGTGATGTGGACGCGCCTGACAGACGGGCCGTCTTTGGAACGGGACAAGGCGGTCAAAACCGCGCTGACTGATGACGGGCTGACCGCAACCAGCTTTGGCGGTTTCACACTGGTCGACCCCTGGACCGTGAAAACCGGCTCAGGCGGACAGTTCAAGGTCTACACGCCTTTCTGGCGCAACGTATCTGCGCGCGAAATCGAACGCCCCCTGCCCCGCCCCGCAACACTTCGCGGCGTCGGCGACATCGCCACTGACACGTTGGCCAGTTGGCGGCTGGATGCGCCGATGTGGCCAACGGCGGATGCGCTCGCCGGTCAGATTGTCGCAGGGGAAGCGGCGGCGCATGACCGCCTCGCCGCCTTTGTCGACGGGGCCGCCGCACGGTATGGCGACGACCGCGACCAGATGGGCCTGAAGGACGCGACATCGGGCTTGTCCGACTATCTTGCAGTCGGTGAAATCTCACCGCGCACAGTCTATTGGGCCTTGCTGACCGGCGGCGACACAGCCGGACATGAAGCGGCGCGCAAGCAGGTCGTCTGGCGCGACTTCGCACATCATCTTCTGTTCCATGATCCAGCGATGGAGCATCGCTGCTGGCGTCAGGAATGGGAAGATTTTGACTGGCAGGGCGAAAACGAGGCCGCCGCCAAATGGAAAGCCGGGCGCACGGGCGTTGCGATCGTCGACGCCGCGATGCGCGAATTGTGGGTTACAGGGCGCATGCACAACCGCGCACGGATGATCGTCGCAAGCTTGCTGACCAAAAACCTGCTGGTCGATTGGCGCGTCGGCGAGGCCTGGTTCCGTCATACGCTGATCGATTGGGACCCCGCAAACAACGCCATGGGCTGGCAATGGGTCGCAGGCTGCGGCCCCGACGCGGCGCCCTTTTTCCGGGTCTTCAACCCTGACACGCAGGCCGAAAAATTTGACAAGTCAAAAGCTTACCGCAGTTATTGGCTCAACACTGGCGAAGGCGCCAAGAATTTC
>CBFHXH010000190.1:0-5454 GCA_965659735.1 uncultured Pikeienuella sp.
AGTGCCGCTTCGACGTCCAGCATCAAGGGTTCCGGATCCAGCTCCGCCAGCACGTCGCCCACCTGAACGGTATCCCCTCCGGCGACGTTGACCTTTGTTGTCGTCCCTCCAACCGAAAAGCTCAGCGAGGATGTGGCCGACGCTGCAAGCGATCCTGAAAATGAACGGGTTTGACCGCCAACAGGCTGCGCCACTGTGAAGGTCTTGATCGCGCGGACCCGCTCCTCAGCTTCGACAACGTCGGTTTCCCCGTCGCAGGCGGTGAGGGCCAAGGAGGCGAGCATCAAAAATCCTGAAGACATACGAAACATGGGAAAGGCGACCTCATTTGCTAAGCTGATAAATATTAATACACATGCCATTAAATATTAATACACATGCCAGCATGTAGGAATAGAGCGGATCATATTCGCACAACTCAGGGGGAAGGTCTGCGGATGTGGAGACAGATATTGCTTGGATCGGCCATGCTGGCGGTTGCCTCATCGATCCACATCGCCGTTCTTGTTGGGGCGATCGGGGTGCTGCCCGCCATCGCCGGCGACGTGGACGGCTTGAACTGGCCTCTCATCATTGTGGCCTTCGCTGCGATCCTGCTGGGACACACACTTCAGGTCTGGATTTGGGCGCTTGTCCTGAAAACGGCCAAAGCGATCCACGCGCTTGAAGACGCGGTCTATTTCGCCTTGGTGACAAGCACGACGCTTGGCTATGGTGACATCACAATGGGCCGCGAGTGGCGGCTGTTTGGCGCCATGGCGGCAGTTAATGGCTTGCTAACCTTTGGTTTGAGCACGGCCTTCCTGATCGAAGTTTTCGCCAGAAGCTATGGTTGAGGCGCCCACACCATAAACCTTGAGGCGGGAATTGGATCGTGGCTCCGACCTCGGAGCGCCCGCATGCTCTGACCCCACTACGCTGACTTGGCGAAAAGTCCGCTCGCAAGCAGGGGATCCAGCCAGTCCCACGTGTCCCGCGCTACGATATTCCACGTCAGGAAAACTGACCGAGAGAAAACAGGCGCCTCTGACAACAGAAACAAATCCCCGCTTTTGATCTGATCTTCCGCGAGCCGCCGCGGCAGATATGCGCTGCCCCCCGATTTACTTAGATATGCCAGTCCAAGCGCCGCGTTGCCAAAGCTGATCCGCGCAATATCGGCGTCTGCATATGCGGCGGCGTGATCGCGGCCAAAGGCGTCCCCCGCCTCCACGAACACATAACCCGGGTTGAATCTGATCGGGGCGTTCGGTTCAGACGATAAAAGCACTAGATCATCCGCGGGTAGCTCCAACTGACCCTGTCGCTGCGAAACTGCGGGCCGGTATGTGAACGCAAGGTCTGATTTGCCTTCATCCAGCCAATGCGCCACATCCGCCGCGCCGCCCAACCAAACGGACATGGCGATATTTGGATGCTGCGCTTGCATCGCCTCAAAGAACCGATCGCCCAGATTGGGCCAAAGGTCATATTCACAGGCCATATTGCAGACGCCCGACATGCCATCTGGCAGGGCCGTTTCCTTGCGGGCCTGGCGCCACAGATCGCAGATCGTGTCTGCGTAACGCAGAAACCGCATGCCCGCCGCAGTCAGTGTGACGCCGGATTTGTTGCGGTGGATCAGGGTTTGGCCAACCTCCGCCTCCAACGACTTGAGGCGGGCGGTGATGGTCGATTGCGTCACATGCAGGGCGCTTGATGCGCGGACTAGGCTGCCAGCTTCAACGATCGCCAGAAATGTTCTCAGTTCTTGCAGCTTCATGGATTTAATATCGGGTAATCCGAATAATATATCCAATAATATTCGTTATCCATATGGATCAAACTGAATTATCTTCGCTACACAGGGAGGATGTTCCATGCAACCAGCTGATCGGGACGATTTTCTTGCAGCGATGCGACGTGTCGCCAGCAGTGTCTGCGTGGTGACCACCGATGGCGTTGCAGGGCGTCGCGGGGCGACCGTTTCCGCCTTTTGTTCAGTTTCAGCGGATCCGCCGACTGTGCTGGTTTGTCTGAACGGCGCATCCCGCATTGCAGAAGCGGTGCGCGCCAATGGTGTTTTCGCTGTCAATGTTTTGCCGGAAGACGCAGCCCTCATCGCAGACCGGCTTGCCGGCGCTGATGATCGCGCTGTGGCATGCCGCTTCGATGGGATCGCGACCAAGGGCCTCTCGCCAGAGTTGCCGGGCGCGATGGTTCTGACCTGCCGCCTCACCCAGGCGATCGAGAAAGAAACGCATCTGATCTGCATCGGCAAAGTGGGGGGCGTCACGCTGGGCGCGTCCAATCCGCTCACATATCTGGTCGGCAGCTATCGGGCGCTGCAAGCGGAAGGACGGGTCCATGACTGTTGAGACATATCAGATGCTGATCGGCGACGCTTGGGTCGATGCGTCCGATGGCGGGCGGTTTGACAGCGTCAATCCGGCGACCGGCGCGGCGTGGGCCAGCATCCCCGAAGCGACTGAGGCGGATGTACACCGCGCCGTCACCGCCGCCGAGGCGGCGCTGCATAGCGAATGGGGGCAGATTACGCCGACGGCGCGGGGCAAGTGCTTGCGCCGCCTTGGCGATCTGATGGCCGCGCGGTCGGAGGATCTGGGCCGGGTTGAAACGACCGACACCGGCAAGATGTTCAAGGAAACGGCCTGGCAGGCCACCTATATCGCTGAGTACTTTCACTTTTATGCAGGTGCCGCAGATAAAATCCACGGCGAAACCCTGCCAATCGACAAGCCTGACATGTTTGTTTTCACCCATCGGGAACCTGTCGGCGTGGTTGCGGCGGTCATTCCGTGGAACAGCCAGATGTTTCTGACATCTGTGAAAGTTGGGCCAGCGCTGGCGGCGGGCAACACCATTGTTCTGAAAGCCTCCGAACACGCATCGGCTCCTTTGTTGGAATTTGGCAAACTGGTGGCTGAGGCTGGCATCCCCGATGGCGTGGTCAACATCGTCACGGGCGGCGCGGAACCCTGCGGGCGCGCGCTGACGTCTCATCCCCTCGTGGCCAGGATAGCATTCACCGGCGGCCCGGCTGCGGCGCGCCACATTGTGCGAAACTCGGCTGAGAACTTCGCCGAAGTGTCGCTGGAACTTGGCGGTAAATCCCCCTTCATCGTATTCGACGACGCCAACCTGGACAGCGCCGTGAATGGGTCGGTTGCGGGCATCTTTGGTGCGACGGGACAAAGCTGCGTCGCCGGATCCCGGCTGTATTTGCATGAAGACATTGCTGATGAGTTTCTGGCGCGCATGGTCGACATCGCCCGCAACATCCAGATCGGCGATCCGCAAGCGGATGAGACGGAAATGGGTCCGCTCTGCACCCAAGGGCAGATGGATCATATCCAGCGCCAGGTTGCGCTTGCGGTGGAGGAAGGTGGAACCATCCTACATGGCGGCGACCGCGTCGGCGATGAAGGTCTGTTCTTCCAACCGACAATCATCGAATGCCCACGTCACGACATGACTTTGGTCGATACGGAGCTGTTCGGCCCGGTCCTGTCAGTCCAGCGTTTCCGCACCGAAGATGAGGTCGTCGCGATGGCCAACGACACCAAGCATGGGTTGGCTGCGGGGATCTTTACCCGCGACAGCGCGCGATCGCTGCGCATGTCCAAACGCGTACGCGCAGGCATCGTTTGGGTGAACACCTACCGGGCCATTTCCCCCATCGCCGAATTTGGCGGCGTCAAATCATCAGGCTACGGCCGCGAGGCCGGCTTTCAGGCGGTCTACGACTACACCCGCCCCAAAACCGTCTGGATGAACCTGTCCGACGACCCCATCGCCAACCCTTTCAAGCCGAGGTAAGCCCATGAAATTCCACATCGCTGTGAACTTGGAACGGATGAACGCGCAAACCGACATTTGTGCGGTGCGCGACCACACGCTTGAAATGGTGCAGATGGCGGATCGCGCCGGGTTCGAAATCGCCTGGTCCGCCGAACACCATGCGCTGGAAATGACGATCGCGCCGAACCCTTTCCAGATAATGACTTGGTGGGCCGATCATACGGATAACATCCGCCTTGGCTGCGGTGTCGCGAACGCCGCCTATTGGCACCCGATCAACCTGGCGGGCGAGGCTGCGATGGTTGACCTGTTGTCTGGCGGGCGGCTGGATCTGGGCCTTGGATCAGGCGCGTATCAGCGGGAATTTGACCGGATGAAACCGGGCCTGCCGCAGCCTGAAAGTTACAAATACATGCAGGAAATGCTGCCTCTGGTGCGCAAGCTGTGGCAGGGTGACGTTGCGCATGACGGGGACAAGTGGCAATTCCCAACCTCCACTTCCTGCCCAAAACCTCTGCAGGACGAAGTGCCGATGTGGGTTGCGGCCCGCTCGCCCATCACGTTCGACTATGCGGTTGAGAATGACTGCAACATCATGTGCTGGCCGCTGACCCTGCCAATGTCCGAGGCTGAAATATATCGCGGCCAGCTGTACGAAAGCATTGCCAAGGCGGGCGGTTGGAACGGTACATTCGCATTGATGCGCCATTCCGCCGTCTACGCGACCGAGGCTGACCGCGAAGCATCCATTGGCGCCATCCGCCACGTCCTCGGGCAATTCGGCAACCTGATGATGAAGAAGGGCGATGTCGTGAACGGCTTCCCCGATCAGGTGCCGCTGGAGGAATTGGACGGCAATGTCCGGGTGGAGCCTCAGATGCTGGAAGAAAACCTGATGTTCGGCTCGCCTGAAACCGTTATCGCCAAGCTGAAGAAATACCAATCACTGGGCGTCGACGCTTTTATCTACTACGCCTCGATGGGCCTGGATATGGAGGTTCAGAAACGGTCTCTGAACCTCTTCATTAACGAAGTCATGCCTGAGTTCGCCTGATGCTTCCCACCTTTGAAACCACCGAAATTCGGCGCACGCTGCTGCAAGTTCAGACGACCTATGAAGAAGGCGGTAAAACCGTTGATACGCCGACCAAGCTGGTCGCCGCGCTCGCCATCATCCGCAATCCGTGGTTTGGCCGAGGCTATGTCGAAAACCTGCGCCCCGAAATTCGCGATATCGCGCCTGGCTTGGGTAAGCTCCTCACCGGCATGCTGCTCGATGTGACCGGCGACGCGCTGGAAGGCTGCGGCAAAGCATCTGTCGTCGGCATGAGCGGTGTGGTGGAGCATGCGCAGGCGATGACCCATACGTTGCATTTCGGCAACCAGTTCCGCGAGGCGATCAACGCCAAATCCTACCTCGCCTTTTCGAACACGCGCGGCGCGGCGGGCTGTTCCATGATGATCCCTCTTATGCACAAGGATGATGGCGGGATGCGGTCGCATTACCAGACCATCCACTTGACGGTGCCGGACGCGCCTGCGGAAGATGAGATTATCGTTGCGCTGGGCGCGTCAGTCGGGGGTCATCCAAACCACCGAATTGGCAACCGTTATGAGGACCTGAAAGAAATGGGCCGCGACTTGGATAACCCC
>CBFHXH010000191.1:0-5425 GCA_965659735.1 uncultured Pikeienuella sp.
CGCGTGTGCCGCGCACCCCGCCCGGCGCGCCCAGCATGACGCCCGCCGCCGCCGCAAAGGCTGCCCCGGCCGCGACGAACCAGGCGGCGCGCCAGCCCATCGCCTCCGCCACCGCTGACGATATCGGCATGGCGATGACCAACGATGCGGTCAGGCCGCCAAAGATGATCGACATGGCGGCGGGGCGCTGCGCTTCTTCCACCATCGAGGCGGCGATGACGGAAGCGGTCGGCATGACCGACGCCGCCCCAAGCGCCATGGCGATCCGCGCCGCCATCGCCTGTTCCCAGCTTTGCGCGAACCCAAGGGCGATCGCGCCAAACCCCAAGAGGGCGAGCGAGGAAAACAAGACAGACCGCCTGTCCCATTGGCCGATAAGGGCCTGAGCCAGCGGCGCGCCGATGGCCAGTGAAAAGGAAAACGCCCAAACCAGCGCGGCCACTTCGTCAGTGGACACATTCAGCCCATCGCGCATTTCGACTTGCACAGCGATGATGGCGAGCGAGCCCCAGCTTGCGCAGAACTGGCAAAAACCAAGAAGGATCAGTACCGGCCACGCACGTCCCATGAATGATCCTTTCAGTTGGGGTTAGCGTCAGTTTAGCGCGGCTTTCCGACCTTTGGTCAACTGACCTAACGCCATGCCGCTGCGTCGCATCGTTTGCGCAAATACCGGTATGCGGCATACTCGTCCCAAACGATCAAGGGATGCGCCATGCGAAACGCTCACGCCGCCTCACATGCCGAACACACCGCCGGTGTCGCTAAACTGGTGCGCTGGGTGTTTCTGGCGGTGGGTCTGATTTTTATGTCGGTGGGCGCCTGGCTGATCTATGGTGCCTATGTCTTTCAGCAGACGGCGATCATCGGCATGGCGGAGGTTCTGTCGGTTGAACGGATTGAAACGCGCGAACGCGACCGTGACGGCGACAAGAAAACCACTGTCACCTATCGGCCGACCCTCGCCTATGACGATCACTATGGCGTCGCGCGGGTGGGCACGCCCAGCCTGCAGTCCAGCACTTATAACTTCGCAGTTGGGACTGAGGTCGAGGTCGCCTTCTACCCGGACGACCCCAGTGAAGTGCGGATCAACGATTTCCTGTCCAACTGGGGATTTGGTGGGGCGTTCTTCGCCTTTGGGTCCGTCTTTGTCGTCATCGGCTGGTTCGTCACCTACAGGATTGAACGCAAAGTGGCGGGCGGCGCGGTGCAGCGGCAGCGGTGAGCTAGCGCAGGTGCGGTTTTGTGGTGGGCAAACGTGGGGAAAAAAACTTCTAACACATACACGTTCTTGGCGCTGAGCGCCTTGGGAGCAAAATTTGGGGCGAAGCCAAAGATCAGCGTTGTCGCATCCCGCATCGGGATCAAGCCGAAGGCGTCCACTGCCCGGCAGTAGGCGGTCTGACGTTTTTAGGGATGGAGCGCTAAGCGGGTAGTTCAGATGAACTTTGCTGAGATAAATCAAGAAGATCAGCAGTTATAGCGTCAGCCCACGGCCTGACTCTTTCACCGGCTAGTGTTTTTCTCCACCGCCCCGGACTTGATCCGGGGCTTCGTGAGGGTTGGGCGCTTCGTTTTTCGAGATCCCGGGTCAAGCCCGGGACGGCCGGGAACACGAACGTCCACCCAGCCCCCAAAGCCCCCAATCCTAAATGGTTAATGATTTATAAAATAATAACAATTTCAATTAGTTAAATATGGTTTCACGCGCAAAGTCGCCGCCGGTTTCACACGTGAAACCTATCAGGCCGCTCGCTTGACCATCCCGAACAGATCGCGTGGATCATCAGGGTCGGCCAGCATATCCAGCTCAACATAATGCTCTGACCCGTCCAGCCGGTCGCGGATATATCCGAGCGCCGAAAAAATCCTCGATCGCAAAGCTGATGCTGTCAAACAGCGTGATCTCGGCAGCGGTCTTGCGGCCCGTCTCGGCGCCCGTGATCACGCGCCAAAGCTCGGTATCGGGATGGTCGTCATCCAGCTGCTGAATTTCCCCTTCGATCCGGGTCTGGGGCGGGTATTCGACGAAGTCCGAGGATCGTTTCAGGATGTCCTCATGCAGCTCCGTCTTGCCCGGGCAGTCGCCGCCGATGGCGTTGATGTGCACGCTCGCGCCGACCATGTTGTCGGTCAGGATCGTCGTATATTGTTTGTCGGTGGTGCAGGTGGTGATGATTTCAGCCCCCTCCATAGGCTCTTGCCCAGACCGGCAGGAAACCACGGTCAGGCCCGGCCTTCCAGGTTTTTCGCTGCCTTCGCGGTCGCTTCCGGGTCGATGTCGTAAAGGCGCAGTGTGTCGATGCCGATAATTTCCTGAAACGCCAACGCCTGAAACTCGCACTGCGCCCCGTTCCCGATTATTGCCATCGTTTTAGCGCCCTTCGGCGCCAGATATTTGGCCGCCCTGGCTGACGTCGCCACAGTCCGCAGCGCGGTCAGGATCGTCATCTCGGTCAGCAGCGTCGGATAACCGTTCGACACATCCGTAAGCACGCCAAACGCCGTGACGGTCTGATAACCCTCGCGCATGTTTTTCGGGTGCCCGTTCACGTATTTGAACCCGTAGCGTTCCCCGTCCGAGGTCGGCATCAGCTAAATCACGCCCTCCTTGGAATGGGCGGCGACGCGAGGGGTCTTGTCGAAGCTTTCCCAGCGACGGAAATCCGCTTCGATATAGGTGGCGATCTCTGCGATCATCTTTGCAGGCCCGCGTTCATTGACCAGCTTCATCATATGGTCGACGGATACGAAAGGCACCATAGCGAGGGCGGATGGGGGCAGTTATCAGAAGCTCCGGGTTGGGCGGTCAAGGATCTTGCGGCCTAGAAGGCTGGCGGTCAGGTCGACCATCAGTTTCGTTGTGCGCCCGCGTTCGTCCAGAAAGGGGTTCAGCTCCACAAGGTCCAGCGAGGTGACGAGGGCGCTGTCATGCAGCATCTCCATAATCAAATGCGCCTCGCGGAACGTTGCGCCGCTGGGCACTGTCGTGCCGACTGCAGGGGCGATTGACGGGTCGAGGAAATCAACATCCAGCGAGACATGCAGCATGCCATTTGCGGCAGCGACCCGGTCCAGAAAGGCGCGCAAAAGTGGGGCGCCCCCATGCTCGTCCATCGCCCGCATGTCATGGGCGACAAAACCCTGGTCGCGCAGGCGGTCGCGTTCGGCGGGATCGACAGATCTGAACCGATGAAGCACACATTTTCCGCCGGTACCGTGGCTGGCGGCGTCGGTTAGACGCCATTGAATCCGCCCTGATTGGTGAAATAGCCGACGGGCGTGCCATGGAGGTTACCGCTGGTGGTGGTGTCGAGGGAGTGCAGATCCGGGTGCGCATCAAGCCACAGCACGAACAGCGGGCGCCCCTTGTCCGCCGCATGGGCGGCGACGCCGGGCACGGTGCCGATCGACATCGCGTGATCACCGCCCAGGAAAATCGGCAAGTCAGCCTCCGCCGCGGCCTTCTGCGCGGCAGTTGTCAGCCTGGCCGCCCAACCTGCGATTTCAGGCAGGTTCCTGAGCGCGGGGTTATCATGCTTCGCGTTGGTATCCGCCTCAGGGCTCAGATCGCCCTGATCGATGGCGCAATAGCCGCGTTCCTCCAGCGTCTCCAGCAGACTGGCGGTGCGAAAGGCGTCCGGGCCCATAAGACACCCGGGTTGGCTGGCGCCTTCCTGAATGCGGGCGCCAATGATGATGCTGACGGGTTTGGTCATTGTCGTCTCCTGATCTGAGTGTGACGTAAGGCGCTGCCTTGATCGCAGATAGTTGGAAAAGTGATAGAAATGATCTAGGAAACTATCAAATTGTAAAATAAAGTGAGCGATATGATTAATGGATGACCTAAACGCCACCGATACAGCCCTTTTGGCGATGCTGCGTCGCGACGCCCGCGCGTCCGTATCAACATTAGCTGGCGCGCTGGGGGTGAGCCGGGCGACGGTCAAGGCGCGGATGGACCGGTTGGTAGAAACTGGCGTTATTGCACGCTTCACGGTAGATACAGCGGGCGGGCGAGACGACGCGCTGGTGCGCGCGATCATGATGATCCAACTGGCTGGCGGGATGTCGCGAACCGTGATTAAGGCGATCCAGTCGATGCCGCAGGTCGCGCGCCTGCATTCGACCAATGGCGCCTGGGATCTGGTGGCGGAGCTGGAATGCGCGTCGCTACGGGATTTTGATCAAGCGCTCAGATCCATTCGCGAGGTGAATGGCGTTCAGAACAGCGAATCCTGTTTGTTGCTGGACACCCTCGCCAATCCTTAGGCCCGGCCCAGATTGCGTGTCAGCATAACCAGCCCGATCAGCTTTTCCGGGTTACGGGCTTGCGTCTTTGCTTCGGCGATTGCGGACTGTGCGATGCGGTCCAGTTCAGCCTCAGCCTCAGGCAGAGCGGCGCGAAAAGCCGACGCGAGAGCCTCATAGTTGCTTTCATTCGGCTCTGCGAACATCTCAGCCACCGAAGGGTCGCGGATCGCCAGCGCGGCGGGTAGGGTCAGGATGCCGTCGCGCACGTCTTCATCGCCCCCGCCGCCCAAGGCCGAGGCGCCACGTATGTCTGAGACGTCGTCGCATGCGTGATAGAGGATGCCCAGAAGCTGGCCAAACATGCGCAATTTCCCCGTTGGATCGCCAAGACAGGCCGCAGTTTCGAACATTGATCCGGTGTCTTCGCGGGCGAGGACGCGCCAGTCTTCGACGCCCAGCGGCTTGCACCGTTCGTCCCATTGTTTCACTTCCGCAGCGCCCAGCCGGGTCATCATTTCTGACAACAGCTCAATGATCGCAGGGTCATCTTTCACCATGCGATAGGCCTCGGCGACCATGTAGCCGGATGTCATCAGCGCTTTGAGTTCGCCGAACTTGTGGTGCATTGAGGCCTTGCCGCGCCGTTCATCCGACCGATCCAGAATATCGTCCACGACCAGCGTCATGTTATGAAACAGCTCCAACGCCATGGCGCCGCGAATGGCGCTATCAACAAGTGGACCCGCCGCAATCGCCTCGGCGCAGCAGAATACGGTGAGGGGGCGGAAGTATTTTGACCCAGACAGGAACTGCCATTCCAACGCATCCGCCATTTCCGGCCGCACATTGGCGATCCAGTCGCTGATCATCCGACGCAGGCGTTCAGTCTCATCCTCGAAGCCCAATTCAGGCACGATCCAGTCCGCGCGGCCGGTGGCGTCCCGGCCATTCATCGCTTCGCCCTCGCGCGGCGTTTGGGTTCGTCGTAAGGCTCTGGTGCCTGGCTGGCGCGCAAGGCGGCCTCAATCTCAATCAGTTCTTGTTGAAATTCCTGTGTGCTGATGCGGGTCATATCACCAACCTCATGCAGGCAGGCCCGCGCCTTATCCAGGGCTATCAGCCGTTTTTGCGTCCGAGCGTTGGCGTTGGTCAGGTCATCAGGCGCAGC
>CBFHXH010000192.1:0-261 GCA_965659735.1 uncultured Pikeienuella sp.
CACGGTGAACGGCGTCTCACCCGAGGAAGCCCGCCTTAAGCGCGCCTATGGCTACGTCTTCCAAGCAGCGGGCCTTTACCCCTGGCGCACGATTGGGGGCAACATCCGCCTTCCGCTGGAGATTATGGGGATCAGCAAGGCCGAACAGGCTGACCGTGTTTCCCGCGTGCTGGAACTGGTCGAACTCGCTGGCTTCGAGAAGAAATTCCCATGGCAGCTCTCCGGAGGCATGCAGCAGCGCGCTTCCATCGCCCGCGCGCT
>CBFHXH010000192.1:271-5388 GCA_965659735.1 uncultured Pikeienuella sp.
CCCCGAAGCGGTGTATCTCTCCACCAAGATCGTGGTGATGAGTCCACGTCCGGGCCGCATCATCGACGTCATAGACAGCCCGCTGCCGAAAGAACGCCCCCTTGATATCCGCGAAAGCGCTAAGTTTCTTGAGGTCGCCGCACGGGTACGTGAGGGGCTTAGGGCGGGGCATAGTTATGAGGACTAGAGCGCCATGAAAATCAGATTTTGCGGCCCCACCGTCTATTTTATGCGCTTCGTTGCTCAGGCGAAGATCATCCTGGCCACCTGGGCCAAATTCGTCGTTGGCGTCATCCTAATCAGCATGCTCTTCAGCGGCGTCCTGCCACTGGTCGCCGCCGCAATCATCTTCACCCTGTTCCTGCCAATCATCCTGCTTGTCCTTTGGGGTCAGGCGCTGGAGGTGGAGCTTGGCTGGACCGACCCTGACAGGTGGAAGCGGTTAGCAGTATGCCACTGAAACAGCATCATCGCCACCCCGGCCTTGAGCCCGCTGGCTGGCAGCGGTCGCTCAAGCAACCGCGAGAGGCGAGGCCTCGCGCCATGCCTTACACTCTAGCAGTCGAGGTCCCCGCTCAAGGCCGGGACAGCGGTGATAAATGACCGAAGCTGTCGTCATCCTCCCCGCAACGCCCAACGACGCGCCCGCCTGCGCCACTACCCTGAATGCCTGGATCGACGAGACGCCATGGATGCCGCGCGTCTGTTCCCACGGAGATGTAGAACGGCACTATCGTGAGTTTGTGTTTCAAAAGCGCCATGTGATTGTCGCCGCAGCCCCTCAGATCAAAGGGTTTGCGCCGCTGGATATGGACGAGGGGTACATGACCGCGTTCTGCGTCGCCGCCACACAACGAAGTGCTGGCATCGGCAAGCGATTAATGGACGAAGCCAAGGCGATATGCGGCAGCGAGATGAAGCTGTGGACGCATGTCGCCAATATAGACGCGCACCGCTTTTGTGAGCGTGAAGGGTTCGCAGAGGCTGATCGCAGCGACGGCGATAATGAAGAAGGGTTGCCGGATATTTTGTATCGGTGGGGATAATGAAAAGAGAAATCGCTGCAATGGCCGTGGTGCTTTTTCTTGTCTGGGCGTTGCTTGCATTCTGGGCATACCAAGGCCCACCCTCAGGGCGCTTTGGTTCTTTTGTGATCTTATCCGCCGTCTCAGGCCCTATTTGGATCCCGCTCGCGCTGTTCTGCTACGAGCGCTACCTTAAAAAGAATTGGGACCACAAATGACCCGCCTCCTCTCCATCCTCACCATCGTCTTCGCGATCATCGCCATCTGGTACGCCGGTGCCGCGCGCATGAACGCCCAGTGGGAATACGATCAGGCGGAACGGGCCGACAGAACCGTCACCTTTATGGAGATCCTGCCCAACACCATGGCGCAGGAACGCCCGATCCTCCCCGCGCCGCATCAGGTGGCCGAAGAGCTCTGGAAAACCACCGTCGAGAAAAAACTCACCTCAAAACGCAGCCTCGTCTACCACTTATGGATCACCTTTAACGCTACGTTCCTCGGCTTTTTCTTTGGCGCAGGCCTTGGGATGCTGCTGGCGATTGGCATCGTGCATAACCGGGCGATGGACATGTCGGTGATGCCTTGGGTCATCGCATCCCAGACCATCCCCATCCTCGCGCTCGCGCCGATGATGATCGTGGTGCTGAATGCGCTTAATATGGAGGGCGTCGTCGCCAAGGCGATGATCTCAACCTATCTCAGCTTTTTCCCCGTCGTCGTTGGTATGGTGAAGGGGCTGCGGTCTCCCGACGCGATGCAGCTTGATCTGATGCGTACCTACAACGCCTCCGGCTGGCAGGCGTTCTGGAAGCTCCGGCTGCCATCCTCGCTGCCCTTCCTCTTCCCTAGTCTCAAGATCGCCGCCGCAGCTTCTCTGATCGGCGCGATTGTGGCTGAGATGACGCTGTCACAGGATGGTGGGCTGGGCGCGCGGTTGTTGAACGGATCGTACTACGGCCAAACGATGATGATCTGGGCGGCGCTGATCGGCGCCTCGCTGCTCGCTGGCCTGTTGGTTGCCGCAGTTGGGCTGACCGGACAAGTCACTTTGAAGCGCATGGGATTCACGCGATGACGGGGGTTGTTGGCATTGCTGCCGTGTTCGGCGTCTGGGTGCTGGGCTGGTTTATCAACACGCGGATCGCAAGAGCGCGGGGCAGGGGCCTCGGACTCCTCGCCGCAATCATCTTCGGCGTAACGCTTCTTGCGATGTGGGAACTGGTCGTGATCGCGTTGGAGGTCTCCCGCGTTCTCCTCCCCCCACCATCCCAAATCGCTGCGCGGTTTGCGACGTCGACCGACATTCTCTGGGCCGACTTTATCCAAACTTTCAAAGGCGTTGTGGCTGGGTATGTCCTCGGCTGCGGTGCAGCTTTCCTGACCGCCATAGCCATCGACCGGAGCGAGTTCCTTAAGGCGGGGCTTTTGCCCATCGGCAACCTTGTCGCGGCTCTGCCCATCGTCGGCATCGCCCCGATCATGGTCATGTGGTACGGCTTCGACTGGCACTCCAAGGCCGCCGTTGTTGTGGTGATGTGTTTTTTCCCGATGCTGGTGAACACGGTCGAGGGGCTGCAGGCCGCCGACAAGATGCAGAAGGATCTAATGCGGACTTATGCGGCGAGTTACTGGCAATCACTGCTGAAATTACGCCTTCCGGCCGCTGGGCCCTTTATCTTCAATGGCCTGAAAATCTGCTCAACGCTGGCTCTGATCGGCGCCATCGTGGCGGAGTTCTTCGGCACGCCTATCGTTGGCATGGGGTTCCGCATCTCAACCGAAGTTGGGCGCATGAATGTCGACATGGTTTGGGCGGAAATCACCGTCGCCGCCATAGCGGGTTCAGCCTTCTATGGATTTGTCGCCCTGATTGAGCGCCGCATGACGTTTTGGCATCCGTCTCAGCGGTGACGTTGATGCTCGGATGCGAGCTTGAGACAAGTTTTTTTTGCCTCCGGGGGGGATATTTGGGACACATAGATGATATCTTCGCCCCTGAGTTTGATAGGCTGCAAAATTGTCGGGGCCAAAGGGAGCTGTGATGCTGACAGAGGGTCATAAAACGATCGATCCACCAATGGGGGCGCCGATCTGGGACGCCGACCCTTATGCGCCGGAGGTGCAGATTGATCCTGAACCGTTCTTTGCGGAGCTTCGCGCCAAGGGCGCTTTTGCCTACCTTCCGAAATACTCAATGCTGATCTGTGGCGGCTACGATGTCACGCGCGAGGTCTTTTCGGATCACGCGCGCTTCGTGTCTTCACGGGGAGTTGGGCTTCAGGATTTTTCTCTGGGTGAGCCATGGCGCCCGCCTTCGATCGTGCTGGAGGTTGATCCCCCCGCGCATAATCGCACCCGCCGCGCGATCATGCGCGCGCTCAGTCCCAAGGTGGTGGCGGACCTGAAGCCTTTGTTCAAGGCAGAGGCTGATGAACTGGTCGCATCGCTTGTTGGCAAGGACATTGATGGTGTCGCTGATCTGGCTGAAGTGTTTCCCTGCACCGTATTTCCCAAGGCCGTTGGCTTGAAGGACACTGATCGTCAGATGCTTCTTGACTATGGGCTGATGGTTTTCAATGCGCTCGGACCTGACAATGCGCAGCGGCAAGCGGCGATGGCGAAGGCCCCTGTCGTTGGCCGCTGGATTGCGCAGCAGTGCCAGAGGGCTAATCTTACGGAAGATGGCATTGGCGCGGCCATCTACGCTTCGGCCGACAACGGCATGCTGTCCGAAGATGAGGCGGGCATGCTGGTCCGATCGCTTTTGTCCGCTGGCGTGGATACGACGGTGACTGCGATTGGGTCAGCTTTATGGTGTCTTGCGGGTGCGCCCGATCAGTTGGCGGCGCTGAAGGAAAAGCCCAAAGACCGTGCCGTGGCGGCGTTTGAAGAGACGATCCGCTACACTTCGCCAGTGAACGCCTTCTGCCGGACCGCGGATGTCGATACTGAGGTTGCGGGTATGCGCATAGAAGCAGGAACCAAGATTTTATGTGTTCTCGGGGCAGCAAATCTGGATGAGACGCGATGGCCGGGCGCCGATCGTTTCGACGTTTCGCGTAAAACCATGGGGCATCTGGCGCTTGGCGCCGGGGTGCATACCTGTGTCGGACAGAACGTCGCCCGCGCCGAAGGACAAACGATCTTGCAGGCGCTTGCTGAACAGGTAGGCGCTATTCTGCCGACCGGACCTGCGGCTTGGCGAGCCAACAACGCAATTCGCGCCCTGGACAGTCTGCCATTGCGGCTTGAAGCCTAGGCTACGGACGCTAGAACCGAAATGACCTGAAACCAAACCGTCGATCAGGGCGAAGACGGGCGAAAGGGGAATAGTTGATGCCGACCCGCCGCGCCTTTCTGAAGGTCATCCACTGGGCTATGGCCCCTATGCTGGTCTGGTTCGTGATCATGCAGCCGGGTGATGTTGTCCCGCTTGGCCTTTTTCAGTTTCATTCGGTGCTTGCGCTGATTTTCGTTTCCGTGACGCTGATCTGGACGGCGATGCATATGCGCAAGGGCCTCGCCAGTCGGCCGGGCCCTAAACTGCCTCAATGGGCGCGGCCGCTGCATCAAATCATGCACAAAACCATCATCTGGGGCCTTTTCTGCGTGGCTGTGACCGGGTTTCTGTTGGGCTTGTCATCCGCCGTGTTGTTGAAGGCGGGTGGATTCCTGCCCATCGCGCCGCCGCAGAACTGGCCAGCAATCAACGACTGGGTCGGGACGTTTCACATCGTACAGTTCTACGCCTTGACTGCGGTAGTTGCGTTTCACGCCTGCTTTCACATCTGGCGCCACGTGAAACTGCGTGACAACGCGCTGAGGATCATGGCGCCGCGCGTCTTTCACCGCTGGCTTTAATCGCCTTACGTGGTCTTCAGATATTCCAACAGAGCGGTCTTCTCAGCCTCTGGCAAGTTTGTGCCAAACAGGTGCCCGGCATTTGATGACCCGCTGTCATTGACGGTATCGACTGCGTATCGCCATTTGGCGCGGGGCAGGTCGGTGCGATAGCCAATTTTCATCGGATCATATTCGCGGTGGCCCAATTGGAATTGCTTGATGCGTTGATACGGCGGAGTCAGCAAG
>CBFHXH010000193.1:0-5386 GCA_965659735.1 uncultured Pikeienuella sp.
ATCGGCAAGATCGTGATCTCGATGCTGGCGGCCTACGCAATCGTCTATTTCCGCTTTCCGCTGGCGACGATCAGTTTCTGGATCATCTTTTCGACCCTCCTTCTGCCGCTCGAGGTGCGCATTCTGCCGTCATATGAGGTTGTGCAAGGCCTGGGCCTTCTGAACACCTATACCGGCCTGATTTTGCCGCTGATCGCTTCGGCCACCGGGACATTCTTCTTTCGCCAGTTCTTCCGCTCTGTCCCTGATGAACTGATCGAAGCGGCGCGGATCGATGGCGCCGGGCCGTTCCGGTTTTTCGTCGACATCCTCGTGCCGCTGTCCAAGACCATGATCGCTGCGATCTTCATCATCATGTTCGTGGTCGGCTGGAACCAGTATCTCTGGCCCACGCTGATGACGACGGAGGAGGGGCTCTTCACTCTGGTCCGCGGCATCCGTCAGGTGATGCAGGTCTATATCGGCTCCAACATCCCAGACTATAATGAGGCGCTGGCCATGGCGATCCTGGCGATGCTGCCGCCCGCGATCATCATCGTCGTCTTTCAACGCATGTTCATTAAAGGCCTCGTGGAGTCTGACAAATGACCACCCTAAACATCCGCGATGTCGTAAAGCGCTACCCCAATGGCGCGCTGGCCGTGAAAGGTGTGAATGTCACCGTTGAGGATGGCGAACTGGTCGTCTTTGTCGGCCCCTCGGGCTGCGGCAAGTCAACGCTTTTGCGCATGGTCGCGGGCCTTGAGGCTGTGACTGAGGGCGAAATCGAACTGGCGGGCCGCGTGGTTAATGATGTGGAGCCTGCGGACCGCAACATCGCCATGGTGTTCCAGAACTACGCGCTCTACCCGCACATGTCCGTGCGTAACAATCTGGCCTATGGGCTAAAGAACCGGAAGATGGCCAAAGATGAGATTGCGCGGAAAGTCGATGAGGCCGCCGCGATGCTGCAAATCGCAGAGTTATTGGACCGCAAGCCCGGCCAGCTTTCGGGCGGCCAGCGCCAGCGCGTGGCGATGGGCCGGGCGATCGTGCGCGACCCGGCGATTTTCCTGTTTGATGAGCCGCTGTCGAACCTCGACGCCAAGCTTCGCACTCAGATGCGGCTCGAGATCAAGAAACTGCAGCGCCGGCTGGGCGTCGCGGCGATCTATGTGACCCATGATCAGGTGGAGGCGATGACGCTCGCCGACAGGGTTGTCGTTCTGAACGGCGGGCTGATCGAGCAGATCGGCCCCCCAACCGAAGTCTACGCCCGCCCGGCCTCCACTTTCGTCGCCAGCTTTATTGGCGCGCCGGCGATGAACCTGATTGAGGGCGTGGTTGAAGAGGGCGGCGTGCGGATCGGCGACGCAACTTTCCCGGCGCATGGCGTCGCGCATCGCGGCAAGGTCACGGTCGGCGTGCGGCCTGAAAAGGCGCTGCTGAACGGTCATGGCCCATCCTTCAAGACCGACGCGGTTGAGGAACTCGGCGCCGTCCGTCTGCTCCACGGGTCGCTTGGCGGCCAGCCAATGGTGGTCAGCGTCGATGCGGGCTCTGAAATCCCTGCCGATGACGTCGGATTGGGCCTGGCGGCGGAGGATCTTCACCTCTTCGACACGGAATCCGGCGCCCGGCTATGAGGTTCGCTGAAGCCCTTGCCAAAGGGATGGACGCTGATCCGCCCAAATGGCTCGGGGTGCGCTTTGATGCAGACGCGAGACCGCTGCGCGCAAGCGGCGTTACCGTGATTTGCCACATTACGGACCCGGTACAGAATGAGGCTCTATCGGCTGCTCGTGATCGGATTTGCGCAGCGACCAGACGTCAGGTCTTCGCCTGGCTTCCCCCCTCCAGCTATCACATGACCGTCTTCGACTATCTCCTCCACCAAAGGAGGGAGATGGCATATTGGCCCAAAGGCCTGGCCACTGACGCATCGGAGGCGGAGGTGGACGATTGGGCCGCGGCGCAGGTTAGGGATCTGACCCTCCAAGAGCCGCCTCCATTTCAAATTGCCCCGCGCGGTCTTTACGCAGCTGATGGCGGGCTTGGCGTGGACGTTGGCGGAGTGAACAGGGCGGAGGACGCGCGGCTTCGCAGTGTGCGCGATGATCTCGCTCGAGCGGCTGGTCTGACGCACCGGCCGGGCCACGACGAATATCGCTTTCACATCACACTCGCATATCTGATCGCCTGGCCTGATGCGGCGGAGGCGGCGGCGCTGGATGACGCCGTCGACCGCGCCGCTGAAGAGCTTGCCGCCGTCGCGCCGACCTTTTCGCTTTGCGCGCCAGAGCTTTGCTATTTCCACGACATGACCGCCTTCGCCCGCCAATTCCGGCTCCGCTAGCCCGCCTAATTCGTCAGCCAACAGGATCTCGCACATGACCCCGCTCAAAATCGGCGCCGCCATGCCCGTCAAAGCCCTAGAAACCTATCGTGACTGGCTCATCGAAGGTCAGCGGGATCTAGAAATTCAGGATTTCGCCTTCACCGAGACCCTGCAGGGGGATTGGAGCGGGCTGGTCGAAACCGCCAAAAAGATGCTGGACGGCCATGACGGGCGCGTCGGCATTCACGGCCCGTTCTGGGGGTTTACGATTCACTCTCGCGACATAGATGTCCGCGATCTGGTCGCTAAGCGGATGGATCAGGCGCTGGACGGCGCAGAGGCGCTTGGCGCGAGCCATATGGTCGTCCACTCGCCTTACTCGACCTGGGATTACAACAACCTGGACAATAATCCCGGCAGCCGAGAGATCATCATTGAGCATGTCCACGACACGATGAAAGCCGCTGTAAAGCGCGCGGAGGATCAGGGCCTGACGATCGTCATCGAAAATATCGAAGACATCGACCCGATGGATCGCCTCCGGCTGACGGAAAGTTTCCAAAGCGATGCGGTCCGCGTCTCTCTCGACACGGGGCATGCTCACTATGCCCATGGCTCGACCGGCGCGCCGCCAGTCGATTATTTCGTACGGGCTGCAGGCGATATGCTTGGGCATGTTCACCTGCAGGATGCGGATGGCTACGCCGACCGGCACTGGTCGCTCGGCGAGGGCACGATCAACTGGCCAGCGGTATTCCGCGCGCTGTCTGAGGTGAAGTCGGACCCGCGGCTTGTTCTAGAACTGCGGGATGTGAACCGGATCCCAGATTCAATGGCCTATCTGGCGGCGCATGGCCTCGGCGTTTAAGGCGGTGTACTTAGAGTGCCGTTTTCGCAGCTAGAAGCTCAGTCACGCCGAACGCATATCTCTCATACTTGCTGACCTTCAGTGCGGCGGATCGAACGGCGGCTTTGTCCGCGGACTGACCAGAAGCTCTTTCAGGCATTCGGCATCGCAGCGAATGGCCAGTTCAGCGTCCCGCATTTGCGAAGTCAGGACTTGTGACGAAGGTCGCCTTTGGGCCAGTCGCTGCATCGATCTAATGTTCTTTTGGTAGAAAGTATCAGTTCGTTGAAGACCCTGCAGGAGGCGCAAGATCGTTCCAGTTAGTTCGCTGAGTGTGCAGCTTCATGAGGTCAATTGCCATCAGGCTCAAAAGCCATAAAAATAACTATACACACGATTATAAATTATTGAATAGTATATCGAATTGTATAAGCATAATCTGCGTATCGAGGGTTCAAGTCCCTCCTCCGCTAACAAAATTTTCAAATTGTTAGTTGGATATTTGTCTGCGGACTTTGTCGCTTCAGGGTTTTTGGGGGACATCTAGGGGACATTTTTATCTAGTTGGCCCCGGTATATTGCAGCTTTTCGGCATCTTAATACGTCAGTATCAATTACCCTCAAAATAGCATGACAGCCTAGCGGAGCGGGCCGAACGCGAGTGGCATCGCACTCGGTGCGTGGCGTCGTGATGCTGACGGTATCAGGAACGATAGCCTGTCGGTCCTTGTATACGAGGGAATAGACTCAGTTTCATCGTATGAACCTTTGGACACTGGCGCTGAGCGAATATGGGCCGTGCAGTAAACAGATGAGCGCCAAGGCTGAAGAAGTTGCAAAATAACCACCTTAAGAATGAGGGTTCGGCTGGTTCTCAAGCCCTAATCCCAGTGCATGCAGACACCGTCTCTCGATTCCACGATATCAATGGGAAATCCGCTATGATAGCGGACATACTGGGGGGTGGGTGCCCGATAGTAGTTTTACTGGAAATGGTGTTTCATCCGGCAGATTTGCGTGAGCTGCTTGTTCTAGAGGGGGAATGGTCGCTTGCCTCTATAGAGCGAATTACCGAGTACGAATTGATTATTAATTCATCGAAGAATTCGGAGCGCCCGGTGAAGATCTGAACCCGGCTTTCCCGGAGCTTGAATTTTTAGATCGCCCGATCACGAGTTACGATGGCAACACCTCGTATTTCCTAGGGTGATTTTTCTGAAGCGGTCCCAGAAAACTGGACAAGTACCTAAGGTGTATCCCAAACCTTTGAAGTGATACGAAGATGGCAAGGTGCCGGAACTTTATAGATCAGTTTAAGGCTAAGATGGCCCTGGAAGCGTTGCATGGTGACAAGACCGTGCAGGAGATCGCCGCTAAGCATCAGTTGCACCCAAACCAGGTCAGCACCTGGAAGCGGCAGGCCATTGACGGCATGGCAGACGTGTTCTCAAGCGGCGAGCAAATCTGCCCGACAGATGCAGAGGTCAAATACCTGCATGCCAAAATCGGGAGGTTGGCTGTCGAGAACGATTTTTTGTCGGAAGGGCTCAAAAGGTGAGCCCGGCAAAGAAGCGGTCGATGATCCAGCGCGACCACCCCAAGCTGAGCATCAGCCAGCAATGCAAATTGGTGCGGCTCAGCCGGTCGGCATTCTACTACACGCCCGTCGGGGTCGACGCAGTGACGCTCGAAATGATGAAAGAGATCGACTGCGTTTTTACCAAATACCCGTTCTTTGGGTCACGCCAGATCGCGGCTTATCTGCGCCGTGAAGATATTGTCGTTGGACGCCACCGCGTCAAGCGATTGATGGCGAAGATGGGGCTGGAGGCAATCTACAAACGCCCTCGGACGAGCCAACCACGTCCGCAGCACCTAGTTTATACGTATTTGCTGAGGAAGATGCAGATCAATCGCCCGAACCAGGTTTGGTTCGCTGACATCACATTCGTGCCGGTCAGGAATGGCTTTCTATATCTCGTGGCGATCATGGATTGGGCGTCGCGCAAGGTTCTGAGCTGGCGACTGTCGAATACGATGCACGCGGACTTCTGCGTCGAAGCGCTGAATGAAACCATCGCCAAACACGGCCCGCCAGAGATCATGAACACCGATCAAGGCAACCAGCTCACCGGATCGGCCTGGATCACGAAATTGACTGAAGAGAATGTGCGCATCTCGATGGACGGTAGAGGCAGATACCTCGACAACATCTTCATCGA
>CBFHXH010000194.1:0-5288 GCA_965659735.1 uncultured Pikeienuella sp.
CTAAGTTATGACGCCTTGCTGCGATCTGACTTGCCGGTCGTGCAGGCGATTGTGCTGATTTTCGCCAGTTTCTATGTGATTCTGACCCTGCTCTCTGACCTTCTGAACGCGTGGCTAGACCCTCGGATTTCGGTGCGCTGATGGCTGATATTGCTCATACTCCCCGCACGATCGGGCAAATCGTTGATGAAACGCTGGAGCCGTCGCCGTTTCAAAAGCTGCGCAAGCGAATGTTTGGGAACTACTCGTTTCTCGCAGGGCTTGTGATTATCCTCCTCATCCTGGCGGTCGCATTACTTGCGCCGCTTTTGGCCCCACATGACCCCTTAGAGACGAACCTGTCGAACCGGCTGACGAACCCCTTTTGGCACGACACAAAAACGTTGGAAGAACATCCCTTAGGCACCGATAAGGTGGGCCGCGATTATTTGTCCCGTCTGATTTACGGCGCGCAGATATCGCTGCTGATCGGTGTCTCAACCATGCTGATATCTGGCACTATCGGGACTATACTTGGTGTGACTGCCGGATATTTTGGTGGGCGTGTCGATATGGTGATCAACTTCATCATCAACACCCGCCTCGCCATGCCGGTCTTTCTGGTCGCCATGGCGGCGGTCGTCGCCTTTGGAGCGTCACTAACGGTGGTGATCCTGGTGCTGGGATTATTCCTCTGGGATCGATTTGCGGTGGTGATGCGATCTATCACCATGCAGGCGCGCGACCTTGATTACGTCAAGGCGGCGCGGGCGATGGGGTGCTCAACCCCCTATATCATCGTGCGGGAAATTTTCCCAAATGTGCTCGGCTCGCTCACCGTTGTTGCCACGGTTGAAATGGCCAACGCGATCCTGTTGGAGGCGGCCTTGTCGTTCCTAGGCTTTGGGGTGCAGGCGCCGACGCCGTCTTGGGGCCTGATGCTGAATGAGGCGCGTGAATACATGTTCTTCTCACCTTGGCTACTGGCGTTGCCGGGGGCCTGTCTCTTTTTCCTCGTTCTCGCCATCAACCTGTTCGGTGATGGCCTTCGCGACGTGACGCTGGAGAAAGGCCGATGAGCGAGACAGTTCTCGAAGTTGAAAACCTGACGGTCGATATCCCTATCGCTTCGGGCATGTTGCACCCCGTGCGCGGCATCAGCTTTTCGGTTAAAAGGGGTGAGACGCTTTGTATCGTCGGCGAATCCGGTTGTGGAAAGTCGCTGACATCCCTCGCAATGATGGACCTTTTGCCTAAAACGGCGCGGCGACGCGCCGACAAGCTGTTGTTTCGCGGAGAAGAGATCAGCGACCTGCCCGAACGGCAAATGTCCAAACTGCGCGGCGGCGCAATTTCGATGATCTTTCAAGAGCCGATGACATCGCTAAACCCGGCCTACACCATCGGCGATCAGTTGACCGAGGTGTTTCGCCGCCACGTCACGCGCGACCGGAATGTGGCGCGCGATCGGGCGATTTACTTGTTGGAGAAAGTTGGTATTTCGTCGGCCGCCAGCCGGCTCAGCCAGTACCCGCATCAATTGTCGGGCGGTCTGCGCCAGCGCGTGATGATCGCGATGGCGCTGATGTGTGAACCGGAACTCATCATCGCGGATGAGCCGACGACGGCGCTGGATGTGACGATCCAGGCGCAGATTCTTCACCTTTTGGCGGAATTGCAGGATGAATTCGACATGGGGTTAATCTTAATCACCCATGACCTGGGCGTTGTGGCGCGGATCGCTGACAAGGTTCAGGTGATGTACGCGGGTCGCACCGTCGAAGAGGGTCCTGTTGGCGCGATATTCGAAGAACCTGCGCATCCCTACACTAAAGGTCTACTGCGCTGCATCCCAGTGCCCGGCAAAACCAAACGAGGCGAAAGGTTAGGGTCAGTCCCTGGCATTGTTCCTAATTTGGTAGGCGATCTTCAGGGCTGCATGTTCCGCAATCGCTGCGCTTACGCAACTGCAGCCTGCGATGTAGCGGCCGAGCGGTTGACCGACCTGCCAACCGGCGACCACGCCCATGCCTGCATTCGCAGCCTGGCTGACCGTGCGGCGGTAGATGCCTCGTCGACGGAGGCGGCGGAATGAAAGATACGAACATCATCGCCCCCGCACTTGAGACAGATGACGTCTCTTGCGTCTTCAATGTCAGCCAGGGGTTCATGAAAGGCACAAAGCCCCTTCGTGCGATAAATGGCGTATCGCTGCAGGTTCCGAAGGGTGAAGTCGTTGGCCTTGTCGGCGAATCTGGTTGCGGTAAGTCTACGCTAGCCAACGTCCTTCTTGGACTGCAGGCGCCAACAACGGGTGATGTTCGTTATTCCGGGACCAGCGCTGCTGGTTTTAGCCGCAAGGATGTCGCCCGGCGCATCCAGCCGATCTTTCAAGACCCGTATTCTTCGCTTAACCCGACCAAAACGATCCGCTCTATTGTTTCGCAACCGCTGCGCATTCATAACGTTGGAGATCCGTCTGAATGGGAGGTGAAGGTCAACGAAATGTTGGACATTGTCGGCTTGCCCAGCCGCTCTGCCAACAACTACCCAAGCCAAATGTCTGGTGGCCAGCGCCAACGCGTCGCTATCGCCCGGGCGCTGATCATGCGCCCGGAAATCGTGATTTGTGATGAGCCGACATCTGCATTGGACGTTTCCGTTCAGTCACAGATCCTGAACCTTCTTCAGGATCTAAAGGATGAACTGGGGCTGACCTATCTTCTGATCTCGCACAACCTTGCGGTGGTTGAACATCTGGCCGACCGTGTGGCGGTCATGTATCTTGGCCGCATTGTGGAAGAAGGGCCCGCGGACAAGATCTTCGCCAACCCGCGCCACCCCTATACCAAGGCGCTGCTGGCAAGCGTTCTGACGCCGGACCCGAAACTGGGAGTGCCGAACACTCATCTTGGGGCTGTGTTTCCCAACCCGATTGATCCGCCATTGGGCTGTTCATTTCATCCCCGCTGCGCCGCCTGCATGGACATATGCAAATCAAAAGCGCCGCGGCCCATTAGCAGTGAGGGCCATATGGCTGAATGCCATTTGATTGAGGGGGACGCCCAATGAAGGTTTTCATCGCTTGCCTTGGCACAGAAACAAACTCTTTCGCGGCGATGCCGACGGGTTGGACAAATTTTGAAGAGACGATGCTGTATCGTGGCGACGCAACCAAGCACACGCCAAGCACCTTTTCGCTACCTCTACACGTCTGGCGCAAAGCGACCGAAGAACGACAGGGCCAGGTGGTCGAAAGCGTCGCCGCCTTCGCCCAGCCTGCGGGCACGACTGTAAAGTCCGTCTATGAAGGCCTTCGCGACGAAGTCCTCGCTGATCTTCGCGCTGCCATGCCCGTCGATATTATCCTCTTGTCGATGCATGGCGCGATGACAGCGGATGGCTATGAAGATTGTGAAGGCGATCTGCTGTCTGAGGTGCGCAAGATCGTCGGCCCAGATGTAGTGATCGGCGGTGAACTTGATCTGCATTGCTCAATCACGCCTGAGATGATCGATGCGGCGGATGTGCTGGTCACATTCAAGGAATATCCGCATATCGACGTAGCCGAACGGGCGGAGGAAATTTTTACTATCTGTCAGGCCGCCTATGAGGGTACGGCAAACCCCGTGATGGCCGTGCATGACACGCGCATGATCAATATGTGGCGCACACCCGTAGAACCGATGAAAGGTTTTGTCGCCGATATGCAGGCAAGCGAAGGGACGGGCAACATCCTGTCCGTGTCGTTCGCCCATGGATTTCCCTGGCAGGATGTGCCGCACACATCGGCAAAGATGCTGGTGATCACTGATGGCGACGCTGAACTTGCTGCCTCTACCGCCAAAGGCTTCTCTGATCGCCTCTGGGATATGAAGGAAGAAACTCAGGGCGAAACGGTTTCAATCGACGACGCACTGGATGCAGCAGCCGCTGCTCCGGGCCCGGTGGTTATGGCTGATGTCGCCGATAATGCCGGCGGTGGAGCCCCGTCTGACAGCACATTCATCCTGCGCCGCGCACTTAAGCGGGGCGATCGCGATCTTCTTATCGGATATTTCTGGGACCCGGTCGCCGCCAGGTTCTGCGAAGAAGCAGGGGAGGGTGAGAGCCTCGATCTGCGAGTTGGTGGAAAGTGCGGGCCTTCCTCAGGTGACCCGGTGGATATCCGCGTGGCGGTCAAACGAATCCTGAATGATGCGGAACAGACCTTTGGCGATGCTCAGATGACAATGGGAACGGCTGTTTGGCTCAGCACTGACGCCGGGATCGACCTGATCCTCACATCAAAGCGTACTCAGGTTTTCCATCCAGATGGGATGGAGCAGTTGGGGATCACGCCAGCGAATTACAAAGGCATCGTTGTCAAATCGATCCAGCATTTCTATGCCGGTTTTGCGCCAATTGCGTCAAAAGTCATCTATGTTTCGGCGCCGGGCGCGATCCCGCGCGACTATGCGGCGATCCCTTACAAACGTTTCAGTGACAAATACTGGCCGCGGGATGATGCTTCACAGTTTTGATCAGGTTTAAATTGGAAACACACGACCCGTCTGCTTGCTAACTTAGATCCGATCCACCTAGTGTTCGTACCGATGTTTCGCCGCGCGTTAAATTGCATGAGTTGGAAAGTTGAATGTGTATCACTTGGGCGGCGGCAATAAGTTTGAAGACATCCGCAACGGCGGATCTTTGGCGAACTCGCAAGAATTTTGGACGAAGTTTCATTGCAGCTGCTTACCGGTAACAAAGGTGCACCCTAGCCGCAATCTGTTGAAGAGCTTCGCGCTTGCAGCGAATGCCTGCAGGCGAGAACGAATTTTTTTCTGAAAAAACAATGCGTTGCAGTGTAGCAAATGGTACTCACATAGTGTCTGACGTCAGCGCCTACCGGACAGTTTTTGGGGTTTGAGCAACGGAGCTTCCCCGCAGGGCAGGCCCGCATCATTCAGTTGCTGGTGCGGCGCGTCACCGTCACCACCGCGGGGCTCGAGGTCGACATCAGGCGTGAAGGGATCGCAGGCGTCATCCGTGAGATGGTCGCGCCGCGCAATCTGGAGGCCGCCGAATGGCGCATGCCGAAGACACGATCCGCATCTTGATCCCGTTGAATGTTCGCAAGAAGAACGGTCGACTGGTGTCGCGGATGCTGTTGATGACATCATCATACTCATCCGCTGAGACTGTGCGCGACAGCGAAACATAGACGCAAAAGCGCGGGGCTTCAGGCGTTGAGCCTCCCCCTTTAAATTGGTCCGCCCCTATAGTTAGGAAAGCGTAGGACCCGAGATGGCTATAAAGAGACCCAA
>CBFHXH010000195.1:0-5247 GCA_965659735.1 uncultured Pikeienuella sp.
GAACTTCATGATCGGTCAGATGGCCCGGCACTACGGCGTTCCATGGCGTACCTCGAACACACTCGGCGGGGCGAAGACCTTCGATGCACAGGCGGGCTATGAAAGCGCAACAACGCTGATGGCCGTGATGATGGCGGGTGCGAACTATATTTGGCACTCAGCAGGCTGGAACGAGGCGGGCATGCATTGTTCCACCGCCAAGTTCATCGTCGACGCTGAACAATGCGCTATGGCCTACCGCATGGCCGAAGGGATCAAGTGGGGCGACTTCGATCAGGCGCTGGCGGCGGTGCCAGATATCGGACCCGGCGGGCATTACCTGGGTCATCCGCACACGCATGAAAACTTCCAGAAGGCGTTCTTCATGCCTGATATGTTCGACAACAACTCCATCGAGCAGTGGGCGGCGGAGGGTTCGGTTGAGATCACCGAACGCGCGCTGAAACGGGCGCATGAGTTGCTGGGCGCCTATCAGGAACCCAAGCTGGATGAAGGCGTGGACGAAGCGCTGCGCGACTACATGGCCCGGCGCGAACGGGAAATTCCGGCGGTTGAGGCGTTGAACGACGAATACTGATGGGAGGCTGCGGTGCGACTTGACGGTTTAACAGCGCTAGTGACCGGCGGCGCGTCCGGCTTTGGCCGCGGCATCGCAGAAGCGTTTAAGCGCGAAGGCGCAGCGGTGATGATCACGGATCTCGACATCAATGCGGCGGATGACGTTGCAACGCAGATCAACGAAGCCAATGGCACGGCCCTGTCCATCGCCGCTGACATCACAGACGCATCCGGCATGGCCGCCGCGGTCGCCGCCACAGAAGCGGCCTTTGGCGGGATGTCGACATTGGTCACCAACGCCGGGATCGGCCAGCGCCCAATGCGCGCGACCAAAACGCCAGTGGACGAAATGCAGAGGCAGTTTTCGGTGAACGCGCTTGGCGCCGCGATCTCCTGTCAGGCGGCGGTTCCGGCTTTGCAGCGACACGGGGCTGGCGCGTCCATCGTGATGACCGTGTCCGGCATCGCGCTGACACCCCGGCCGGTGTTTTGCGCCTACGGCATGGCGAAATCGGCGGCGTCATACCTGATGAAGTCGCTGGCGCTGGATTTGGCGCCCGAAGGCATTCGCGTGAACGGGCTGTTCCCGGCCATTGCGGCGACGGCGATGTTCAGCGAGTTTGCGGATGGCGCGGATGACAAGCAGGATGAATTTGCGGCCGCCCTGCCCCTCGGCCGTTTGGTGACGCCGAAGGATGTTGCAGCGGCAGCAGTCTACCTCGCCTCCCCAACTGAAGCTGGGGCGATGACAGGCTGCGCGCTGCCGGTGGATGCGGGCCGGACGATCTGAACCATGGCGGCAGACCCCCTTCTCCAACCCTTTCAGCTTAAGCATCTGAAGCTTCGCAATCGGGTGCTGTCGACTGCGCATGCCCCGTCCTATGCGGAGGATGGAGCGCCGAAGGACTGGTATCGCCTCTATCACGAGGAAAAGGCCAAGGGCGGCGTGGCGCTGACGATGATAGGCGGTTCGACCAACATCGCGCCCGACAGTCCCTCGGTGTTCGGCCAGCTCTATGCGGGCGATGACAGCGTCATTCCGTGGTTCCAGCGGTTGACGGAGGGCGTGAAGTCCCATGGCGCGGCGGTGATGTGCCAGATCACCCATATGGGTCGTCGAACGGGTTGGGATAACGCCAACTGGTTGCCTGTCATCGGCCCTTCCGAAACCCGCGAACGCGCCCACCGCGCCTTTCCGAAAGCGATGGAGGCGGCGGATTTCACCCGCGTCCGCGCCGATTTCGTCGCTGCCTGCTCACGGGTGCGCGAAGGTGGGTTTGACGGGGTTGAGCTGCTTTCAAACTCTCACCTCATCGGTCAGTTCCTGTCACCGCTGGTGAACCGGCGGGAAGATGACTATGGCGGCGCACTGGAAAACCGGATGCGGTTTCTCTTTGATGTGCTCGGCGACGTGCGCCGCGCATTGGGCGACGACTTCATCATCGGTTTGCGGCTGAATGGGGCGGAGCTGCGCGAAGGCGGGCTGACGGTAGAGGATGGGGTCGAGGTGGCGAAGGCCATCGACGCCTCCGGCCTCGCCGATTTCCTGAACGTCGTTTCCGGCGCCCCTTATGACGATCTGGGCCTCGCGGAATGGGTGCCGCCGATGGGCATGCCGGTCGCCAGCCATCTCGGCATCGCCGGACGCATCCGGGCGGAGGTTGATCTGCCGATCTTCCACGCAGGCGGCATCGCGGATCTGGCCAGCGCGCGGCATGCGATCAAGGACGGCCATGTCGACATAATCGGCATGACCCGCGCCCACATCGCCGATCCGCATCTAATGGCGAAACTGCAGCGGGGGGAGGAAACGCGCATCCGCCATTGCGTTGGCCTTGGCTACTGCGTCGATCGGGTGAACCAGGGGAAGCCGTCTGTCTGCGGCCAGAACGCCGCGACGGGGCGCGAGGCGCGCATCCCGCATGTCATTCCGCGCGCCGCCGCCCGGCGAAAGGTTGTCGTGGTCGGCGGCGGCCCTGCGGGGTTAGAGGCTGCACGGGTTTCTGCAGAACGCGGTTTTGAGGTCGTGCTGTTCGAAGCGGCGGATGAACTGGGCGGGCAGCTTCGCCTCGCCGCAAAGGGGCGGACCCGTCGCCAGATCTGGGGCGTCGCCGACTGGCTGATTTCCGAGGTTCAAACACTGGGCGTCGACATCCGCACGGGCGTCTATGCGGAGGCGGACGAAGTGCTGGCCGAAGCCCCCGACCTGGTGATCATCGCCACGGGCGGCGCGCCTCGCCCGCCCGAATGCGACGGTGCCGAACTCGCAATCTCAGGCTGGGACGCGATCTCTGGCGCTCCGATCGCGGGCGAGGTTCTGCTCTACGACGAAACCGGCGCCCATGCGGCGGGCGTCTACGCCGATGCGCTGGCGGCGAAGGGCCCAACGGTCAGGTTCGTGACGCCAGACCGCGAGGCGCTGACCGAACTGGGGCCGACGACATCATCGGTTTGCATGCGCTATCTCTACAAGGCGGGCGTGACCTTCACGCCGGACCATGAGCTGATCCGCCTGACCCGCAACGGCAACCGCATCGCCGCCACGATCCGCAACACCCTGTCGGGGGCTGAGGCGATGCATATCGTCGACCATGTCGTGGCAGACACCGGGCTGACCGCGAATGCTGAGCTTTACGACGCGCTTGCGCCCCGATCGACAAACGCAGGCGCGGTGGATCAGGCGGGCATGATCAATGGCGCGGCGACGTTTCCAAAAGTGCAGGATGGCGACTTCGCCCTCGCTCGCATCGGCGACGCTGTGGCGGGGCGCAACATCCACGCCGCGCTTTACGATGCGATCCGTATCGCGATGGGGGACTTCTGATGAAGATCGCCAGGATCAGCGCCTTCGCGCACGAACTGAAGGTCGTGAACGGGCCTTACGTCTTTTCCAGCGGGTCGATGGAGGCGCTGACGACCTATCTGGTGAAGGTCGAAGCCGACAAGGGCCTGATTGGCTGGGGGGAAACCTGCCCCCTCGGCCCCACTTATCAGCCCGCCCACGCGCTGGGGGCGGAGGCGGGGTTGCGGGAACTGGCGCCCAAACTGATCGGGACAGAGGCAACGCCCCGCGCCGCGATGGCGCTGACGGATCGCTCGCTGGACGGCCACCACTATGTCAAGGCGGCCATCGACATCGCGCTTTATGATCTGATGGGCAAAGCGGCGGCGCTGCCGGTTTCAACCCTTCTGGGCGGCGCGCTGCGCCCCCGCATTCCCAGCTACTACGCCATCAACCTGATGGACCCTGAGCCAACAGCCGAATTCGTCCGCGAAAAGCAGCGAGAGGGCTACTCCGCGCTGCAGATCAAGATCGGATCGGGCGACGTGGTGAAGGATGCGGAGGTGCTGCGCGCCGCATGGGACGCCCGCGCGCCCGGCGTCGCCATCGCCGCTGACGCCAACCGGGCGATGACGACGGCTGAGACGATCCAGCTGAGCCAGCTGATCCGCGATATCCCCACCGCCTTGGAACAGCCTGTCAGGACGATGGAGGAAGTCGCCAGCCTTAAAGGCCGCCTTAATAACCCGCTCTACCTCGACGAGGCGACAGTGGATGTCGGCGCCGTGCTAAGCGCCTTTGGCCGAGACTATTGCGATGGCCTCGGCATGAAGATCACCCGCGTCAGCGGTCTTGGGAACATGGCTGCGGTGCGCGACATGGCCGAAGCGCGGCGCGCGATGATCAGCGTCGATGACAGCTGGGGCGGCGACATCATCGCGGCGGCCTGCGTGCATATGGGCGCGACCGTCAGGCCCGACATCTTCCGCGGGACGTGGCTGGCCGCCCCCTATATAGATCACCACTACGATCCCACAGGCGGCGTTTCGATCCGCGACGGATGGATCGACGTTCCCACTGCGCCCGGTCTGGGCGTTAAGCCAGACGAAGCGTTGTTCGGCACGCCAACCCAGGAGGTTTGAATGAAGTTTCAAGGCAAAACCGCGCTGGTCACCGGCGCCGCAGGCGGGATCGGCAAGGCCATCGTCGCCCGACTGCAAGCCGAAGGCGCAACCGTTCTGGGTGTGGACCGTGTTGAAGCTGAGGCGGATCACTTCATCATCGGCGACCTGACGGACAGGGCGTTCTGCGGCGGACTGCCCGCGCAGGCGGTCACTGCGATGGGCGGGTTGGATATCCTGATCAACAACGCCGGGATCATCACGCGCGGCGACATCACCGCGGCGACCGACGATGACTACGCCCGCACCATGGCGATCAATGTGGAAGCGCCTTTTCGCCTCTGCCGCGCGGCGATCCCGATCATGGCGGATGCGGGCGGGGGGGCAATCGTTAACACCTCCTCCTGCTGGGGGGTGCATCCGGGGCCGAACCATCCGGTCTATGTGATGTCTAAGGCAGCCGTCGCCTCGCTAACCCAGTGCCTTGGCATGGATCACGCGCATCAGGGCATCCGGGTGAACGCGGTTTGCCCGAATGAGGTGAATACGCCGATGATCCGCACCGGATTCGAAATTCGCGGACTGGACGCTGACAAGGCGATTGCGGAACTAAACGCCTCGGTCCCTCTGGGCCGGATTGCGGAGCCTGAAGATATCGCCGACGTCGTCGCCTTCCTCGCCTCAGATGACGCCCGCTACATGTGCGGCGCGCTGGTCGAGGTGAATGGCGGGAAGACGGTATCGTGAGCCGCTTTGCTGGAAAGGTCGCCCTCGTCACCGGCGGGC
>CBFHXH010000196.1:0-5201 GCA_965659735.1 uncultured Pikeienuella sp.
GCCCTTGACTAACTGCGGCAAAATGGAACTGTTGGCGCACCTGACAAATGACAGCCAAAGCCCCGTAAGAGGGCGCACCATCCTTGGGAGGACCATATGAATACGGTGTTGAAGACAACGATCGGCGCAGTCGCCGGTGTTGCAATCTCGGCTACGGCCGCGCTGGCCGCTGGCCACGAAACGGTGAAAATCGCCTTTATCGACCCACTTTCCGGCCCCTTCGCCACGACCGGCACAAACGGTCTAGCCGAATGGAACTATGCAGCTGACGTTCTGGTGAACCAGGAAGGCGGCGTTCTGGGCGGCAAGAAGATCGAAATTGTCGGCTTCGACAACAAGATCTCAGCCAAGGAATCGCTGATCCAGCTGCAGGTCGCAATCGACCAGGGCATCAAGTACATCGCGCAGGGCAACTCGTCCGGCGTGGCCAACGCACTGACCGACGCGATCAACAAGCACAACCGCCGGAATCCGGACAACCGCGTTCTGTTCATCAACTATTCCGCGGTTGACCCTGCGCTGACGAACGATAAATGCAACTACTGGCACTTCCGCTTTGACGCGAACGCAGACATCAAGATGGACGCGCTGACCGACGTCATGAAACGTGACGACAGCCTCAGCAAAGTCTATCTGATCGGCCAGGATTATTCCTTTGGTAAGGCCGTCGCCGCCGCCGCCGTCAGAGACCTCGGCTCTAAGCGCCCTGATGTCGAAATCGTCGGCAACGAACTGCACCCAATCGGCAAAGTGAAAGACTTCACGCCTTACGCCCGTAAAATCATGGCATCCGGCGCTGACGCAGTAATCACCGGCAACTGGGGTTCCGACATGGTCGGCCTTGGCAAAGCGATCATCGACGCCGGTTACGAAGGCCAGATCTACACCTACTATGCCGCGTCCAACGGCATCACCAAAACCTTTGGCGCAGACGGCAAAGGCGTGATCAACTTGGTCGCTGAAGGCGCAATCAACCCGCCGGCGTCCAACCGCGCCGACGCGTATGTGAAGGGCTTCGAAGCGAAGTATCCTGACCATGACATCTCGCAGGCCCGTATCGCCAACGCGATGGAAATGCTGGCGAAAGCCATCGAAGCCGCCGGCACCGCCGATGACGTCGCAGCGGTTGCAGCCAAGCTGGAAGGCATGGAGCATGAATCGATTTGGGGTGGCACCGTCTTTATGCGCCCCGAAGATCACCAAGCGATCCAGGACGTTCACATCCAGCAGCATACTGACGAAGGTATCACCAACGCCCTCGACAATTCAGCCTATGGCCTGATGAAAGTGTCGACTGTTGAAATGGCTTCGCTGGATAGCCCAACAACCTGCAAAATGAAGCGCCCATAAGAGGCGTTTGAACAGGCGCCCGCCTTCTGCGCGAAGGCGGGCGTTTTTTTATCGAATACTGACCAGGGGAGATGCAGGCTATGGACCTGATACTCGTAAACCTGATCGACGGTTTGGTCACGGGACTGCTGCTGTTTATGCTGTCATCCGGCCTGACGCTGATCTTCTCAATGATGGGTGTTCTGAACTTCGCCCATGCCAGCTTTTACATGCTGGGCGCTTACTTCGCTTATCAGATTTCGCTCTTCCTTGGATTTTGGGTCGCCCTTCTGGTCGCCCCACCAATCGTCGGCGTGTTAGGTGCGCTGGTTGAACGATACGGCCTGCGCCGCGTTCACAAATTCGGCCACGTGCCGGAACTGATCTTCACCTTCGGTCTGGCCTTGCTGATCGAAGAGGTCGTGCAATTCTTCTGGGGCAAGAACCAGCTGCCGTTCGAGGAGCCTGAAATCCTCGACTTTGCACTGTTTGCAATTAGCGGCAACACGATCCCGGCTTACAAGGTCTTCATGATCTTCATCTCGATCGCGATCTTCATCGGTCTTCTCTACATCCTGACGAAAACTCGCGTCGGCCTGATCATTCAGGCGGCTCTGACCCATCCCAACACGGTGGAAACGCTGGGGCACAACGTGCCTATGGTCTTCATGGGCGTCTTTGGCGTGGGCACCGCACTTGCGGGCGTCGCAGGTGTGATCGCCGGGCCAGTTCTGGGGACCTTCCCTGGCATGGCCTTCTTGTTGGGATCCATCGTCTTCGTGACAATTGTGGTTGGGGGGCTCGGGTCACTGCCCGGCGCCCTTATCGCCTCTCTGCTCATCGGGTGGATCACGACATTCGCGGCCTCGTATAACCTCGAATTCGCTGACGTATTGTTGGCCTTCGGGATGGAACGCCCAGCGGATCTTTCGGAAAGCATGCTGGCTGACGCCTGGACGCTGACATTGCCGCAAATCGGGCCAATCCTGCCTTACATCTTGATGGTGCTGATCCTTGTGTTTCGCCCCTACGGCTTGATGGGAAAACGTGCAGTATGACCGCTATTGATCAAAGACGCTCGCAAGCCAAAGGCGGCGTCACGCTGGCCAGCGCCATGCCCTGGCTGATCGCCACCGCCTTTCTGATGGTAATGCCGCTGATCTTCACTGCGAACAGTGCAATCACGATCATGAATCAGATGGCGATCACCATCGTCTTCGCGCTGGCCTACAACATGCTGCTGGGCCAGGGGGGCATGCTGTCCTTTGGCCACGCAGTCTATATGGGCCTTGGCGGCTTCCTCTGCGTTCACCTGATGAACTATGTGGAGAATTACGACCTGCCAATCCCCCTGCCCTTGCTGCCTTTGTTCGGCGGTATTTTCGGCATGGGGTTCGCAATGCTTATAGGAACGTTCTCAACGCGAAACGCAGGTACAGTCTTCGCCATGATCTCGCTTGGCATCGGTGAGCTGATCGCCGCCTGTTCGATCATCATCGTCGTGTTTTTCGGCGGTGAGGAAGGCATCTCGGCCGACCGCACATATGGTTTGCCAGTCTTCGGGATCGAGTTCATCAAGCAGATCGAGGTCTACTATCTGACAACCTTCTGGCTCGTCCTATCCGCCCTTCTGATGTACCTCTTCTCGCGCACACCCGTCGGCCGCATGGCCAACGCCGTGCGTGACAATCCGGAACGCGCGGAATTCCTTGGCTATTCCGCGCGCTGGGTTCGGTACTGCAGCTTCATCGCGTCTGGCTTCTTTTGCGGCGTCGCAGGCGGCCTGTTCGCGATCAACTACGAGATCCTGACCGAAGAAAACCTAAACCTAATTACATCAGGCTCTATTCTGCTGATCACCTTCCTTGGAGGCGTGGGCCTGTTCTTTGGGCCGATTATCGGCGCTATCGCGTTCACCCTGCTTCAGACCGTTCTCAGCCTCGAGACTGAGCTGTGGCAGCTATATGTCGGCGTCCTGTTCCTTGCGACCGTGATGTTCTTCCCCGGTGGTCTTGCGGGTTTGATGGCCATGCATGTGCCGGTTGTGAAGCTTGGCAAGATGAACATGCTGATCATGCCCTACATCAAGACCTTGGTGCCTGGCGCGGTTGGCCTGTTGGCGTTGTCTGGCCTGATCGAAGTGATTTTTCATGCCAAACACGCAACGGCAGATGATCACAAGATGTCGATCTTCTGGACGAGTTTCAGCACACACGACATCCTGCCATGGGTCGTCTTGATCGCCCTGACAATGGGGGGCCTGTGGCTCGCCCGTCGTAACGCGCCAGAGCTTAAGGAAGCCTGGGGCAACGCAAACACGTTGGGGGATTGAACATGACACCAGCACTTCACCTCAACGACGTCCGCAAGAGTTTCGGCAAGACCGAGATCATTCGCGGGCTGGAACTGGCAGTCCACAAGGGCGAGCGTCACGCAATTATCGGGCCAAACGGGGCGGGTAAATCCACCATGTTCAACCTGATCACAGGGCGCTTCCCACAAACTTCCGGCAAGATCACGCTGCACGGGCAGGATCTGACCGGACTGGCACCCTATGAGATCAACCGATTGGGCCTGTCCAGGTCGTTCCAGATCACCAACATTTTCCCAAACATGTCGGTGTTCGAGAATGTCCGCTGTTCGCTGCTGTGGTCGCTAGGCTATAAATACAGCTTCTGGAACATGGTTTCAAAAAGCCGTGAGCTGAACGAAGGCGCGGCCGAGATCCTCGACCAGATCAACCTTCTGGACAAACGTGATCTGCCTGCGGGCCTTTTGGCCTATGCCGACCAGCGCGCCTTAGAAATTGGCATCACCATAGCAGGCGGCGCCGACGTCATCATGCTTGATGAGCCGACGGCGGGCATGTCGAACACCGAGACGGATTACATCGTCAACCTGATCCGTAAGGTCACTGAGAACAAAACCCTTATCGTGGTGGAACACGACATGGGCGTTGTCTTTGACCTGGCCGATCGGATCTCGGTTCTGGTCTACGGCCAGATTATCGCAACTGGCACGCCCGGAGATGTTCGCGGCGATCCCAAAGTGCAGGAAGCTTACCTAGGCGCCGCGCTGGAGGCGGAGCACTGATATGTTAGAAGTCACAGATCTTCACGCCTACTACGGCAAATCGCACATCCTTCAGGGTGTGAACATGAACATCCAGGAAGGCGAGATTGTCGCCCTTCTGGGACGCAACGGCGTTGGCCGGTCCACCACCTGCAAGGCAATCATGGGCGATGTACCGCCGGTTGGTTCAGTCAAGTTCAAGGGCCAGGAAATCGCCGGGAAAAAGCCATTTGAGGTCGCCAATATCGGCCTCGGATACGTGCCGGAAAACCGCGACATCTTCCCCGGCATGACCACCCGCCAGAACCTGATACTCGGCATGAAGCCAGGTCAAAAGGATGGCATGGGCCGCTGGTCGATGGAGAATATGTTCGACATGTTCTCAAACCTCCGCGAGCGGGCGGATGTGGAGGCAAGCGTTCTGTCAGGCGGCGAGCAGCAGATGCTGACCATGTGCCGGACGTTGATGGGCGACCCTGACTTCATCATGATCGATGAACCGACCGAAGGGCTGAGCCCGCAGATGACCCAGCGCGTTGCGGAATTGTTGAGGGAGATCGCAAACCGCAAGATCGCAACACTGCTGGTCGAACAGAAGCTGTCGATCGCCATGGACATCGCAGACCGCGTCTACGTCATGGGCCACGGTCAGGTCGTGTTCGAAGGCACCCCTCAAGACCTGCGCGACCGCGAAGATGTGCGCAAGGAGTGGTTGGAGGTCTAAGCGCCCCCTCCCCCAACGCAAAAGATCAAACGGCGCCCTTTAGAGGGGCACCGTTTTCCTTTGGCTCAGCGGAAAT
>CBFHXH010000197.1:0-5168 GCA_965659735.1 uncultured Pikeienuella sp.
TCGCGAGCAACAAGATGACCTAATTGCGTATCTGATGAAAATGCGTGAGGATCTTTTGCAGGAGTGAGCCTTTATTGGGTTGTTTCCCGCTGCCCGTTCACCCATTGGCCGTTGTATACGGCACCGTTGGCGAAGGTCATTTCACCCTGACCATGGCGTTTGTTATCTTTGAACGCGCCTTTGTAGATATTGCCATTAGCATATGTCGCCACGCCTTCGCCATCGATCTGATCAGCGATCCATTGGCCGTCATAGGAGAAGCCGTCAGCCTGAGTGAATTTGCCAGCGCCTTCGCGGTGACCTTCAACAAATTCGCCCTCATAGACGCCGCCATTCGGGAACCTTGCAACGCCGACGCCATGGGGGCGATCGTCAAGCCATTGGCCGTCATATTCATAACCGTCGGCATCGATCAGCTTGCCTGCGCCGCTTATCCGGCCGCGATTGAAATCACCCTCATAGATTGAGCCATTCGAATACCGGAAAATTCCTCGACCATGGATCGCGCCATCTTCCCATTCGCCTTCGTATACGCCACCATCTGCTGTGGTCATTTTGCCGATGCCTGAGATGGCGTTATTAACGAAGCTGCCTTCCAACACCTTGCCTTCGGCCAATCTCGCGACGCCCTGGCCTTCGAACCGACCATCGATCCATTGGCCTTCATATACGTCGCCGTTAGATGCGGTTAGCGTGCCGGTTCCTTGGCGTTTACCGGCCATGAATTCACCAACATAGATATCGCCATTGGCGTAGCGCGCTTCGCCCAAACCTTGACGCTCACCACCTTTAAACGCGCCAGTGTAGCTATCGCCATTGGCGTAGGTCGCTATGCCCTGGCCATTGATTTGACCGCCCAGCCATTCGCCTTTGTAGGTGAAGCCATCCGTCAACGTAATTTCGCCTTGACCTTCGCGGATGCCGGACCGGAACGTGCCAGTGTAGACGGAGCCATTGGAATAGCGAACCGTGCCTTCGCCGTCAGCCGTACCTTCGGTCCACTGACCCTCATAGCGGTATCCGTTAGGCCGGGTCATGACGCCCTGACCGTGATGTGCGGACTGTTTGAACTGGCCCACATACTTGGCGCCGTCGGCGTAAAGCGCTTCGCCGTCGCCTTCGATCACGCCGTTGATCCAGTCGCCCTCGTAATAGCCGCCATCCGAATAGACGATCTTGCCCTTGCCATTCGGCGCGCCGTCTTTGAATTGACCTTGATAGACTGAGCCATTGGGATAGTTGACGACACCCAGGCCTTCAATCTTACCTTCCACCCAGTCGCCGGTGTATTCATAACCGCCGGGTAGCGTGAAAGTGCCTTTGCCGTGCTGGCGTCCATCTTTGAATTCGCCTTCGTAGACGCCGCCAGAATCATACTCCTTAACGGCCACGTTGCCACTTTGAGCCGCCGCAACGCCCACACTTGCGCCCAGTATGGCGCTCGCGCCAAGAAGTCTCAGAGAGAAACTGCGCATTCTTACGCTCCGCCCAACAAGTCAGATGACCACAATTCATTTCACATTATGAATAATTCCCAGTGGTGACAACACTGTCGCTTGCGACGCCGCGCCGGATGTCGTTAACCGGGGGCACGTTCTGAAAAGGCCATGCCCATGACTGTCACTCGCTTTGCCCCGTCACCCACAGGATTGCTGCATTTGGGCAACCTTCGGACCGCGATTTTCAACGCTATGATCGCTCGAAGATCAGGCGGTGAATTTATTTTGCGCATAGACGATACAGATCCCGAAAGGTCCGAAGAACGGTATGTCGACGCCATCCGACGCGACCTCAATTGGCTGGGAATCACTTGGGACAAGGAAGAACGCCAATCTGAGCGCATGGCGCTATACCGCGCCGCCGCAGATGATTTGCGCGATGCTGGTCGGCTTTATCCATGCTGGGAAACGCCAGAAGAACTGGCGTTGAAGCGTAAGAAACAGCTGCAGATGAAGCGCCCTCCAGTCTATGATCGCAGTGCCCTGCGCCTGACAGAGGATGAAAAAGGTCATCTGATGGCTCTGCGCAGCCCCCATTGGCGCTTCAAACTGGATCATGAATCGATCGAATGGGCCGATCAGATCAGAGGTGACCAGTCTATCGAAGCTGCATCAGTGTCAGACCCGGTCCTGATTCGAGCTGATGGACAGTTCCTCTACTCCCTCTGCTCCGTCGTGGACGATGCAGGTATGGCGGTGACTGACATTGTTCGCGGCGCCGACCATGTGACAAACACCGCCACGCAAATCCAACTGTTCGTCAGCCTTGGTCACCAGGCGCCCAGCTTTGCGCATCATTCTCTGATGACCAGCGAAGGGGGCGAAAAATTATCTAAACGCCTTGGCGGTCTGGGTGTGGGCGAGCTGCGCGACGCCGGGGTGGAGCCACGAGCGATCATCGCCTATCTCGCACGCCTCGGGTCTTCCCAGCCGGTGGAGACTGTCATGTCGCTGCAGGACGCCGCTGATCAGTTCGACATCGCGACGTTCGGTCTGTCGCCCACAAAAGTGTCAGTGGATGAGCTGACGCAGCTAAGCGCGAAGATGCTTCGCGAAACTTCATTCGAGGATCTGGGCGGGCTCCTGAACATCGCGCCCGGTTTGTGGGAGGCGATCAGACCAAACATCGACCGCCTATCTGACGCCGATGACTGGATCGCAGTCGCCGAAGGTCCGGTTGAGCCAGTTATTGCAGAAGAAGACGCTGAGTTCGTCCAACGAGCGATGGCGTTATTGCCCTCGCAGCCATGGGATGGCGACAGTTGGCAAGCGTGGACGGCTTCAGTTAAGGCGGAGACGGGTCGTAAGGGGCGGGGACTATTTCTTCCGCTTCGGCGGGCGCTAACAGGGCGCGACAACGGTCCGGACATGTCAGTTTTCATGCCGCATCTTAAACGTTAGAGTAAGCCTCGGCCCAAGTCGGGAAAAGATCGCCGGGCGCTGGCCGCGCCCCATAAACTCCTGTGGCGATCGCGCGGCTAAGGCAGATCGCGGCGGCGTGACCCACGGCATAACCATCGCCATATATGCTGGTGAGCGGCTTTTCACCGGTCGAAGCGGCGAAAACGATATCGCCATCGGCAAGAGTGTGAGACGGTGCCAGCGCGCGCGCCATGCCATCCTGCGCAGCAGTCGCGATGCGGTTCAGTTGAGCCTGATCAAACGCGATGTCGGTCGCGACAATAGCAATCGTGGTATTTGCACGGCTTAGATAAGCCAGCGCCTCAGCCTTTGATTTGAAGGTTGCTGCCAGATCTGGTTTCACGGGGCAGGGGCCAAGTCCGCCAAATTCCGCCTCCACTTCCCACGGGCCAGCCCAAAAATGCGGCTGACCTGGCACCGTCGCCGATCCTAAAGCATTCACCGCCACCAGCGCGCCAACAGTGCCGCCGCCCGGCAATTGAAGCGAGGCAGAACCAAGCCCGCCTTTCAGCCCAGCTGTCAAAGCGCCCGTTCCTGCGCCGATAGTCCCTAGAGTGAAGTCGGCGTCCGCGTTCGCCAGCGCTGATCGACCGAGCGAATTGTAGGGGTTGGTGCTCCAAGCCTTTTCGCCGCCATTCAGTAAGTCGAAGAGGATCGCGCCTGGCACAATTGGCACCCGCGCCGGCCCAACGGAATGGCCGCGTCCCTCTTCCGCCAATGCGTCCATGATCCCAGAACCGGCGTCCAATCCAAATGCGGATCCGCCCGATAGAAACAGTGCATCGGCTTGCTGAACCATCTTGTCTGGCGCCAGCAAGTCAGTTTCTCGCGTTCCAGGCGCCCCGCCCATGACGTTAACCGCTGCGGTAAAGGGCGCATTCGCCGTCAGAACCGTCACACCTGTTTTGATAGCGTCGTCTTGGGCCGAGCCAACGATCAAGCCGCTGACATCCGTGATCAGGTTCCTTGGGCCAGGTTGCATCAGATGCAGCGCCCGCCATCGACTTCCATCGCCACGCCAGTCACCATCGACGCCTCGTCCGAGGCTAGGAAGGCGGCGCAGTTACCCATATCCTCGGCCGTTGAAAAGCGTCCAAGTGGGATTGTGGACAGGAACTTCGCACGCATCTCTGGGGTGTCTTCACCCATAAAGCTCGCCAGCAGCGGTGTCTCACCCGCGACAGGGCAAAGCGCGTTGACGCGAATGCCTGCAGGCGCAAGTTCCACCGCCATAGCTTTGGTTGCGGTAATCACCCACCCTTTTGAGGCGTTGTACCAGTTCAGTTTCGGGCGTGGGCTCAGGCCCGCAGTCGAAGCCACATTAACAATCGCTCCTGTTCCGCGCGCTTTCATGTGTGGAACCAAATGACGAGCGGCGAGGTAGATGGATTTGCAGTTCACCGCCATGACGCGGTCGAACATGTCATTTTCAACGTCTTCCATCAGCGTCGGCAGGTGAGTGACGCCGGCGTTGTTGACGATGATATCTATATGGCCAAACGCGTCCATTGCCGTAGCCATCATGGCCTTGACGCTGTCATTATCTGCGACATCCACCTCGCACGGCGTGGCTGCGTTGCCAGCTTCCGTCGCTTTGGCGCGGGCCTTGTCGCCTTGGATATCAGCAACCAAAACCTTGGCACCTTCGGCGATGAACTTGTCGACGATACCGCCGCCAAACCCCTGCGCACCGCCTGTGATGATGGCGGTTTTGCCTTCCAGTCTCATTTCTTACTCCTTAACCGTGATGGGCCGCCACGGTCTTCAGCGCTGAAAAGCCATAGAGCGCCTCAAACCCCTTTTCTCGCCCATGGCCTGACAGACCTGTGCCGCCGAAGGGCAGCTCAACCCCGCCGCCGGCCCCGTAATTATTCAGAAACACTTGGCCGGCCCGCAGCTTTCTTGCCATGCGCATCTGGCGTGCGCCATCACGCGTCCATACGCTGGCGACAAGACCGTAATCGGTGGCATTTGCGATGGCGGTGGCGTGATCTTCATCGTCGAAGGGAACAACGACCTGCACTGGGCCAAAGATTTCATCCTGCGCCAGTTTGTGATCCGGCGTGGCGCCGATCAGCAACGTCGGGCGTACATAATGGCCACCTTTGGGCGCATCGTTTTCGATATGGCCTTCGCCTGCGACCTCTAACTCCTCAGCCATATCGAGAAAGCTGTCGACGAGGCTTTTCTGGCGGGCAGAAATGAGTGGACCAACCTCCAGGTTTCGATCTGCGGGGCCAACGCGCA
>CBFHXH010000198.1:0-5165 GCA_965659735.1 uncultured Pikeienuella sp.
TCCGCCGGAATGGATGCTACTGCCGTGGCGCGACTGGATCGACGCGATTTTTCAGTATGTCACCTTTGATCTTGGCTTCATCAACGTCACCCGTTTCGTTAGTGGCGGGCTAGAGTTTGTTCTCGATGCTGTCGCCAACATCCTCTATGGCCGCGCACGCTGGCCGCGATTTGAAGCTGTGCCCTGGACCGTCTTTGCCAGTCTTGCAGCTGTGCTGGGATATGCGCTTGGCGGCTGGCGCCTGGCGCTGCTTTGCGGTGGCACCTTCGTCTGGGCCGCGGTCGTAGGTCAGTGGAAATGGACGATGGAGACGCTCAGCGTCGTTTTCGTCGCCGCCCCGCTTGGCTTTATCTTTGGCGGCCTGATCGGCATCTGGTGCTGGAAATCGAAACGGGTGGAGGAGACGGTGAAGCCGCTTCTTCTCGTCATGCAGGTGCTGCCATTCTTCTCATACCTTTTGCCAGCAGTGATTTTCTTCAAGGTTGGTCCAACTGCGGCGACTGTGGCGACTATGGCCTATTCGCTTCCGCCTATGATCCTGATGACGACGATTGGCCTGAAGAAAGTCTCACCCGAAGTGGTAGAGGCCGGCAAGATGTCCGGCTGCACCCGCTGGCAGATGCTGCGCCATGTCTATATCCCCTCGGCGCGGTCCGAGATCCTCGTCGGTCTCAACCAGGTCATCATGCTCTGCCTTGCGATGGTCGTCTTGACCGCGGCAATCGGCATGCCGGGCCTTGGCGCCAAACTGCTGGAGGCGATGGGGTCTTTCAAACTCGGCCGCGCGTTTGAGATTGGCGTCACGATCGTTCTTCTAGCCGTCGTCCTTGACCGTCTGTCCAAGGCGTGGGTTGTGAACCTGCCGGAACATTTCGAACGCGGCACGCCATTGTGGCGTCGCAACCTTTTTCTGGTCATTGGCGTTATCCTATTCCTGTTGTTCGTCGGTATTTCGATACTTGTCTCCGGCATGAAGCCGCAGCCACTAGACGACGCAGGCTTCGGCAACTGGGTTGTCGGCATCCTCGACGAAGTGCACCGGAAAGAGGCGCTGTCACAGCGCAGGCTCTATGATAGCGCGATCAAGGACTTTCTTAGCCTCGATGCAGTCACGTCGGTGACCGAGATGATCCGCTACGTCGTGAATGTCTACATTCTGATCCCGACAGAACGGGCGCTGCTGTTTGTACCGACGCCTGCCGTGATCTTCGCCATCACCGCGCTCGCTTACAAATTGGGAGGCAAGGTCCCGGCGATCCTGGGCTTTGTCTTCTTCTGCATCGTGGCTCAGTTCGGCTATTGGGATCGGGCGATGCTCACGCTGCATTCGGTCTTTATGGCGGTGCTGCTCGCCGTCATCCTGGGCGCGCCGTTGGCGGTTTTCGCGTCGCGGTCGGAAAAGCGGGCGAAACGCACGATCCTCTTGTGTGACACGTTTCAGACCTTCCCGTCCTATGTCTATCTTCTGCCTGCCATCATGCTGTTTGGTATTTCGCCTGTAACCGTGATCCTGTCGATCCTGATCTACACGATGGTGCCTGTCGTCCGCTACACGCTGGAAGGTCTGCGCGGCGTGCCGCCTGAGTTGACTGAGGCGGCGGACATGTCTGGAGCGACTCGCTGGCAGAAGCTGCGTGAGGTCCAATTCCCGCTGGCGATGCCGACCATTGCGGTAGGGATCAACCAGGCGCTGGTTTTCGCCTTTTTCATGGTGATCATCGCCGAGTTTATCGGCACCCGCGACATCGGGCAGGAAATGCGCCGCACCATGGCGGGGACCGAGCTCGGCTGGAACTTCGTTCTGGGCTTTTCGGTCGTCTTCATGGCGTTGACCTTCGACATCGCGATCAACGCATGGGCTGAAAGACGCCGTAAGTTGTTGGGTCTGGACTAATGACTGTCAAGCCGACTTTCGAAACCCCGTATGAGCGCGCCGGGATCATCACCCCCGGTTTGCCGATCCTGCCGCATGGCGTTGAACGCCATCCTGTGCCCGGTGGCGGCAGCCGCGCTTTGCGGATCGACAAAGGCGACGAGTTCAGTGTGCTCGACCGCGAGGGCCTGCAGCCGTGCGAGCTTGTCTTTTTCGCCCCTGATGGAACCTCGGATGCTGGTATGATCGAGGCCAAAGGGCAGGGCGAGGCAAAGGGTTTGCAGCGCGCGCTGACATGGGGCGACGCGTCAGGCCGCCGTGTGCAGGCGGCTTTGGAAAAATCTGATTTTGATCTGGGCAAAGCGGACGCCGTCAATGTGTTCGACGGCGCCTCGAAACCGGGCGATATGGAAACGTTCCACGCCGCGACCGATGGCTTGTTGATCGTTTGCGCGCCAGGCGGGCCCATGATCCCGGAAGCGCAGGATACGCCGACCGAAATCATACTTTACATCCGCCGCGCCAATCCGGGCGAAGGCAAGGGCGGCATGGCCCCGCCTGATCCGCTGGCCGATCCTTTGCAGGACATCAATATCCAGCCGGGCGAAGCGCAGGCTTATGAGGTCAAGGCGGGCGAATATATCCAGATCCTCGACGTGCAGGGCAGGGAGTGTTCGGATTTTCAGGCCTTCTCCAAGCGCGCGCTTGATGCGGGCGATGAGCGGGAAATCGATCCCACAACCACCCGATCCCTGATGGGCAGCCTTTATCCAGCGCCAGGCATCTTTGCAAAATACTGGACGGTGGATCACGAACCACTAGTTGAGATTGTGCAAGACACTTGCGGGCGGCACGATACGTTTGGCCTCGCCTGCACGCAGCGCTACTACGACGACCTTGGCTATCCGGGCCATGTGAACTGTTCGGACAACATGAACCGCGATCTCGCCCGCTTTAACGTGCGCCCGCGTGGCGGCTGGCCGGCGATCAACTTTTTTTTCAACACCATGCTGGATGACGCCAACGCTATCGGCATGGATGATCCGTGGTCTCGCCCGGGAGACTATGTGCTGGTGAAGGCGCTGACCGATCTGGTCGCAATTTCATCGGCCTGTCCCTGCGATGTGGACCCTGCAAATGGCTGGAACCCGACCGACATTCAGGTCCGGGTCTATGGCAAAGACGAAGACTTCAAGCGCTCCATCGGCTGGCGCAAATCAGCGGAGGCTGACTTGGAAGAAACGAAAGAAACCGGGTTTCACAACTGTTTTGCGCGGCACACGCGCGATTTTGTGGAATATAATGGATACTGGCTGGCCAACACGATGCACAGTCACGGGACCATCGCCGAATACTGGGGCTGCCGCGAAAAGGCGGCGATCATGGATCTGAGCCCGCTGCGCAAGTTCGAAGTTACCGGCCCGGATGCGGAAGAACTGATGCAGATGTGCGTCACCCGCAACATGAAGAAACTTTCGGTCGGGCAGGTGGTCTATACCGCGATGTGCTACGAACATGGTGGCATGATCGACGATGGTACGGTCTTCCGCTTGGGCGAGACGAATTTCCGCTGGATTGGAGGGAACGACACCGGCGGTATGTGGATGCGGGAACAGGCTGAAAAACATGGGCTGAACGCCTGGGTCCGGTCCTCCACTGATCAGCTGTGCAATGTCGCCGTTCAGGGCCCGCTCAGCCGCGACATCCTGAAGGAGGTTGCCTGGACCCCGCCTACCCAACCGACGCTGGAAGAACTTGGTTGGTTCCGGTTCACCATCGCCCGTCTTGGTGATTTCCATGGGCCGCCCCTCGTCGTCTCACGCACCGGTTATTCCGGCGAGCTTGGCTATGAAGTGTTCTGCCATCCGAAAGACGCCGAAACGGTGTTCGATGCCATCTGGAAGGTGGGGGAGCCGCACGGCATGGTCCCACTCGGCCTTGCGGCTCTGGATATGCTGCGCGTGGAGGCGGGGCTGATCTTTGCGAATTACGAATTCTCGGATCAGACCAACCCGTTTGAGGCCGGCATCGGGTTCACGGTGCCACTGAAGACGCAGGAAGACGACTTCATCGGCCGGAAAGCGATCGAGGAACGCAAGGCGCATCCGCAAACGAAACTAGTTGGATTGGATCTGGAAGGCGGTCTGGTTCCCGCCACCGGTGATTGTATCCGCGTGGGCAAGGCGCAGATCGGCGAAGTGACCTCAGCCTACAAATCGCCCATTCTCGGCAAGGTCATCGCGCTGGCCCGCATGGATGTGACCCACGCGGACGAGGGCACGGCGGTCGAGGTTGGGCAGCTTGATGGGATGCAGAAACGTCTGAAAGCGACGGTCGTGAAGTTCCCGCATTTCGATCCGACGAAAAGCCGCGTCAAAGGCGAATACTAGGCTGGAGTGACGCGCCGCATGTGGCGCAATCGGTGGCATTTCGAATCCCAGCCGTTATGTTATAAGCCCGCTGGTCAAGGGGCGAGTGGGCAGGGATGGGCTGCACTAGTCCATTTCGCAGGCTTGTATGGCCAACATGCGGCAGACAGAGAAGGTGCGCCCAAGGCGATCCTGCTTAGCGGCAGTGCCTTGGCGGATGTTGAAGACCGCCTGATTGGCGCGATGGGCGTTCCCTATGAGATCCGCGAATATACCGGCGTTCCGGTCACCTATTCCTTTGGCCTTGCGCAGGCGCTCGCAGTGGCGCGGGTGGGGAGCGCGTTATACCTGCCCAAAGTGTTTGATCCCTTAGAAATCCGTGACATGCTGGCCGCTGATGGAGTCAACGCGATTTCGGCAGTGTCCAGTCTTTGGCACGTCGTCCTGCCGAACTCCGGCTTTCCAGGCGATCTGGGCGCCAAAGTGCGCTGGATCGAAATAGGCACTTAGTACATGTCGGGTGACGAAAAGGCCGCCTTACGGTCCTTTTTCCCGAACGCCCGGATCGTGCAGCACTATGGCCTGACCGAGGCGTCGCGCAGCACCTTCTTGACCATTGATCAGGCAAAGTCCGAAGAACTTGAAAGTGTTGGTGGAGCTGTGGGCTCCACCGAAATCAAGATTGGTGAAGAAGGTGAAATTTGCATTCGAGGACCGCATGTCGCCTCAGGACTGCTAACTGCTGATGGAAGCATAGAACCCTTGACCGGTTCTGACGGTTGGCTTCGCACCAACGATCGAGGGCATTACAGAATGGGTTGCTGTTCTACGATGGGCGCTCGGATGATCAGATCAACTTGTCTTGCGTCAAATTAGCAGCTGAAGGGTTGGAACGGGACCTTGCTGCATTGGTCACGCCGCCA
>CBFHXH010000199.1:0-5106 GCA_965659735.1 uncultured Pikeienuella sp.
GTGGGGCGGGAAGCATTGCCGCGCGCGCTGCAGCCGAAGACGGCGCCTCGGTTCTGGTTGTCTCAAAAGATCCTATTGCCTGCTCCGACACGAAAATCTCGGAAGGGATCGCCACGGTTCGTGAAAGCGGCAGCGGCGATGACAGCGAAGAGACCCTCTCCGAGAACCTGAGAGTCGCCGGCGGTGATCTGCCTGCGCAGAAAATTACCGACGCATTCGCAAGTGACAGCAAAGCTGCATACGACACTGTTCGCCAGCACGGATTGCGACCAGAGATAGACGCCAACCGCCAAGGACCGCAATCGCTGCCACTGCCTCTTGGCGGGCATACCCGGCGGCGATCCGTAGGTCACATTAACTCTGGCATCGCTTTCGGGCATGCAAACTGGCAGGCGGTCGTCGGAGAAGCGCGCATCGATTATCTGGAAGATGCCTGGTTCTTGGATCTCGCCGAAACCGACGGCGTAGTTTCCGGCGGGCTGATCTATGATGCAGCGCGCGGCATGCTGGTCGCGGTCCGCGCGCCGTCTGCCGTGATCGCCGCAGGCGGCCTTTCGACATTGTTCTTCCCCAAGACAGACACCATGCGCGGCAATACTGGCGATTCCTATGCGATCGCCGCCCGGGCGGGCGCCGACCTTGTGGACATGGAGCAGATACAGTTCTTGCCATTTTGCCTTGCCTCGCCACCCTCCTATGAAGGGTTGCTATGCGGCGAGCCAGTGATGGCCAGCTTCCTTGGCGTATTGCGCGACAATAACGGCAAGGTCATTCTGGACGGCGTATACCTGCGAACCCGCGCCGAATGTTCCGCTGCGATCATGCGCGCCGTCGAGGACGGACGGGGCAGCCCGAATGGCGGGGCGTTCCTTGATATGACCGCAAACAAGACGCCACCAAAATCAGGCCCCTATTTCATGAAGTTCGTGGAATCGGTTCTGCCTTCGGCCTTTCGCAATGCCCGTCAGGCTTTGGGAAAAGCAGCCGCCAATTGCGAAATTCCGTGGGAGGTTCGTCCAGCCGCGCATTACCACATGGGCGGAATTCACACGGACGAACATTGCGCGTCGATTGGTGGAAAAGATGGCGCGACCTCGGAAGGCGTTGCCGGCCTGTTCGCCGCCGGACAGGCGATGGGTGGCGTGTTCGGTGCTAACAGGTTGGGGTCAACTTCACTGACCGAAGGGGCCGTATTCGGAATAAGATCGGGACAGGCAGCGGCGCGCCATGCAAGGTCGAAGTCAGTCGCTGACGACACAGTTCTGAATGGATTGATCGAAAGAACGCAGGCCAGGTTCGGGCAAAAGGGCGGCCGTAGCGCAACCCAGATCAAGATGGAGTTGCAGAAGGCCTGCTGGGATCTGATCGGCCCCGTCAGGACTGCCGAACGACTGGACGAAATGGATAACAAGCTCGACGGATGGGCCGAAGAGCTGGATCGCGTTGTAATCCCGGCTTACGGCACATGGAATCAGGCGTTTCTGGAATACGAAGAGCTCCGCAATATGCTGGAAACTTCCCGTGCAGTCGCCGCTGCGGCGCGAGAACGCGACGGCTCGTTAGGCGGTCATGTCCGTCTGGATAAATCAGAGATTTCTGCGTTCTCCCGGCCATATTCGACCATGGTCCGTCGGGGCGACAACGGTCAGATGGTGGCGCGCCGCATCGAACGCCCTCGCACGCCACTGCGCCAGTTGCTCAGCTACAAACTAAAAGAGGCATGGCGCAAAGCGCAGGTGAAGATGCTGCACCTGATGCCGCCTGAGATGCAGGATCGAAAACTCGAAGCGCGCTACATAGCGATCATGGGCGCCAGCGACAAAGCGCCCGAAGTCTATCCGGGCAGCCCTGATGCGGCCATCGCCGATGGAAAACAGGCATGAAGGTCGAGATTGTCCTGACCCGCGATGGTGATCAGCAGGTCGTTAGCTATGACTATCAGCGCCGCGAACCAAAAGAGCGCCCTATGGTGCTGGACGTGCTGCTGCAGGCACAGTCCACAACGATACCCGATCTGGCGTTTCGATATGGCTGTCGCGCCCGCAATTGCGGCGTCTGTACCATCGACATCAACGGCAAACCACGCATCGCCTGCCGCGCTCGCGCCCGCGAGGGAGACAGGCTGGAACCGGTCTCGACCCTGCCAGTGCTCAGCGACCTGGTGGTACGCCGCGACGGTGTCGCGCGCCAGCTGCGCGGTCGCCTTCCGGTAGCAGCACAAGGCAACGACCTGAACGTCGAGGCGCCCGAAGCCTATCACGAACTGACCGCCTGCATCGAATGTTACGCCTGTCTGACCGGCTGTCCGATGCATGTCAGAAACGGCGAGAATGCCGATCCGGGCGCGGGCTACGAGTTCGGCAATCCGTTCTCATTGCTTAAACTGCAACGCGCACGTCTGGACCCGCTCGGCTCACCGCAAAGCCGCGAGCAAGCACTGAACAGTGCAGTCGAGCTCGGTCTTTCAAGTTGCGTCGACTGTCCAGGATGTAAGTGTGGGGTCGGCATCGATCTGAAAAACCTGGTTGTGAGCGAGCTGCTCACGGCTGCAGGTGATCGTTTAACCGCGCCTTCGGGCATGTCGGAAGAAACTGAATGATCATGTGAATATGCCGCCCCAGGCAGTGTACAAATTCAGGGACCGGCTATTTATCAAAAATTCAAAGCTAGCAGCCGCTCGAATTGGGCGCCGATGCTGACGACGACGGTCACATTGACGCGTAGAGGCAGTGCGTCGGCCATGGACTCAACCTCCAACCTCACCGGCACACGCTGCACAACCATGACCCATTTGCCCGACACGTTCTCCGTCGTCACGAAGCGTCTGGAGCCGAAATAGAGGCAAAGCCCTGCCGTCCCGGCTATCGGTGACCCGGCGACCATCAACGTCGCCCGAGCAGCCGTCGGAGTAGCCTGCCCAACCAGCGCACGATCTCTCTTCCACCGTTTTGTTGGAGGCGGCTCTGTCTGGGGGGCTCGGCTTGATCCTGAACAGAGTACTGTTGAAGCGCGCGCGCTGGCCGTCGTCGAGACCACGCATGGCGACGCCGACCGTTTCTGTCGCCAGCGCTTCCATCTTGTCCAGCGAAGGACGGCTCGCGACGGTTAGATATGGGCGACACCCCTGACGGTCTGTCGGGTCGGCGCGCCTTTCTAGCCAACCGTCGCGTTCCAGTCGGTCGATGTGGCTGGCGAGGGTCACAGTGCCGAGCTCTAGAATCTCAGCTAGCCCGGACTGGTTCAGCCCTTCACGCCCCGCCATTTGCGCCAAAACCCGCAACTGCGCGCGGGGCAGCCCATTGCCTGAGCCCATTCGCCAAACCAGGCCCGCATCATTTGTGAGATGTCATGGATCAGAAACCCAGCGTTAACCACTGGTTCAACACCAAGATAACATGCGTATATATCATAAGCTAACTTATGATGAGTCTTCTCAATTGACTACGGAGGGAGCACCGAATTGGAACGATACGAAACCATTCGGCAGCGGCTCGCGGCTGGGGGACGCATTCTGATAGACGGCGCCACCGGCACGGAGGTTGAGCGCCGGGGCGTGCCTCAGCTGGAAAATGCCTGGAACGGCGGCGGCGCGCTCAGCCATCCTAACATCGTCCGTGACATCCATCGCGATTACATTCGCGAAGGCGCCGAGATCGTGATCTCCAACACGTTCGCCACCACACGCCACGCACTTGAAGACGCTGGGGTGGGGGATCTGTTCGATGACTACAACCGGCGCGGCGTTGAGCTTGCCGTTGAGGCGCGGGATGGGTCGGGCCGCCCGGACGTCCTCGTCGCAGGCGGCGTATCCTACTGGTCCTGGACCGAACGCCACCCGCCGCTGGATCAACTGCGCGATGACGTCGAACGGCAGATGGCGGTGATGAAGGCCGCCGGCGCCGAGCTATTGATGCTTGAGATGATGGTTGAGATCGACCGGATGACGGTCCTTCTCGACGCCGCGCGCACGACAGGCCTTCCGGTATGGGCGGGACTGTCCTGCAAACCCGATGCGTTGGGACCACCGCGTCTTTTCCGCGGCGACCTTCTTTCCGACGCGGTCGCAGCGGCGGCCGAAGGCGGCGCGACACTGGTCAACATCATGCATACCGAGGTTGAGCATGTGGATGCCTGCCTGGACGTCGTAGAAGACCTGTGGCGCGGACCGGTGGGCGTTTACGCGCACTCGGGCGCTTATGAGAACGGCAAATGGTTCTTCAATGACGTCATTTCCCCCGAAGATTACGCCGACGCCGCCCGCCGCTGGATCGCGCGCGGTGTGCAGGTGATCGGCGGCTGTTGCGGTGTGCGTGCCGCGCATGTCGCAGCGCTGAAAGAGATTCTATGAACCGCCCTGTCTGCGCAATCGTCGGCGCCGGCGAAGGTCTCGGCCAGGCGCTCGCAACCCGGTTCGCGGCCGAAGGGTTCGCGCTGGCGCTGATGTCGCGGACCGAAAGGGTTGTCGTCGACGACGGACGGTTCTTCGCGGTTGACGCGACACAGCCAGAGGCGGTCGAAGCCGCCTTCGCCCGCGTTGATGCTGAAATGGGCGCGCCGGACGTCATGATCTACAATGCCCGCGGCGGGTTCGAACGCGTCGAGCCGCTGGAGGCGTCTTATGAGGTGCTGGAGGATACGTTTCGTCTTGAAGTCGTCGGCGCCCTTGCCGCAGCGAAATCAACGATGCCGGCGATGCGCGCGCGCGGGTGCGGCAGCGTAATCTTCTCAAGCGCCACGGCCGCCTTTCGCGGCTCAGCCAGCCACCCGCTTTACGCGATCGGCAAGTTCGGTCTGCGCGCCCTCAGTCAAAGCCTCGCCAAGGCCTATGGTCGCGATGGCGTGCACGTCGCCCATGTCCGGCTCGACTGCGACCTTGACACGCCGATCATGCAAAAGCTCTACGGCGACGCCTACGATCCGGCTAAGCTGGCGAAACCGGAGGACGTGGCCGAGGCCTATTGGCGCCTCCATGACCAGCCCAAGACCGCCTGGACCAACGAGCTGGAGTTAAGGCCGCACGCCGAGACCTGGACGATCTGACCACCACCACGAGGGACGAGGATGACCGACTATAAACTTTACTACGCTCTCGGTAGCGCCGCGATG
>CBFHXH010000200.1:0-5097 GCA_965659735.1 uncultured Pikeienuella sp.
GCCAACATCCGCTACAAACATTCCTCCAGTCTTGTCATCAAAAGCGAATTTGTAAGGATTGTGAAATCCATAAACCCATACTTCATCCTGAGGAGTGCCACCTTCTGATACGAATGGATTGTCGTCGGGTATCGCGTACGGGTCTCCACCATCAACATCGATACGTAAGATCTTACCCAAACGTGATGACATTTCTTGGCTCGCATTCTTTGGAGAATTGAAACCGCCATCGCCAAGGCTGATGTACAGATACCCATCTGGTCCGAAAGCTAGCTGACCACCATTGTTGTTATAAGAAGGCTGATCAATCTGAAGAATTAATTTTGAACTTTCGATTGCTTGACTTTGTGTTACATGGTTTGGTGAAACTGGGTTTACAGAAAACCTATAAACAACACTTGCTCCGTTTTGTTTTGCAGATGTATAGTGCACATAGAAATAGCCATTTTTTTCATAATCTGGATGAAAGGCAACCGAAAACAAACCTTGCTCAATGAAGTCACTTTGAACAACGTTACCAGATTGATTGATCGCCGTCGGTTCTAATGTTGTAAGATCAAGGAAAGGGCGCTCTTCAACGGCGCCAGATTTCTGAATTATTTTAATTCGACCTTCACGCTCGACAACAAATAAACGCCCAGAGCCATCTCCAGCATTAGTTATGTTTACTGGATCTTCAAACCCTTCTGCGACCTTCACCAACTTGATTGATGGATTGTCTGGCTCAAACTTACTCAACGCCGCTATATTATCAACGCTTTGAGGTATAGCTTGCGCATATGCGCTGGAAGACCCTATCGAAAGTAAGATTGCCAGTCCAACTCGTCCAATCATCGGTTAATCTCCGCTTACCAGCCATGCCACGATACTTTCTTAACAGTTGCCTTAAAGGATATCGTGGTCAAGCTATAGCGCCGCAAGCGACGTCAAGGCATGTGATAGCTAGCATTGGCAATCAAACTCACTTTGAAGCAATCAATGGCCACCGCGTCGTGAAGCTGTAGGTCCGTTCAATCGCGGTGCTCGAGATCATGCACGCTTGAATTTAGCCACTTCCAGCGACATGATCTTAGTTTCAAAACGCAGCCAATATGAAAGGCAGGAAAATTGACCTTAGGCATTAGCTCGCCGCCTCAATGCCCCGCCAGCGCACTCCAAATCCCGAACGCCCCAACAGCCACAAGGCTCAGCGCCCAGACGATATCGAGGTTGAACCAGGTCTTTGACAGGAATTTCAGCCCCAGCCAGAAATAGATCACCGTTGCGATGATCCCGCCCGCCAGCGTCATCGCCGCCGTGTGAGCCAGCGCGACGAGGAAGGCGATGGTGACATTGCCGCTCATCAGCTCAAACGCGGCTTTGTGGCCTGCGTCCAGTTCATCCACCGCGCAGATCGCAAGAAAAATCGGAACCAGCATCAGGCCCGCGCCATGAGCCATCGCGGCGAGGAAGCTCCATAACGCCAATCGGGTCGGCTTTACCCGGGCGAGGAACCGTGGATGGCGGCGGTTGATCAGAAGGTAGACGCCTAGCACGATGACGATGCAGCCCGCAGCGATGCGAATTTCGGTCTCGTATTCGACCAGCGTTAGCATCAGAGAAAACGGCAACAGGATCGCTGTCATCGCCAGGAAGTGCCCTGCCGCCAAGGCGGCCAGCGCCTTGGGTAAAGACGATCGCTTGCGGTCCATCAGGGCGGCGGACACAGCTAGGGGCCAGCCCATACCGGGGTTCAGACCATGGTAGACGCCAGAAAAAATGACGGCCCACCAAAGGGCCGCCACACTTAATTCTTCCACAGATTAGACCGATGGATAGCAGAAGCTGTCGGTCGAACAGTCGCCGCCTTCCAGGCGGATCTGGTGGGCGCGATAGCCCTTGGGGAAGTCGATATAGAACTTCGTGTCGAGCTTGAACCCGCCGTCCTTGCCGACCTTGGCCATGACCATCTGGCCGCCTTCGTCATCAGGATAGAACTGATCATCCCATGTCGAATAGAGCGAGTTGGTCCAGTAGACGCGCTTGCCATCGCGGCTGACTTCGACCATCTGCGGACCGTAGGCGAAGGGTTTGCCGTTCGGGTGCTTGGTCTTCTTGACGATGCCGCCAAGTTCGACCTTGCCCGCCAGCACTGGCTTCATCGGGTCAGAGACGTCGTACTGATGCATCTCACCCAGACCCCAGCAAGCGACGTACAGATATTTGTCGTCAAGGCTGAGGTCGATGTCGGTGACCAGCGGCGGCACGGCACCAAAACCTTTCAGCAGCTCTGGCAGATCATCCGCATCGGCCGGAACCGGGTCGATGGTGATGGTCTTCTTGGCTTGCCATTTCCCCTTGGCGTCGCGCCACCAGGTAAAGATCGCGCCCTGCAGGTTCGTCGTGTCGACGACAACGCCACAGAACCCATAGGCCTTGGCCGGGTCATGCGCCGGGCGAATTTCCAGCGCCATCTGGTGGTTTGCGCCCAGATCGATTGTCTGGATGTTTTTGCGTTTGCGCAGATCCCAGAAATGGATCGAGTGGCCGTATTTGTTGCTGAGCAGATCCTCCGGCACCACGCCGTTTTCGTACTGCGGCGGCAGACCCCATTCGGACGACACCATGTAGTCCTGCGGCAGATTCCACCAAAAATCGTAGTGCTTGTCCTGCTTGCCGCGATCCATCTCGTACTTGCCGAGAATCTCAAACGTCTCGCAGTCCATGATGAAAATGCCCGGAGGGCCATCAGTGCCATCTTCGCCGCCGCCACCAAGGGTGGAGACATAGATGCCTTCCGGCCCGCAATGAATCGTGTGGGGGCGGGAATAGCCGGTTTTTTCGAAGATTTCTTCGGGCTCAATGATCTTGTGAACCTTGGCTTTCAGCGGCTTCTTCACATCGATGACGTAGATGCGCGACGACCGGATGCCCGGCACGATCAGATAGCGGCGCTCCAGAAACGCATGGCCCGACAGGGGGCTGAGCGAGGATGAACAGGCGTTCCAGCCGAAGTGATGGAATTCGTCGCCTTTGGTCGGCACGATGACCTGATGGACAATTTCGCCATAGGTTTTGGATTTCGGGTTCAGGTCAACAACTGCGATGCCGTCCGATTTCTTGCCATCGGGGCTGAGCATGATGGTGAAGCCATAGTTTTCGACCGGCGCTTCCATCGCCATTTTGGCGGTTGGATAGAACGACGGATCTGGTCTGATGTTCATGGGTCAAGTCCTCCCTTAGTCGTTGCGCCTTTTCGGCTTTTTTCCGCCTGCGCGTACGCGGCGGTTATGCAATCGATGATAATCATTCCACACAGAAATGATGGTGATAAGAGGTTTGTGTATTTGTCATACAAATGCAAGCCAAAGTTACTGCAAAGGTGCCCCCTGCCCTCACGACGCATGGAGGGGGGCGCTTGCCCCACCGCGTCGCCCGTGCGATGCGCAGGAATGATGAAATGCCTTTTCGCCAATCCGACCCTGCTGCTGGTGCTCACCATGTTGATGTGGGCCTGCAACGCCATTTCCGGTCAGTTGGCGGTCGGGCATGTTACGCCCTACACGCTGGTGCTGATGCGCTGGGTGATGGTGTCGGCCGTGATGTGGATGATCTGCGGCCGCGAGGTGATTGAACATTGGCCGACCATCCGAACCCGCCTGTGGCCTGTCATTCTGATGTCGTTTGCCGGATTTACCGGGTTCAACACACTTTTCTACATCGCCTCGATCCATACGACGGGTCTGAACATCGGCATCCTTCAGGGGTCAATGCCTGTTCTAGTGATGCTGGGGGCGTTTCTGGTTTTCCGCTCCAAGGTCACAAAGCTTCAGTTGCTGGGCGTTGCGACAACGCTGATCGGGGTGGCGATCGTGGCCAGCCGGGGTGAGTGGGAGGTGCTGCAAACGCTGGCCTTCAACAATGGCGACGTGCTGATGCTGATCGCAATCGTCCTTTATTGTTCTTATACAGTGTCATTGGCGGCGCGGCCCGATGTGCCGCCGATCCCCCTGTTTACAGTCTTCGCCATCATCGCGCTGATTGCCGCCCTGCCGCTTGCGGTATGGGAATTCTTCCAGCCTAACTATCAGGTGCCCACGCTGCAAGGCTGGGCGGTCACGGTGTTCGTCGCAATCTTTCCGTCATGCCTGGCGCAGATCTTCTTCCTGCGCGCGAATGACCTTGTCGGCCCGAACCGAGCGGCGGTGTTCACCAATCTCGTCCCGATCTTCACCGCGATCCTTGCGGTTCTGCTACTGGGGGAGACCTTTGCGCTGTACCATGCGCTGGCGCTGGCGCTGGTCATTGGCGGCATCATGATGGCGCAACGCGGCGCGCGGTCAGCTTAGTCGACGCTCACGGAAGAAGGTGTAAAGCCCGGCGCAGACCACAATCGCAGCGCCCAGAAGGGCCAGCGAATCCGGTATTTCACCAAAGACGAAAACACCAATCAGCAACGCCCAAACAAGGATGGAGTAGCGGAACGGGGCGATAAAGCTGATTTCCCCCACCCGCATAGTCATCACGCTGAAGAAATAACCGAAGAACAGGAAACAGGCGGATAGCGCCAGTTGCGCCAGCATCGCAGCAGGAACAGGTTGCCAGCTTTGCGTCAGCGTCACCGCGCCGCCGAGACAAGTGATGGCGACGGCGGTCATTAGAGTAATGAACATGGATGGCGTATCCGGCGAAAAACGACGTGTCGCCATATCGCGCACCACCAGAAAGCAAACGGCCCCCAGCGCATAATATGAAGCAGAGTTGAAGTCTGCGCCGCCCGGCCGGACGATCAACATCACGCCAGCAAAGCCCACCATTACCGCCGTCCAACGCCGCCAACCAACCTTTTCGCGTAAGAACACGGCGGCCGCGAAGGTCAGCGCAAAGGGCGCACCCTGCAGGATCGCTGTTGCGTTGGCGATCGGCATGTTGAAGAGCGCCTGAAGGAAGCACGACGTCACGCCGATTTCGGCGCAGACCCTGACAGAGGCGACGGGCCGATCCACCGACGCAAGCGCTGACCAGCGCACCATACCCATGCGCGCTGTAAGGAACAGAACCAACATGGTCGCAAAGACTCCGCGCAGAAAGATCGCCTGGAACAGCGGGATTTCACCC
>CBFHXH010000201.1:0-5092 GCA_965659735.1 uncultured Pikeienuella sp.
CAGAGGCGCATAACGCATCGGAACCAAGCCGAAGGCGCCGATGCGAGCATCAGGCCGCCCCGACGGTCTGACGCTTTTGGAGCTGTGCGCTAAGCGGACAGTTCGGATGTACTTTGCTCAGATAAATCAAAGAGATCAGGGGTTTTGGCGTCAGCCCACGGCCTGACCCTCGCATCGGCTGCCGTCGTTTACCACCGCCCCGGACTGATCCGGGGCCTCGAGGGGTTGGGCGCTTCTTTTTTCGAGGTCCCGGGTCAAGCCCGGGACTGTCGGGAATACGAACGTCCGCTTAGCTCCAAAACCCGACCTACGACGGCTTGCGTATAGGCCTCAACCCTTGGGACCTCGCTGCGCTAGGAGGCGAACATTCTTGCGACAATGATGAGGTGCTTCGGCTTAGGGATGCCGAGACGGCGCGCAGTTGTCGATGATGGTCCGATCACTGTGGCTGAGCGGCATCTCAATCCTCGAGATACGCAAAGGCGAGGGTGGCTGAGATAGCTGGCTTCGCAGCGCCGTCTGCGCGGCCCGTGATCCGGGTAGTGGCCATGCGACGGCCGTTCGACAGGACCTCAGCCTCGAAGATGACGTCAGCATCGACGATGGGACGCATGAAATGAACGGTCATGTCGACCGTGGTGCAGTTGCGATAGCGGCCATTGGCCGACATCAACGCCAGCACGGTTACGGTGTCGGTCGCGGCGGAAATCGCCTGACCTGACAGAACGGGGGTGCCCCCTCCGCGAACAAGATCCTGGCTCATCGGCAAGCGGAAGGTCGACTTGAGGCCATCAGCCGTTTCAATCCGGATTTTAAGCGCTTTGACCCAAGGGGCGAATTGATCCTCGTAAAAATGCTGGATGTCTGCGGTGGTAATCGTGTCGGTCATGGCGGGTCCCTGAATGTTTCGCGCAGCGTAACGGAAAATGCGGGGGAGGGAAGATACGTTGCATCGAACGCCCTAGTCCGCTGCGATGAAATCCGCGCATCTAATGAACGGCGCGGCGCCACTGGGCCAAATCCAAACCCCGTCGGGGCCGAAAAAGGCGCTTAGGGCGTTGCTGTCCGGACATAGGCTGTCTGATCGAAAACCAAGACAGGAACCGCCAGACAGATTTGCGCTTGGGGATACTATGGCGAGCCAGATGGATCCGAAACTGGTCTAATGTGGCGCAAACACCGGTTTGTCGTTCATCTGATGACGCTGCACCAGCTTTCGCATCAGTCGACCCTTTGCGGGGATATGACGGGCGAATGCGGGTTTGAAGCCCGGTTCAGAAAGCCTGGGAAACAGAGTTTTGATTTCGGCGGCGCTTGCAGGTGATACGGCTTTCAGCGCTTCAGGCCCGGTGAAAAGGCTTTCAGTCGGTGCGCCATTGGACCAGACAATCTGATTATCATCAAAAAGCAGATGCCAGTACGTCAGCCCACTCGTTGAGTCATCTAAGATGCCGACACCATCCAGCGGCAGCAATTTGTGCGCCGGGATCAGAACATCGCGGCGGCCAAACATGCGCCTGACAATCGCCGAGGCCGCCCGCACCCGGTGCTGGGGTGATACGATCAGATCCTGTTTCGGATAACCCGGACCCAACGCATCGGCGCGGATCAAAATTGGCAGCAGCTTTGGGTTTGCTTGCAGCTGAGCAGGGGTGAGGCTGCAGGAACCTATCCAGCAAAGGGGCTGGTAGCCTTGATCATAGGTCAGAATGTGATCAGATACTTGCAGATGCTCGACAGGCACAGCGCCTTCAGCCGTCTGGATCAAGGTGCCGGACGCAAAGCAGATGATATCAACTATCTCTCCACTAGCATTGGTTGGGCCTGTCACCTCCTGATCCATAATGATTGTATTGACGCCTGTGTCATTCTAGGCGGCGGCGATTGCGGCGCTGTCGACGGACATGCCATTGAACAGCTCGAGCGGCTCAAGCGTTCCGTTATTGGCCCTGACGCCGAAAAGTTCGACCGTTCCGCCCGGGTCGACTGTCAGGCGAAAAATTGGCGCGTCGCCTGAGTTGGATAGTTGCCAGATTTCAGGCGTGTTTGTTCCGTAAAGATCGCCATTCGCAAAGCGGATGGTTTGGCCTTCGGTGGCGTTGGTCTTAAATTCCAATTCGTTCGGCGACGCGCCGGGGCCGCCGACGAACAGGTCAACGCTGTTGATCTGAATGCTTAGGCTGTTATCCAAAAGCGCAAAATCCAATACGAAACCACCATTGGGGTTCGTGTCGACGAATGTCGTGGAATTGCCGCTGACAATACTGAATTCAGGCATCTACTGGGTTCTCTCACTAAAAGCAAAATACGCCACTACCGGCGGTCACCATCAAGCGCCGCAAGGCAGTATCGAAACTCATAGCGAGATTCCCGTACGCAGGCTTGAGCTCATTCAATGCGTCAACTATCTCTTCAGCCACTAAGTCCAGCCCCTTGTCATCGTTGATAGCCAGCGACTCGCCGTCCTTCAGCCGCTGCAGTAGTTGCGGCAACAGCGCCTTCAAATACTCTCTTGGGTAAACACTAGCTCCTTCCCACTCCTCTGCCAGCCATCGACCCTGCTTGATTTAAGAAAGAACCGCCTGCTCGAGTTGTTCGCTAATCGTTTGCGCCATAAGTAGTCTCCTTTGCTTAGGCGTATCGGGATGCTGAGGCTGAGTTGCCTCTCAAGAAGCCGGGATGAGTAGTGGAATCCCGGCTTTGAAAACTCACACCGATGGAGCAGCTTTAGGGTTGACCTGACTCGATTATCCCTTTGAGTTCATCGGACAGCAGACAGATTTCTTCAACGAAGGGTGACACTGGATCGACGTCAGCAAAAAGGCCTGATTCTAAACTGTTCACATCGTGGACGTGCTCCTACGTCAACACATCTTGGAGTTTGGCGAAATTGCTCTTCATGCTGCGCGTCATCCTCGGGTGAATTGCCAGATCATCCATCAGAGCATGAACGCAGCGCAGCGCAGGCTGACCGCCGAGCCGTGCAGCGGAGTTTTGCAGGGCCTCTGACTTATCTTGAAAAAACTCTCTAAGATCTTTGAGGGGATCATGGTGTAGGTCGAACATGTTTGTTCTCCTATGCAGCACCCTTGCGTGGTCGCTTGGGTTTCAATTGCGTCGGGCGTCCTCCTTTGGTTTGCGCAGATAGTTGTTCTGAGAGGCTACAGTCTCCCGGTTTGGTCGGAATTTTGGGCTCTGTTTATTCCTTGTTTGGGGCTTCGCTCGAACTTCTCCAAACAAGGAAAAAACAGAGCCAGAGGCTCGGCACATGTCATTCTTGAGATGCGAGGTTTCATGCGAACTTTACCTCGCCAGCTTGGGAAGCAAACTTGCTAAACACACGCACCAGCAACCGCCTCAGCTCGACCTCTACAGAGTTGAGGATGGGCCAAGTCAGCAGGATATTATGCGGGTAGAGATCTGTGTCGATGTTACCGCGAAACCACCTAATAATGCGGCGCTTATTGGGCGGTCTTGAAACTATCTATTGAGATGTTCTTAATTATGCTTTTTTCCGGTAACCACCGGTGATATATAAGGAATATTGGTGACCCCGGTAGGATTCGAACCTACAACCTGCCCCTTAGGAGGGGGCTGCTCTATCCAGTTGAGCCACGGGGCCATTTGCCTCACAAAAGCAGTTCGGAAGACTGTTCGCAAGCAATCAGTAGTTTAACGACCCCCTGATTTCAAAGACAAATTCACCCCTTGACCATTTGCTTAGGAGGGGGCTGCTCTATCCAGCTGAGCCACGGGGCCGATAGGAGCGCGTCTAGCTAACCGGGCGGGCGCTGTCACGTAGGGATCGGGTCCGGTTGCGATTGGCGAAGGGCGCGCTGTGGCTTGCAATCGACGCGTCCCCGCGCAAGGGTTTTAAAAAGGGAGACGCCATCAATGCACACAAATGTTCTTTGCGTGATCGACATCGCCGCCCCGCAGCTGTCGGGCGTGTTACTGCAACGCGCATCCGCGCTGGCGACGCTGGATCAGGCGCAGCTTTATGTGCTGACGGTGGCGCCGGACATGACGGGTGGTCTGGCTGGATCGTTCCTCAACAGTGGACCGTTGAAAGAGCTGTTCGATCAGGCGATCAAGATGACCCATGAATTCGTCCAGCAAACGGCGCCTGGCATCAAGATCGCCAAACATTTCAGCGCGCTGGGCGATCTGCGGGATGAGGCTGTCAAAGCCCTTGGCGAAACTCAGGCCGATCTTGTCGTCATGGCCGCCGATCGGGTCGAGTTTGCGAAAGAGCTGGCCGTGGGCGATATCGATGGCGCATCGCCTTCAGTGTACCTTGTCAGGTCATAGCCAGCTCACGCCCTACCTCATGATGAGTTGATTTTCGCTTTACCGCCCCTCGCCCCACTCTGTTCGCGCAGGTGAGCGACGGGAGCGTGACATGCAAAAACTGTGGCTGGTTTCATTCATTGGCATGCTTCTGCTGGGTGTCGGGGCGCCTGACGGTGCGGCGGCGCAAGAAGACATCGTCTACAAGTATGTTCGTTGCGACGTCGAATACGTCATTCAGCCCGGCGATACGTTGGAGAGCATCTCACGCACTGCATACGGATAGGCGCACGCCCCGCTGAACGCGCAGTTGATTTTCTCTCGCAATGTCGGGCTGATCGAGCTTGGCGAGGCGCTGCCTGTCGGTGTTGCGATCATCTTGCCGTGCAAGCCAGACGAAGCGGCCTTCTATCCTGACGAAGATGAACTTATCACCGCTGACGATGATGACACGGAACCGCCAGCCCCGCCGGCGGGTCCCCCAGTGCGCATCCTGACCTCGGATCTTGCGCCGCCCTTTGTCGACACATCGCCGCGAGGCGAGGGGCTGACCGCAAAAATCGTCAACAGCGCGCTGGCGGCTGGCGCCGCGGCAAGCGACCCCGGTGTCGAAATTGCATACGTGAATGACCGGTCCGCACATCTGCGCGATCTGCTGGATCGGGGCTCGTTCGCCATGGGGTTTCCGTGGGCGATGCCGCCCTGCGCCCACGCCGCGCTGGCGACGTCGATGCCGTTGGAAGCGTGGAATTGCGGAGCGTTTGAACTTCTGATCCGATCTATGAGTATTTTCAGTCAGTTC
>CBFHXH010000202.1:0-5081 GCA_965659735.1 uncultured Pikeienuella sp.
GAAGCAGATGAGCCGCTGCGCGGCGTTTGATTATCTCACCGTCTGATTGCAATTGTGAAATCAGAAGGGTCAAAGTTCGCTCTACTGGGAATATTTTTGGAACAAAAATGGCCTCAGAGTGGGGGAATGTCGCCCATCGCTCGCTTTGCGTGGAAGTCGGCGGCGAAGGCGTCCAAGGTTCCAGCCTCGATTGCGTCGCGCATGCCCTGCATAAGCTCCTGATAATAATGGAGGTTATGCCAGGTGATCAGCATTGAGGCGATGATCTCATTCGATTTGTAGACATGATGCAGGTAGGCGCGCGAATAGTTGCGGCACGCCGGGCAGGTGCAGTCCAGGTCCAGAGGACGCGGATCATCGGCATGGCGGGCGTTCTTTAGATTGACGTTGCCTCGCCGGGTCAGCGCCTGGCCATTGCGGCCGGATCGGCTGGGCAGGACACAGTCGAACATGTCGACGCCGCGCTGGACAGCGCCCACCAGATCATCCGGTTTGCCCACCCCCATCAGGTATCGCGGCTTGTCAGCGGGCAACTGGCCGGGCGCGTAAACAAGCACGCCAAACATCGCCTCTTGCCCCTCGCCGACCGCGAGGCCGCCGATGGCGTAGCCTTCGAAGCCGATCTTCTGCAGCTCCGATGCGCTTTCGGCGCGCAGGTCTTCTTCCAGTCCCCCCTGCTGAATGCCGAACAAGGCGTGACCAGGGCGGTCGCCGAACGCCTCGCGCGACCGGGCGGCCCAGCGCATCGACAGGCGCATGCTGTCTTCGATGGCTTTGCGGTCTGCTGGCAGAGCCGGACATTCGTCGAAGCACATCACGATGTCGGAGCCAAGCTTGCGCTGGATGTCCATGGACGTCTCTGGGCTGAGCAGGTGTTTCGACCCATCCAAATGGCTGGCGAAGTTCACGCCATCTTCAGTAAGTTTGCGCAGGCCTGCGAGGCTCATCACCTGAAAGCCGCCGGAATCTGTCAGAATCGGTCGATTCCAGTTCATGAACTTATGGAGACCGCCCAGACGCTCCATCCGGTCCGCGCCTGGGCGTAGCATCAGATGATAGGTGTTGCCCAAAAGGATATCTGCGCCGGTTTCGCGCACGCTTTCCGGCATCATCGCCTTGACGGTGGCGGCGGTGCCGACAGGCATGAACGCAGGTGTGCGGATGTCGCCGCGCGGGGTTTTGACCGTACCCTGCCGCGCCGCACCGTCTGTCGCATGAATCTCAAAGCTGAATTTGCTCATATCACCCGCCTTTACGTGCTGCGCCGCGAGCCATATATGATCGGCAGGCATACGAAAAGGACGCGCCCGACATGGAAGCACAAGAAGGCGATCCGCTGATCCGTCCCTCGACCGACCAGCATCCGCTATACGACGCCATCTGCGACGCCTGTCGCACGGTGCACGACCCTGAGATTCCGGTGAATATCTTCGATTTGGGCTTAATCTATACGATCATCGTCAAGGATGAGGGCGAGGTAGAGATCGACATGACGCTGACCGCGCCCGGTTGCCCCGTGGCGGGCGAAATGCCAGGCTGGGTTCAGGATGCAGTGGAACTGGTCGAAGGCGTGAAGCGGGCCGATGTCGCGCTGGTGTGGGATCCGCCTTGGGGCATGGACATGCTGAGCGACGAAGCGCGGCTTGAATTGGGCTTTATGTAAGCTTGCAGGTCACAGATTCTGACCCTATTTTGATAGGCGAAAGGAACACTTATGTTCGCAATTCCAGGGAAGCAGGCGGTTTCGCTGACGCCGGCCGCTGTCAAGCACATCAAGTCGCTCATGGATGGGCAGGATGCCAAGGGCCTGAAGCTGGGCCTGAAGAAGGGCGGCTGCGCAGGCATGGAATACACGATGGAATTCGCGTCGGAGATTGATCCGATGGACGAGGTCGTGGAACAGGACGGCGCCCGCGTGATGATCGCGCCGATGGCCCAGATGTTCCTGTTCGGGACTGAGATCGACTACAAGACGTCGCTGCTGGAGAGCGGTTTTGAATTTCGCAACCCGAACGTCGAAGACGCATGTGGGTGCGGAGAATCGATCAGCTTTAAGGTCGGAGAAGAGGCGGAGGTTTAAGCGCCCTGCCCTTCACGTCGACGAAAAAGGCCGCGAAGCGCTACGCTCCGCGGCTTTTTCTTTTGTCTCACTCGGAAACGGTTTAGCCGTTGTCCGAAAAACGAAAGAGCCGGAAATCACGCCTAGCATGCGTGTTTTCCGGCCCTTCTATTTCCTGAATTTGGAACCAGCTTAGCCAACCAGCTCAAGACCAGAGAAGAAGTATGCGATTTCTTCTGCAGCTGTCTCAGGCGCGTCCGAGCCGTGGATGGAGTTTTCGCCCAGCGACAGCGCGAATTCCTTGCGGATAGTGCCGTCAGCAGCGTCTGCCGGGTTGGTAGCACCCATGACTTCGCGGTTTTTCGCGATGGCGTCTTCGCCTTCCAGAACCTGCGCAACGATCGGAGCCGACGACATGAACTCGGTCAGTTCGCGAAAGAAAGGACGCTCTGAATGCACGGCGTAGAAGGTCTGCGCCTGCGCCAGCGATAGGTGGATCCGCTTCTGCGCGACGATGCCCAGGCCGGCTTCTTCCAGCTTGGCGTTGATCGCGCCGGTCAGGTTGCGGGCAGTTGCGTCGGGTTTGATGATGGAAAACGTGCGCTGAATAGCCATTTTTCGGTCCTTTGGTATTAGGGGCTAGGGTTAGGGGCGTCATCACCCCGTGTGCGATGGCGGGCGCATAGCACGGGGCGCGGCTGCGCGAAAGCGCCATTCGGACACGGGGTTGAGAGGCAATGTGTCGCCGCGCTTGTCTTTTTTCGCTGAAGAGACTTTATTGCACCTGCGAACAAAAATGCGCCTCAAAGGCGTCCGGGGAAAAATCCATGTCCCAAAAGGGCTACATCATCATTCGGATCGAGGTCGAAGACCCGATCCAATACAGCAAATACACCGCCAAGGCGGCCAAACTGCTGGAATCAATCGGCGCAAAATACATCGCCCGAGGCGGCCGGATGGAACATCTGGAAGGCGCCGAGGAAGATAACCGCCGCGTCGTCATCATGGAGTTTCCCTCCTATGACGCCGCGCGGAACTACTATTTCTCTGAAGACTATCGCGCGCTGAAGGCGCTAAGGAACGGGGCGTCTGACGCCAAGTTCGTGCTTGTCGAAGGGGTGTGAGGGAACGGCGCCGAACACGGCTTCCCGACGCATTGACTTTGTGCGGCTAAGCCGCCACCCCTCGCCCCATGTTGACGATCACAGACCTCACCTTTTCACTTGCCGGGCGCAAACTGTTCGACGGCACATCCTGCCGCGTACCGGATCGTGCGCGATTGGGGCTGGTCGGCCGCAACGGCACCGGCAAAACCACGCTCTTTAAGCTGATTGAAGGTGAATACGCGGTCGATGGCGGATCGATCGACGTGCGTAAGGGCGCGCGGATCGGCGGCGTGAAACAGGAAGTTCCCGCAGGGCCAGAGGCGTTGTTGGACATCGTCCTGTCGGCCGACCGCGAACGCGCCGCCCTGCTTGCCGAAGCGGACACTGCGACAGACGCTGCGCGCATCGCAGACATCCACACCCGCCTTGCGGATATTGAGGCGCATTCGGCAGAGGCGCGGGCCGCCTCGATCCTGTCAGGCCTCGGATTCGATAGCAAAGCGCAGGCGCGCGCTGCGGCGGAATTTTCCGGCGGCTGGCGGATGCGGGTGGCGCTGGCTTCGGTTTTATTTTCGCGGCCCGATCTCCTCCTCCTCGATGAGCCGACGAACTATCTCGACCTCGAAGGCGCGGTGTGGCTGGAAAACTTTCTGGCCAAATATCCTGCGACAGCCATGGTCATCAGCCATGACCGGGGCCTTTTGAACCGATCAGTTGACCGCATTTTGCACCTGCAATCGCAGAATCTGACTCTGTATTCCGGCGGTTATGACGAATTTGACGCCAAGCGCCGCGAACAGGCCGCCCAGAACGCCGCCTTTGCCGCCAAGCAGGCCCGCGAACGCGCCCATATCCAAAGCTTTGTTGACCGCTTCCGCGCCAAAGCGTCAAAGGCAAAACAGGCGCAGAGCCGCCTGAAAATGCTCGCGCGGATGGAACCGATTGCAGGCGTCGCAGAAGGCGCCGTCGCACCATTTTCGTTCAGCAGCGGCGGGGAACTGTCACCGCCAATCATCCGATTCGAAGATGTCGCGGTCGGTTATGACGGAAAGTCGGTGTTGCGCAACGTGTCCCTGCGCATCGATCCCGATGATCGGATCGCCCTGCTGGGCGCCAATGGTCAGGGCAAATCCACGCTGGCAAAGCTGATTTCCCAACGGCTCGCGCCCATGGGCGGGGATGAGGCGCGGGCCTCAAAACTGCGCATCGGGTACTTTGCGCAGCACCAGACGGACGAATTGATCGCCGAGGAAACCCCGATCCAGCATTTGCGGCGACTGATCCCCGATGCGCCGGAAAGCCAGCTGCGCGCGCGCCTGGGCGCGGTCGGCATCGATTCGAATATCGCAACCAACGCGGTGAACAGCCTGTCTGGCGGCCAAAAAGCCCGCCTGCTGCTGGCCCTTATGACCGTGCATGAACCACATCTGATCATCCTGGATGAGCCGACAAATCACCTGGATATCGAAAGCCGCGAGGCGCTGGTCCATGCGCTGGCCGCCTATGAGGGTGCCGTGATCCTTGTTGCGCATGACGCCGAACTGGTGACGGCGGTTGCAGACCGGCTTTGGCTCGTCAGCGATGGCGGCGTGAAGCCGTTCCAGGGTGATATGGATGATTATCGGCAATTGCTGTTGTCTGACCGCGGCGGCGTGCGCCGGGAAAAGAAGGCGGCAAAGGAAAAGGCGCCCAAGCAGCCCAAGCTGACCGATGCGGAAAAGCGGGCCCGGCTGACGCCCCTCAAACAGGAGGTCCGTGCCGCCGAGGCGCGTCTCGCCAAGATCGAAGGCATGCAGGCCCGGCTTGACACAATGCTCGCCGATCCTGAGCTCTACACGGCCGAAGACCCGAAAAAGTTTGAGGATCTTCAGAAAAAGCGGGCCGAAATTATCGCCGGCCTGGAACGGGCGGAAACC
>CBFHXH010000203.1:0-5024 GCA_965659735.1 uncultured Pikeienuella sp.
GCATAGATATATCAGCGTTTTCTCGAACCGCGGGTCTCCCATAGAGGGCATCGCGATCAGCATTTTTCCGCTGAGGCCGTCATCGTGATCGGGTGTATGTGACATGACTTGAATGTGCGCCTCACTTGGCCAAGGATCAAGGGTGATGTCGCTGAGATGTGATGAACATGTCAGCGGCTGATGTATTAGGTAGGGCTCATGTCACATTTTTCTTTCGCACTGCGGGCCGCGCCGGGTCTTGTCGCAGCCATCCTTCTGGCGCCTGTCGCCCTGGCTCAGGGCTTGTTTGGCCAAACGACAGACTATGCGTCTGTGGAACTTCATGCCGGGCGCGATGTTGGGGCTGGCGAACGCCTTACTGTTCTGCGGATGGAGCTGAAGCCTGGCTGGAAGACCTATTGGCGCAACCCTGGTGATGCTGGAATTCCCCCGCATTTCGACTGGGCGGGATCATCCAACCTGAAATCAGTAACTGTCGACTGGCCAACACCGGTTGTATTCGACACCTACGGATCCCGAACCATTGGTTATGAGCAGCGCATGACGTTGCCTTTGATGATGACGGCCGAAGACCCGACCCAGCCGATCAAGGTGCGCTTGAATTTCACCTATGGCCTTTGCAGCGAGATTTGCATTCCCGCACAAGCGGACATCGCGCTGACAATACCGCCCGGTGCGCCAGAAGACGGCGGTTATTTCATAGACCGGGCCTATGCGGAAACGGCTGTGGACGCAGCGGCTGGCGGCCTCATAATCCATGCCTGCCGGGTCGAGGGCGCTGGCGAGGAACGCTTGTTTCATGCGGCGTTTACTGTCGACCAGCCCTTTGTATCCCAGCCGGTTGTCATTGCCGAAGGCCCTGAAGGCGTCTGGTTTGGCCCTACCGAACTGCGCGTAGCTGACGGCGTCATCATCGCTGAAGGCCCGGTTGAAACCGCAGCGGACCAGTGGATTGAACGTAGCGCCCTGTCCTTGACGCTTTTGGGCCTTGGTCGTGCAGTCACGCAGCACGGCTGCGCGCCAAAGAGCTGATAAGGTCGCCTGACGACCCCTGCGACCCCCTCCACCGTTGTCCCATCATCGGATTGAGCCCATATATGCGTCTGACCGCTTTGCAAGAAGGCAGGACGCATGACGCGCTTTTTCGATTGGCTTGTTGAATTCTGGGACAGACTTCGGGGTTTGTTGGGGTTTCATCGTTTCACCCGCAAGGGGCGGGGCAATGACCTGATCGATAAGGGGGTCATTCGCCGGACATTCTATTTCATTCGGCCCGTAATCATCCTGCTGTTGCTGATCTACTTTGGCGCAATGATCTATCGCTTTTCGTTCATCCGGGGCGAGGACCTGTACTATCCTCAGCAAATGCTGACCGTTCAGGCGCCCGTCGCCGCGAATGAGGAGACGGAGCCTGACAGCGGCGCAGCGGGCGCTAAGACTTGCGAACGCAGCCAGATTGTCGAGGTCCAGGTTGGTCTTCTGGATTTGCTGGTCAACCAAAACGACTGGACCCCTGCGACGCCTCAATACAAAGCCGGGTTTTTCTGGCTGACCGATTGGGCGTCTACCCCTTGGTTTGACAACAAGGCCAGTTTTCAGATCGGCGCGCTCGGCGCCGTGCGTCGGGTTTCGATTGAACTGACTGATACGCTTGGCCGCGTCCGCGGCACGTCTGAAGCTGACCCAGATCTGGTGGCGGCGCGGGGCCGATTGCAGATTGATGAAACGACCTGGATGCTGAACCCGTTCAATGACCGTCTGCCGCTTTGGGGCACCAGTGCTGGCGAAAACTACGGCGATGCGTTGACCCTGCTGACCCGTTTCAATGATCGCCTGGACAACTGCGACGCCCTGTTCGATGCGCGGGCGGATAACCTCTATCAGTTCCTTGATCGCGTTTCGAAAGACCTTGGAAGCATGGTCGATCAGATCGGCAAACGCAGCCAGGGCCGTGTTTACGACGTCGCTACACACACGTTTATCGAGGGTGAGGGCAACAATGCAGGCTGGTTCGATCTGCGCGCTGACAACCTGTTCCACGAAGCGCGGGGCCGGATGTACGCCTATCATGGGCTTTTGCAGGCGGCGCGGTTTGATTTTGGCGATGTGATCGAAAAGCGCGATCTCGCCGACGTCTGGGACCGGATGGAGGCGCGCGTCGCCGAGACCGCCGCCTTGTCGCCTCTGATCGTGTCGAATGGGCGTGAAGATGGGTTCATGATGCCTGATCACTTGAGCGCGATGGCTGAAAACGTCCTGCGCGCCAGGGCCAACATAGTTGAGCTGAGAGAAATTCTGAACCGCTGATCCCGCAGTTCAGGTCGGCCTTGCGCCCAGACCTTTGCGCCGGACCCAAACCTGCCGGACACCACGCCGGAAGGTGCGCCACGCGTCGCCGATATCATGCTGCATCACCAGCAGCGCCGGCGTTACCGCCAGCACCATGACCAGACCAAAAGACAGCCCAAAGGCCAACGTGATGACCGTTGGCTTCAGGAACTGCGCCTGAAGGCTGGTTTCGAACAATAGTGGTGCAAGGCCAGCGACCGTTGTCAGCGTGGTCAGCAGCACTGGCCGCAGACGATCGCAAACGCCATCCACCACGGCGGGGATCAGCGCGCGCTTTTCGGCGTATTCATCTATGGTCGTGATCAGAACGATGCTGTCATTGACAATTATCCCGGCCATGCCGATCAACCCGACCACGGTGAACATCGATAAGGGTACGTTGAACCAGTGGTGGCCCCAGATTGTGCCAACCAGGCCAAAGGGGATCGCCAGCAAAATAACCATTGGCCGCGACCAGGACGCAAAGATCCACGCGAGGACCAGGTAGATTCCGATCATGCAGGCGACAAATCCGGTGGTTGCGTCGTCCAGAAATTCCTTCTCCTGCTCCGCCAGGCCGCCGATATCCGCCTTGACGTCAAAGCGGCTGACAATGTCTGGGATGATAGAAGCGTAGATTGCGTCTGTGACTTCGGTTGCCGCTGTTGGATCATCCTCTGAGATATCGCCGCTAACTGTGATCACAGGCAAACCATCTTCACGGCGCACCGCGGCAAAGCCGAGCCGCGCGTCGACTTCGACCAACTCCGACAACGCTGCATGGCCGCCGCCCGGCGTGGGGATCAGCGCCCGGTCGAGGTAGTCGGCTGTCAGCTCCTCCTCTTTCAACGATACTTCCACAGTCGCGTTTCGGCTGTTCACCAGAAACTCCGCCGCTTCGATGCCGGACAGGCGGTCGCGCAGGATTTTACCGATTTGTTCGGTCGACAGCCCTAGCGCCTCCCCCCTTGGGGTCAGAGTCAGCAGCCGTTCGCCCTTGTCATAGGCCAGCGTGTCTTCCAGCGCGGAAACGGGCGCGTAGGCTTCCAGCGCCAGTTTGGTCGCCTCAGCCGCCGCCTTCAGAGTATTAATGTCGTCGCCTGTGTACTGAATGTTGATTGCGTCGCCGCCAGGCCCGGACCGACCGCCGAACATGGCGAGCGTTTCAAGCTTGCTGTGTCTGCGGATCTCGTCCTGCAAGGCGGTGATCACTTCCCACTGGGTGTAGGGGCGTTCATCGGGGTCGATCAGCGATATGCTGAGCGCGCCCAACAGGTCTTTGTCTTTGCCTTCCGTGCCTGACAAGCTGCGCCAGCCGGAATTGGCGCCGACCTGGCTGATCGCATATTCTACAGGGGAGCGGCCGTGTTCCGCCTCCAGCCGGTCAGCGACGCGGTTCAGGGCGGCCTCCATCTCGCGCAATTGCGCGCGGGTGTCAGCGCGGGTCGCGTTGGGCAACATGGCGATATTTGCGTCGATCGTTCCGCGTTCGGGCGCGTTAAAGAACCGCCATTTTACCTCGCCCGAGATCACCATTGAGATCGATAACAGCAGAATGCAGATCGCACCGCCCAGAACCAGATATCTACTGGCTATCATCAGCTTGGCGAAGGGGCGGAAAGCGGATCGCTTGAACGCCTGAAATCCACGATCAAATTGGCGGCTGGGCCAGTCATAGAACCGCTGTTTGCCTTTGGCGGCCAGCGCATGGCGCATATGGGCGGGAAGGATCAAGAAGCACTCAATCAGTGACGCCGTCAGAACGGCAATCACCGTCAGTGGGATGTCGAAGATCAACGATCCGAACCGCCCACCAATCGCGGTCAGCCCCGCAAATGCGATGACGGTGGTGATCGAGGCGGAAAAGACTGGCGCCGCCATCCGCCGCGCGGCCTGTTCCGCCGCCTCGGCTGGCGGTACGCCTTTGGACGCGAGGAAATCCGCGTGTTCGCCGACAACGATGGCGTCATCGACGACAATGCCCAGGCAGATGATCAGTGCGAAAAGCGACACCATGTTCAGCGTCAGCCCGGCCATCCACATAATCCCGACCGTCGCCGCCATCGCCGCGGGGATCCCCATCGCCACCCAGAATGCTGTACGGGCGGATAGGAACAGGAACAGGAAGATCACAACCAGGCCCAGTCCATAGGCGCCGTTTTCGAATAGGATGTTCAACCGGTCTGTAATCGCCTGCGCCCGGGTGCGGGTCAGCTGAACCTCCACCCCCACCGGCAAGGTCGTCTCTAAGATGTCAGCGACCCGCTGAACCGTCGCCTGGATTTTGATTGAATCGCCCATGGCGGATCGGTCAACGCTAACGGTCACCGCGGGGTTGTCGCCCCAGTAGAAGGCAAGGCCCTTGTCGACGCCCTCGAGATCAATCTCGGCCACGTCGCGGACGTAAAGGCGTGTGCCGTCAGGATTGGTCCGCAGAACGACATCGCCAATTTCTGCAGCTGAGCGTCGCTGCATCCCTGTTCTGACCCGGGTCGCGCCGCCGCTGACGTCGCCCGCCGGGTTCGTATCGGTTTCGGCGCGGATTGCAGCGGCGATCTCGGCGATTGAAATGTTGTGCCGCACCAAGGCGCGTTCCGGTGCGGCGACCCGGATCACCTGGTTTTCCACACCGCGAAGGCGGGTGCGGGTCACGCCTTCGCGAAACAGCAGCCCCTGAAATTCAGTGGCGTATCGGG
>CBFHXH010000204.1:0-4940 GCA_965659735.1 uncultured Pikeienuella sp.
CATCAGGAACTCGCGACCGCGCATCACACCAAATCTTGGGCGGACTTCGTCGCGAAATTTCCACTGGATGTGATAGACGGTCAGCGGCAGCTGCTTGTACGAACCAACGTACGAGCGGAAGATATCTGTAATCAGTTCTTCATTCGTCGGACCATACAGCATGTCACGACCATGACGGTCGGTGATGCGAAGCATTTCTTCGCCATAGTCGTCATAGCGCCCGCTTTCACGCCACAAATCGGCGGATTGCAGCGTCGGCATCAGCATCGGGTGATGACCAGCGCGCTGCTGTTCTTCGTTAACGATGTTTTCCAGCTTGCGTAGCACCTTAAAGCCAAGCGGCAGCCAGGAATAAATGCCAGCGCTGGCTTGCTTGATCATGCCAGCCCGCAGCATCAACCGATGGCTGACAATCTGCGCCTCGGCAGGCGTTTCTTTCAGGACAGGCAGGAAATAGCGGGACAGGCGCATGGGGACATCTCTCTGATCGTGGTCGCCAAGGGTTTAGGCGAAGGGGGAATGGCGCGCAATCGCGCAATTCCGCCGCGCTTGATGATCAGGCGACGAGATGCGGGTTCAGGCCCAAACAGTCCGCCAGCGCCGCCAGACGGCGTTCAACCCGCTCTCCCGCCAGAACGGCGACGGCGGGTTCGAGGAACAGGGTCAGCTCTTTGCCATCGATCTCCAGCCGGGATTTGCCAAGCATCCCCTTCGCCGACCCGGTCAGCATCGCGCCGAGACGCAGCGCCCGGCCGACGGCCTGGGCGGTTTGCAGCGTATCATCGGGCAGAAGACCAAGAGCCGCGCTGACGTCTCTGTCCAGCGCGGATGTCTTGTAGCGGTGCAACAAGGCCGCCCCGATAAAAATGCGGCCCTTGTGACCCACGCCGCTGAGATTTGCGCGCGTCACCGTCGCAAAGCAGGCAAGCGCGCGGAAATCAGGGTGCTGGCGCCAGTTGACATCATGCAGCAGACAGGCCGCATGCGCGAGCCGCTGTTCCGAAGCGTCCATATTTTCAATCACTGGGGTGATCCAGTTGAACAGCTCTGCGCCAAAGCCGGGGCTGCGGGCGGCGCGATCCTCCATCCGCAGGGCGGCGGCGATCAGCGGATCCTGGGATCGCATTGCAGGGTGCATGCGGTCATAAACCAAACCTTCACGCAGCCCATAGGCTGAGATGCGAACGCTTTCAGGCTGCAGCGTGGTCAAAAGCGTCTTCAGCGCCGCAGCGCCGCCCGCGATGGACCTTACGCGAGATGATGATGCGTCCGCCACCTTCTTCAGCTCCGACGGGGACGCATCCTGCGCCCAATCGCAGAGATCAAGCGCCTCTTCTGGCGAAAGCTCGTATCCCATCAACACGTGAAGGGGATATTCGGTACGGCTCATCTGCGCTTTGGCGAGCCCGCGCCACGCGCCGCCGATCAGGATCAAGGGGCCATCCATCTCACCAAAATCAGTGGCGGCGGTGCGCAGCGCCCGAAGCGCCGATTGCGCATCCGGCGCATCCCTGTCTATCAGCCGCAAATGCCCCGCAGGCGTCGTCACCGCGCGGGAGATTTGGTCGCCATCGACCCTCGCGAGCTCCAACGAAGCACCACCAATATCGGCAATGACGCCGCGCGCGTCAGGCCAGCCTAGAAGAACTCCAGACGCGGACAGCCGCGCCTCTTCGTTGCCCATGGCAACCATGATTTCCAGGCCCGTTTCGCGGGCTATTTCATCGCGAAAGGCGGGGGCGTCTTCGGCGTCGCGCATTGCAGCGGTGCCGACGCCAACCAGCTTGCTGACGCCCATATGTTCGGACAGTTCCACAAACCGGCGAAGCGCGGCCATGGCGCGCAATTTGCCTTCGGGGTTCAATCGTCCCGTGGTAGACAGCCCTTCGCCCAAACGGCAGATCGTTTTTTCGTTGAAAAAATAGTCAGGGCTTCGGGAGCCATCTTCGAAGACGACCAACCGGACCGAGTTTGATCCAACATCGACAACGCCCATTACGGGCACCGCTGATTGCGCTGAAGAAGCAGGCGTCAAGGTCGTCACCGTATTCACAGAGATTTCCCTCCCTACTCACTGCCACTGGCGATCATTCGTCGGTGTAATCACCCGACTTGGTCCTGATTAGCCTTGGCGCGTCCTCAGCGCCAGCCCTGCCGCGACCGGAAAGCGACGGATTGGCCATGAAGAAGTCATGGCACGAAAATAGCGAGGGTTCACCAGTCAGATCAGGTTGGGTGTAGCGTCCGTCCGGGCCCAGAACCCAGCTTTGCGCTTCATCAGCCAGATTTGCCGCCATGACCTGTTCGACGATCTGCGCCTTTACAGTCGGATTGTTAACTTCGACCAGCGTTTCGACCCTCCGGTTCAGGTTTCGGCCCATAAGATCGGCCGAAGAAATGAAGACTTTGCTATCAGACCCGCTCATCTCGCCGCCCCCACCGAAGCAGAGGATGCGGGAATGTTCCAGAAAGCGGCCGACAACCGACTTGACCCGGATATTATCTGACAGCCCAGGCACGCCGGGTCGGATCGCACAGATCCCGCGGATCACCATGTCGATCTGCACACCGGCCTGCGAAGTCTCGTAAAGCGCATCGATCACAACCGGTTCATTGATCGAGTTTGCCTTTATCCAGACATGTGCGGGACGGCCGGCGCGGGCGTGGTCCATTTCCGCGCGCAGGCATTCGATGATTTTGGGCTTCAACGTAAGGGGCGACAAGGTCAGGCTTTCCAGCCCCTGTGGTTCTGCATAGCCAGTCACATAGTTGAACACGCGAGTCGCATCTCGCCCCAACGCCGGATCGCAGGTGAAAAGCGCAAGATCGGTGTAAATCCGCGCCGTGATCGGGTGGTAATTACCTGTTCCGAAATGGGTGTAGGTGACCAGCCGGTCACCTTCGCGGCGCACGACAGACGACACCTTGGCGTGGGTCTTCCAGTCAGCGAAACCAAACACGACTTGAACACCCGCGCGTTCCAATTGCCGCGACAAGCGGATATTCGCCTCTTCATCGAACCGCGCTTTCAGTTCCACCAGCGCCGTCACAGACTTGCCGTCTTCCGCCGCGGCGCACAGCGCTTTAACGATCGGGCTGTCGCGAGATGTGCGGTAGAGCGTCTGCTTGATCGCCAGCACATCCTTGTCAGCGGCGGCCTGTTCGAGAAATTTGACCACCACCTCAAAGCTTTCATAGGGGTGATGCAGCAGCATATCCTTTGCCCGAATGGCGGCGAAAACGTCGCCGTCATGGTCGCGCACCCGTTCGGGCATGCGCTGTTGCAGCTGCGTCCAGCTAAGATCGGGTCGGTCGATGATGGCCAGCTCTGCCAAGTCTGAAATGCCGATCACACCTTCAACAGACACAACTTCACGCGCATCAACAGCCATTTCTCGCACGATCAGATCACGTAACGCGTCCGGCGCGTCGGCTGAGATCTGCAGGCGCACCGCCTCCCCCCGCCAGCGGCGTTTCAGCGCCGTTTCGAACTCGCGAACCAAATCTTCGGCTTCTTCTTCGACCTCCAGATCACTGTCGCGCAGAACCCGAAACGCGCAGAACCCTATGAGTGCATAGCCCGGCATGATCTTGTCCAGATGAGCGATCAACAAGTCTTCCAGCGGGAGAAACCGGCGCACATCGCCGCCCGTTGCGACCTCAAAAAACCGGTCCAGCTTCGGCGGCATGGACACCAGCGCGGTCATTTCCTGCCCAGTGTCCGTATGCGTCAGGGTCAGCGCCAGCGCGTGACCCAGGTTGGGAATGAAGGGAAACGGATGGGCGGGATCAACGGCCAGCGGCGACAGAACGGGAAAGACGTTCTCAAGAAAATGTTCGGCGACCAGCGCTTGGTCGATTTCGGTCAGATCGGCCAACGAAATCAGCTCAATGCTATTTTTGGCCAGTTCCGCCTTAAGCCGCGCCCAGATCTGATCCTGCGCCGACATCAGGCGGCGCGCCTCCTCTTCAATCAGTGTCAGCTGTTCAGCGGGCGTCAGGCCATCGGCGGAGGGGCGCGTGACGCCTGATTTCACCTGCCCGCGCAAACCGGCGACGCGAACCGTGTAAAACTCATCAAGGTTGCCGCCGGAAATGGAAAGAAATCGCACGCGTTCCAACAGGGGATGGCGCTGGTTTTCAGCCTCCTCCAGCACCCGCCAGTTAAAGTCGAGCCACGAGAGTTCGCGATTGAAAAACCGATTGGGGCCATTGTGATCGAAGTCGGGCACGCGGCTGGCGGGAAACGGCGCAATCGGCAGGTTAAGGAAATCTGCACGCATCATGGATCCTTCAATCTCTGTGCAGGTCATCCTTCTGTTCCGTGTTCATGACAGAACCGCGACGGGCGGATCAAAGGCCAAGTTCATCTTTTACAAGCCGAATTGTAATACCCCGCGCGGCGCGGCGCGACGCCTGATCCAGTGCTGCGGCGACCTCCGCCGCCGCCTTAGCGGATCGTTCGATGCGCTTTTCAAGGTAGGCGATCAAGTTCGGCCCGACGCTGAGGTGACGGTCTTCGAACTGTTTAATCAGCAAATCGCGCATCAGATCATCATCCGGCGGGCTGAGGGCGACATGGGTCATGCCGGCCACGCGGGAGGCGAGATCAGGCAAGCGCAAGGCGCAGGCCGATGGCGCGACGCGACTGGTCAGAAGGATCGGCTGGCCGTTTTCGCGCATCAGGTTCAGGAGGTGAAACAAAGCTTCTTCCGCGCCAGCCTCCAACCCTGCGTCGACATCTTCAACCACCACCGCCCCGATGGAGGCGAGAGGCGCCACATCACCCCCCAAGAGCCGCGCAGCCACAACCCTTTCCGCGCCGCTGCTTTCCATCCAGACATGGGCGAGATGCGTTTTACCTGCCCCTTCGGACCCGGTCAGCGCAAGTTGCCTGTTCGGCCATGTCTGGTCCGCGTCGATCATCGACAGGGCCGTTT
>CBFHXH010000205.1:0-4728 GCA_965659735.1 uncultured Pikeienuella sp.
GAGCAGGAAAACGGAACGCTGAAGGGCGTGATCGTTCAGTTTGGCGGGCAGACTCCGCTGAAACTGGCGAATGCGCTGGAGGATGCTGGCATCCCGATCCTTGGCACCTCGCCTGACGCCATTGATCTTGCCGAAGATCGTGAACGGTTCCAGCAACTCTTGCAGAAGCTTGGTCTGCGTCAGCCGCATAATGGCATCGCCACCACCCGCGATGAAGCTTTCGCGGTGGCGCATGAAGTCGGCTACCCGGTTGTGATCCGCCCGTCATACGTTCTGGGGGGCCGCGCGATGGAGATTGTTCGGTCCGATGATCAGCTTGAACGCTATATCCGCGAGGCCGTCGTTGTGTCTGGCGATAGCCCGGTTCTGATCGACGGGTATCTGGCGGGCGCTGTCGAAGTAGACGTCGACGCGCTGTGCGACGGGACCGACGTTCATGTCGCCGGGGTGATGGAACATATCGAGGAAGCCGGCGTGCACTCAGGCGACAGCGCCTGCTGCCTGCCGCCGCACTCCCTGTCCGCAGACACGATCGAGGAATTGAAGCGTCAGACCAAGGAAATGGCTCTGGCGCTGGGCGTTGTCGGCTTGATGAACGTGCAGTTTGCGATCAAGGACGATGAAATTTTCGTCCTTGAGGTCAACCCGCGCGCCTCACGCACCGTGCCGTTCGTCGCCAAGGCGGTTGGCGCACCGATTGCCGCCATCGCGGCGCGCGTTATGGCTGGTGAGAAGCTAGATGCGTTCGACCTGCCCTCCGCCAACCCAGGCCATGTCGCGGTGAAAGAAGCGGTTCTGCCTTTCGCCCGCTTCCCGGGCGTCGACACGCTGCTTGGGCCGGAAATGCGGTCAACTGGCGAGGTTATGGGCATTGACCAGGGCTTTGCACGCGCCTTCCTGAAAAGCCAACTTGCTGCGGGCGTTGTTCTGCCAACCGAAGGCGCCGTCTTTATCTCGGTCAAGGATGCGGACAAACCGGCCATTCTGGATGCTGCCCAACGGCTCTATGGCGTTGGTTTCAAGATCATCGCGACGCGGGGCACGGCGGCCTATCTGGGCGAGCACGGGATTGAAGCGACGGTCGTCAACAAAGTCTACGAAGGTCGCCCGAATATCGTCGATACGATGAAGGATGGCGGCGTTTCGCTGGTTTTCAACACGACGGACCTGCCGCAATCGATCGCCGACAGCGCTTCTATCCGCGCATCGGCGCTGATGATGCGCACGCCGTATTACACGACCGGCGCGGGCGCGCTGGCTGCGGCGCGGGCGATTGAGAACAAGCTGGAAGGGGTGATGGAAGTCGCGACCCTGCAGGCCTACGCCGCCGAATGAGCGATGTGGAGCGCATCTACGCCGTTGGCGATGTGCACGGGCATCTCGACATGCTGCGCGCAACCCACGACCGCATCGCCGCCGACCTGAATGAGCGACCCTGCAGGTCGCACGCCATTCTGCATATTGGCGATTACACGGACCGCGGCCCTGACAGCCGCGGCGTGATCGACTTTTTGCTGGCGGTCCGCGCATCGGGCGCGCCGCATATCAACCTGCTGGGCAACCATGACCGGATGTTCCGCCTGTTTCTGGAAACGCCGGGCGGGCGGGATTGCAAATTGCGCCGCGATCTTTCCTGGTTGCATGACCGCCTTGGCGGGCGGGCGACGCTGGCCAGTTACGGGCTCGACCTGCCGGACGAAGCGCAGCAGTCTGATGGCGAGGACTATCATGCCGCGGCGCTGGCGGCCGTGCCTGCGGATCATCTGGAATTCCTGCAAACCCTGCCAGACAGCCACCGTTGGGGTGATTGGTTCTTCGCCCATGCGGGCGTCTCGCCGGGTTTGGGTCTGATGATGCAGGATGAAGATGATCTTATCTGGATCCGAGGGCCATTTCTGGAAAGCAAACGAAATCACGGCGCGACCGTTGTTCACGGCCACACGCCCGTGGACGCGGTTGAAGACCATGGCAATCGCATCGCCATCGACACAGGCGCCGGATACGGCCATCCGCTGTCTTGCGTGGTGTTTCAGGGCCAGACTGCCCGCATCCTTGATGGCGCGACGCTGCGATAGCCGCCGAAATCGCGATTGAACGCCCGGGCCCACACCTCTATCTCTTAGAGAAAGTGTAAGGAGCGAAGCATGCCACAGAGTGATCCCAAACTTCTGGTCAGCACCGAATGGCTGGCGAGCCACCTGAGCGCGCCTGATGTAAAAGTGCTGGACGCGAGCATGTTCCTGCCCGGCGATCCCCGTGACGCCAAGGCGACCTACGCCGAAACGCATATTCCTGGCGCGATCTTTTTCGACATCGATGACATGTCGGACAAATCGAACCCTCTGCCGCACATGTTGCCGCCGCCTGAGAAGTTCATCAGCCGCATTCGCAAAATGGGTATCGGCGATGGTCACCGCGTGGTGGTCTATGATCAGGACGGTCTGTTTTCCGCCGCGCGCGTCTGGTGGATGTTCCGCGTCTTTGGCCATGACGACGTGGCAGTTCTGGATGGCGGCCTGCCCAAATGGCTGGCGGAAGGCCGTGATACGGAAGACGAAGAGCCGCTTCTGCGTGAGCGTCACTTCACGGGCCGGAAGAACACCTCGATGGTGCGTGATGTCACACAGGTCGCAGCCTCTCTGAAAGTTGGCGAAGAACAGATCGTCGACGCCCGCGGTCCTGGACGGTTCCGGGGAGAGGAAGAAGAACCCCGCGCCGGTCTGCGCGCTGGGCACATTCCGGGGGCGAAGAACGTGCACTACGCATCGCTGCTGAACGACGATAAGACAATGAAATCGATCAAAGAAACCAAGGCGCTGTTTGAATACGCGGGTGTCGATCTTGATAAGCCGATCATCACCAGCTGTGGATCGGGCGTCACGGCTTGCATTCTGGCGCTGGCGCTGGAACGGCTTGGCCATTCGAAGAACGCTGTCTATGACGGATCATGGGTCGAATGGGGCGCCTACCCGGACCTCGCCATTGAAACGAGTGCATGAGGCGAGATTACAAGGCGGGGGAGGAGATTGGATATACGATCACCTACCTCGAAATGCTCAGCCACCCGAGCTTTCCCACTCCGCGCCCGCCAAGTCTGCCGGGGCTGTCGCTGATCAGGGCGGAGGACCCGCCTGTACGCTGGTTCCTCCATCTTTATCACGGCGTTGGCGACGGACATGAGTGGACCGACTGGCACAACCAACCGCGTGAAGAACAGGAAGCCTTCGTCAGCGATCCCGCTGTGTCGATGCATGTCCTGTTTCTGAAGGGCTGGACAGCCGGGTTCTTTATGCTCGACCGGCGGGAGAGGGGTATTTGCGATCTGGCGTATTTTGGCCTGGCACCCGAAGCGCAGGGCCTAGGTTTGGGCAAATACCTACTGCAGACAGCGATTCTGACCGGCTGGGCGGACGAACCTGAGAAAATGACTGTCAACACATGCACGCTGGACGGCCCGCGTGCGCTGCCGCTTTACCAACGCATGGGCTTTAACCCGGTGCGCCGCGAAGATGCGACCCGCATCCTGACCCGCGATTTTTCACGAGAGGAACCAACATGATCGTCATGCATCATCTGAGGGTCGGTCGCGCGATCTTTACAACCTGGCTGCTGGAAGAGCTGGGCGTTGAGTACGAATTGAAGCTTTACGACCGCACAAAACAGGGCCGCGCGCCGGCTGAGCTGAAGGCGGCGCATCCTCTGGGCAAATCGCCAGTGATCGAAGACGCCGGTGTTACCTTGGCCGAATCTGGCGCAATCACCACGTATCTGTTGGAAACCTACGACCCAGACGGCGCCTTTTCGCCGCCTGTCAGCGATACAGCGGCGCGCATGAAGTATCTGCAGTGGCTGCACTATTCGGAGGCCTCCGCGTTTGCGCCGCTGCTGATGAACATGCTGCTGATGCGCGAAGATCCGAAACCGCCGGTAATTTCCGCCTTTACTGCGGCTGAGGTGAAGTTGCATCTCGACTACTTCTCAGACGCTCTTGGCGATCAGAACTTCATACTTGGTGACAAATTTTCGGGCGCTGACATCGGCTGTGGTTTCATCGCCAATATGGCTGAGAAATTTGGCCTGACGGGCAAGCACCCGAACATCGCCGCCTATGTCGCCCGACTGCGCGCGCGTCCCGCTTTTGTGCGCGCGTTGGAGAAGACTGGCCGCTGAGCCGCCCCATCGCCATCCCCGCCCCTGTCGCATTGCAAACGAACTGATCGTGCGCATGTCAATGGGGACTTAGGTCACCGCCCTTGAAACCCCTGATCTAGGGTGGTTTGGGGGCTGAGCACATCTCCAGGACAAGCCGGTTACGCCTGTCGTTGCGCGATCGGCGACCCGTTTTCAGACGTGCGCGTCGGCTTTCGCGTGGACCATTCCAACATCGCGCCAGATGTTCTTTTGGCCCGTTTTCGTCAGCCACCAATGGTGAATATCCAGCTGTCTGTGGTTCACGCCCGGCAACGATTGGATGTCGAGGCCGTTCCACGGGGCAAAGGGATTGCGACGGAGATGGCCGTGCAATTCCGTCCGGATTGTCGGCTTTGAAGATGGCGACCGGGAATGAAAGCCATATGTGTCCGCCACGACCAGAGTATTCGCCGGCACAGCGACCCGGCGAGGTGGCTGATAGCCCAACGCTTCTATTTGATCGGCGTTGATGCGGAACGAGCCATACGAATGATGCGCGCGTTTTTCAGCGCGGGCGGTCAGGCTTTGCTTGTATTC
>CBFHXH010000206.1:0-4716 GCA_965659735.1 uncultured Pikeienuella sp.
GATCCGTTGGTCACCTGATCGATTTCGGCCACGACCAGAAGGCACATATCTGGACCCAGCGCGAGGTTCACGCCTTCCAGATCATCATCGCCGTGAAAGTACAGTGCTGGCAGGCCGTTAAGGCCCACCGGGTTCAGGATGGGCCGCATGCTGGCCGAGGTTGGCGCAAGGATCGCCGCACTGGCGCCGATGTCAGCCCATGCGGTCATTTCGCCCGCGTCTTCGGTGATGGTCGCCGGGTCCTGCGCATCCAGCCAGATCGGCGCGCCGGCGTCTGACGGGCGCCAAGCCTGGGCCTGCGCTGTGGTGGTGGCGGCGCTGGTGGTCTGGACCGTTGCTCGGTCGCCAGCGGGCGTTTCGAACGCGACCCAGACATCATAGCTAGTGTCAGGGGTGAGGTTGGTGAAAGTCACTGTCGCCTCTCGCCCACGCTGGGCCGTGACATGCGCCTGGGTGCTGCTGACGATGGCGTCGAAGTCTGGCACCGGGGCGCCTGCGGCATGTATCAGGGCGTGGATCTGGCCGTCTTCGTTCACGACGCTGGTGGCGGCCAGTTCGGTTTCCGACAGCGCCTCGGCGGTCGGTGGACGCTGATACACGGGATTGATCCCGGTGATTGGGTGCGCCTCGGTCAGGCCAAAGGCGGCCCCGGTCTGATGCTGGTGCGCTGTCCAGACCAATGCGCCGATGGCCCGCATCTGGGTCATGTCGAAATGCACTGATCCGCCCAAGTTGATCCCATGGTCGATGAAATACGACGTGTCGTCGCCGGCGCTGAGATCCGTCACCTCGCCTGTGGCTGCGACGCGCCAGCGACAGGCGGATCGTAGGGCGTCGTTGATGGCGGCGTCAAAGCTGTCAATCTCGGTTATTGCGCACAGGTAATAGGGCAGGGCGGAAACGCCCAGCTGCGCCCGATCAAAGGCGCGCAGCGTTTCGAACCCCGCCGCGTAATCGGTGATCTCGGTCGCGTTCAGATTGCCTGCGGCGCGCGCGGCGGCGGCGTTCGCCTCCCCATGCATCCAGATCTTGCCCTGGGCGTAGATCGGCGACTGGGTCAGGTGCGCCAGCAATGAGGCGGGCAGAAAGCTGTTTCGCGCATTGAAATTCGCCCCACCCAGCGGTGGCGTGCCGTCATCGTGGTCGGGCAAAAAGACGTGGAGCATTTTGCCCGCGTCCGAGAATTTGCCCATCGGCAGCCCTGCTGGGATCAGCTGATCATCTGCGTTCATATCGCCTTTGATCATCGCTTCATGCAGGCCAATCAGCGGTCCGGCGCCGTCCGCGGCGGGGGGGGGGGGGGATTTCAATCTCGTCAATCCTGCCGTAATAGGTCTGGCCGTCAAAGACGGCGCTTTCGCTATCGTCCAGCAGAATATAGGGGCGCCAGCCGGGTTCGTTCGTCATCATCTCGATTCCCGGGTTCACCACGCGCAGGGTGGCGGGGGCGTCGGCCACTTGGTTGAACCCGGTCATGTTCGACTGCCCCTGGCCTTCCCAATAAGCGAAGGCCGTTGGTGGAAACACCGTCGGCCGCGGTGGCGGGAACCCGGTTGCGCGGCGGCGGCGGGCGATCGAGGGCAGGCTGAGATCGAGGTTGAGCATGGGCATCCGACGTCTGAGAAGCGCCGCTAGGGATGGGCGCGCGCATGGTGTCAAAGGGCGTGCGAAAGGGCAGGGATCTTGCGCGAGCGCTTTTGGGGCGCGGTGGCAACCTTGGTGGGCAAGTTCCAAAATTCGCTTAAGCCTGCGCGCGGTTGAGAAAAATTGGTTAACTTTGCTGTGCGCGAAAAAACTCGCTCGCACCTTGCGAAGTTAAGCGTTTGCTTACCTTCACATGGCTTAGTTTAAGCTGAAATCTGTGGATTGAGCGCTTTGGAAACCGCGCCGCCTGACGTGGTGTCGTCGGGTGGTGAGGGTGTTTCGGGACATAGTGTTTGCGCCTCTCTTCTTTGGCTTGGCGGCGCATGCGTCGCCTTGGACCGAGGGACGGGGCGCAGCGGTTCCGCCTCCGGGGTATGTTTCGATGTGCAGACAGGCGCCAGCCGACTGCGCAGGCGATCGTCGCCCCGGCGGGGGTGTCGCTGTGCTGGACGCCAGCGCGGCGTCGACCTTGTCCGCGATCAACCTTTCGGTAAATCGCAGCATCAAGCCCGCCTCCGACAAGGGCGATGTCTGGTCTGCGTATGCGCAGTCAGGCGATTACGAGGATTACGCGCTCGCCAAGCGACAGGCGCTGATCGCCGCGGGTTGGGCGCCGTCGCATTTGCTGATCGCCGTCGTCGAAGACCCGTTGGCGGGCCTGCACGCCGTGCTGATCGCGCGCACCGACAGTGGGGATCTGATCCTCGACAGTCTGACCGATCAGATTCTGCCCTGGGCGGAAACCGGGCTGACCTTCATCAGCCATCAGCCATCAGTCAGCAAAGCTGCCGGCGATGTGGGTGAAATTATAGGCGATGAAACGCGCGGCGGCGCGCTTATTCGAACGTTTCGTCTTCGCGCGCGCCCCAGATGTCATCTTTCTGGACCCAGCCTTCATGGTCGTCTTTCTCGACCTCGCACCAGTTCACGCCACAGCGCTCGATATCAACGATCACGCCCGCTTCGGCGATCGCCACGATGTCCTTGTCGAGGCTGGGCATCATGCGCATCGCCGTGCGGGGCGCGGTGACGACGGCGGTGCGGCTGCCGCGCAGCAGGGCGTGGTGAACCCAGCCGCCCGCATCATCCACATCGCGGATTTTGCGCCAATGGCCGTGCTCGGCGACAATTTCCAACGGCATGCCGCGCCGCAGGAAGACCCAATCAATCCGATAGGTCAGGCCCGGCCCGCGCCGGATGTTCGCCTTGCCCGCTTTCAGGCTGACATAGCGGGGAATGGGAAGATTGGTTTCCGGTCCCACGGACACGGTTTCACTGTGCGCTGCGCCCGCGCCAAAGGACGCCAGCGCCAAAATGATGATGAGTTTCAGACCACGCATGATCTTGCCCCGATGTTTTTTGCTCGATTTCTTGTCGTTGTCTTGGAAACACCATATCACGAAACTACTGTTTGTCATCCATTCGCCTATCGGAGGCTCCATGCCAGATCGCCTGACTGTCGTCGTCACCCGTCGCTTGCCTGAGCCGGTGGAGACCCGCTTGCGCGAGCTCTTCGATGTAGAGCTGAACGAAACCGACCAGCCGCTGGATCGGGCGGCTCTGGGCGATGCGATGAAACGGGCTGATGTTCTAATCCCGACCCTGACTGACGAGATTGACCACCGTCTGCTGGCGCAGGCGGGCGAGCGGCTGAAACTGATCGCCAACTATGGCGCCGGGTTCGATCATATCGACGTTGAAACCGCCCGCCAGCGCGGCGTTCTGGTGACCAACACGCCCGGCGTTCTGACGGACGACACGGCGGATATGACCATGGCGCTGATCCTCGCGGTGCCCCGCCGCCTGAAGGAAGGCGCCGCCGTGATGCGCGACGGCGGCTGGGAAGGCTGGTCGCCGCTTGCGATGACAGGCCACCGGGTTACGGGCAAGCGGCTGGGCATCGTCGGCATGGGCCGGATTGGCCAGGCGGTGGCGCACCGGGCCAAGGCGTTCGGGATGCAGATCCACTATCACAACCGCAAACGCCTGCATGCTGACATCGAAGGCCCGTTGGAGGCGACCTATTGGGAAAGCCTCGATCAGATGCTGGCGCGTACGGACGTGATTTCGATCAACTGCCCGCACACCCCCGGCACCTATCATTTGCTGAGCGCGCGGCGTCTGAAGCTGTTGAAACCCAGCGCCTATATCGTCAACACGGCCAGGGGCGAAATTGTCGACGAAAACGCGCTGGTGCGCATGCTTAAAGCCGGCGAAATCGCGGGGGCGGGCCTCGATGTGTTCGAACATGAACCTGCCGTCAGCCATGAATTGCGCGATCTGCCCAATGTGATGCTGCTGCCCCACATGGGATCCGCCACGATTGAAGGGCGGATGGAGATGGGCGAAAAAGTGCTGATCAACATCAAGACCTTCGCCGACGGCCACCGCCCTCCGGATCAGGTGTTGCCGTCAATGCTGTGAGGACGCCGCGCTGGCCATCAGCGCAAGCTGCGCCTATATCCAGCCTGTCCCTGATCTTGGCAAACCCGGCGCACGGCGATGGATGAGTTTTACAATCTGTTCCTGAACAACATCTGGCTCTTCATCGGGCTTGGTGTGGTGCTTGTTATCGTGCTTGACGAACTTCTGGGCCTCAGCCGCGGTATGCTAGGCGATGACACCGACGATATGCCGCTGAAACCCCGCGACCCCAAAGCCCCCCTGGCGGAGCCAAAGGAAGATCCGCTGGATATGCTGGAAGAGACCAGCGAGGGTCAAAGCATCGAGGATTTTCTGACCAAGAAGTAGGGTTTCACGCGTGAAACCAAATTTAAGGTACTGATATCATTTAGAATTAATGGTTTCTAACCTGTGAAACCTGTGTGCAAAAGGCGAGCGGATGCATGCGGGGTGGAGCCGTAAATCGGGATTGGCGCTAAACGCATCGGGATCAAGCCAAAGGCTTCCACTGCCCGGCAGCGGTTTGCGAGCTTCAGGCCGTCCCGGCGGTCTGACGCTTTTGGGAGCGAAGTGCAAAGCGGGAAGTTCGGATGAACTTTGCCGAGATAAATTAAAAAGGATCTGACGTTTCTGCGTCATTCCACGGTCTGACCCTCGCATCGGCTAGGG
>CBFHXH010000207.1:0-4571 GCA_965659735.1 uncultured Pikeienuella sp.
CCCGTCGGGCTGCGGCAAAACCACGACGCTGCGCATGCTGGCGGGGCTTGAGGCGCCTTCCGGCGGTGAAATCAGTATTGGTGGCAAGGTGATGAACGTCGTCCCCGCGCATGAGCGGGACACGCCGATGGTCTGGCAGTCTCTAGCGCTTTTCCCGTTTCTCAACGTTCAGGAGAATGTTGAGTTCGGTTTGAAGATGCGGGGGGTCGCAGCGGCAGAACGCAAGCGCCGAGCGACCGACTGGTTAGAGCGTATGGAGATCACACAATTCTCAGGCCGAATGGTCGACCAGCTTTCCGGCGGCCAGCGCCAGCGCGTGGCGCTCGCCCGGTCATTGGTGACCGAGCCCGAAATCCTGCTGCTGGATGAGCCTTTGTCCGCGCTCGACGCCCATCTGGTGATCCGGATGCAGGGCGTTCTGACAAGGTTGCAGAAAGAGCTTGGTATCACGTTCGTCTACGTCACCCATTCTCAATCCGAAGCCTTCGCCATGGCGGACCGCGTGGTAATCATGTCCGACGGCGTCATTGAACAGGTGGGATCAGCGCGAGAGATTTACCGCGCCCCCGCCAGCCGCTTCGTTGCAGAATTTGTCGGGCGTAACAACATCGTCTCTGGCGTGGTTAAGGGCGGCCATATCGAAACTGCACTCGGCTCATTCGCCGTCACCGCGCCCGATGGTCCGGCGGCCATGGTCATCTCCGCCGATCTCGTCAAAGCATCTAGAACGCCTAGCGGCAACAGTGTCGAGGCGACGCTGATCTCGGAAGAATTTGTCGGCTCCATCGTCACGCTTTTCCTGGAGGCCCGCGACGGCAGCGAGTTCAAGGTGCAGGTGCAGGAACGGGCTTTGGCCGAACTCGACAGCGGCTCCGGCGGCGTGCTGCACCTCAGCTGGGATCCCGCCGCCGCGCATATCTTGAGCGAGGCGTCATGATCCAGAACCCGATCCCCTGGCCAAACGGCGCCAAATGCGCCTGCGCCATCACTTTTGACATGGACGCCGATAGCCTAATCCAGATCGCACGGCCAAAGGATGGCTATGATCGGCTTTACCCGATCTCCATGGGCCGCTATGGCCCTACCGTCGCCGTCCCGCGCATTCTCAATACGTATAAGAAGCTGGGTCTGCAGCAGTCGTTCTTCATTCCCGGTTGGTGCCTTGAGACATACCCGGACGCGGTGGAAGCCATCCTTGAGGGCGGGCATGAGATTGGCCATCACGGCTGGATCCACGAAGACCCGATCGCCACCAAAGGCGACGCGCAGGTCGCCGCCTTTCAAAAGGCGATGGAGGCGCATCAGCGGATCGTTGGCGGCAAGCCCGAAGGGTACCGCGCGCCGGTATACAACGTCACCCAACAGGTCATTGATCTGCTGATCGAGGGCGGTTTTCGGTATGACAGCTCGCTCATGGCCGACGACATCCCGTATCGGATGGAAACCAAAGACGGCGCACTTTGGGAAATGCCGGTCCATTGGGGCACGGATGACTGGCCGCCTTTCGCCCACTATGACGAAATAGGCTACATGATGCCGGTGCGCGGCCCTTCCACCGGTCTGGAAGGGTTCTGGGAAGAGTTTGACGCACAGTACGAGGCAGGCGGCTTTTTCATGCTGATCGTCCACCCGTTCCTAACCGGGCGGCTCGCCCGCTGGCGGTTGGTGGAACAGTGGCTGGAAAAGACCCTCACGGAAAAAGACGTCTGGTTTGCGCCACTCCGCGAAATCGCGGATCATCTGGATGCGCTATCCGCCGATGGCTGGTCACCGCGTACGGAACGCTTGCCTTATTATTCAGACCCACAGGAGTGATACGATGCTGACAAACGCTGACCGCGCCCTTCTGCGCATTGCGTATGAAGAAGCCAAGGCAGGCTTTGACGAAGGGGGCTGCCCCATCGGATCAGTCCTCGCCCGCAATGGCGAGGTGGTCAGCCAGGGGCGAAACCAGAGGGTTCAGGGTGGCGACCCCATCGCCCATGGCGAAATGGACGCGCTGCGCAAAGCGGGACGTCAGAAGACGTACAAGGACACAGTCCTCTACACCTCGCTCAGCCCATGCATGATGTGTTCCGGGACCATCATTCAGTTTGGTATCCCCCGCGTCGTTGTGGGGGAGAACGTCAACTTTGGCGGCAACGAAGATTTTCTACGCTCGCGCGGGGTTGAAGTGATCTTGGCTGACGATCCGGACTGCATTGCGCTGATGAAACGGTTCGTTGAAGAAAAGCCGGAACTTTGGCTTGAGGACATCGCGGAAGACTGAGCGCTTTTTTGCGCACCGATCACTTACTCAGAAAGAAAAATAGCTTCTGATGGGTTAGCAGATTGGGCGTTCCTTTTAATCCGCATTGACTACACGGGCGGACAGCCGCGAGGTGAGCGGCTTTCATCGTGAACGCTCAAACAGCTCTCTCGCCGATATCTGCACTGTCCACATCGGAGGCTGGATTCCTGCGCTACGCTCATTTTTGGCGAATTATGGCTCTGTCACTCCGTCCTTCCTGACTTAAGATGCACAAAACAGATCCGCTTTGAGCCGTCGATCAGTCAGTTTATAGATACAATATACCTCACGCATTGATCTTAATGAGCACTTCTGAATAAATATTTCAGCAATACGATACAATAAAAAACCAGAAATTTAATGCCATGTCATGCATTAATACGTGAAATTTATTTTTTATCTTCATGAAAATTTTCACCTTACCCCACTCGTTTTTTTTGCAAATAAATGGTGCAGCGCTCACTAAGACTTGAGCCATAAAAACTTTGCGCGAGCAATGTGCATGCGCGATTTGACGGTTCCAAAGGGACAGGACAGTATTTCGCCGACCTCTTGCTGGCTAAAACCTTAATAATAGGTCAGTTCGATCACTGCGCGCAGTTCAGCGGGCAGCTTCGTCAATGCTTGCTTCACCCGCCGCTGATCAAACATTCCCTCCAAGCTTGGCCCTTTTGTATCTGCGATTTCTTCCACATCGTCGAGCTTCACGTCCCCATTCTCCTTTCTGCTTTTTCGCAGTGACGTTAGCGCCGTGCGATAGGTGATGCCGAACATCCAGGTTGTGACTTTCGATCTGAATTCAAACCGCGCCGCGTTGACCCAAACCGCCACCATCGCATCGTTAGTCACCTCCTCGGCCCGGTCTGGCGAGCGTACAACGCGCAGTGCGAACCGATAGACAGCCGCATACCGACGCCTGTGCAATGTCGCAAAGGCGGTGCGATCGCCCGCTGCGACCCGCCTCAGCAGCCGCTCATCTTCCTAGTCCGCCGGCTTCACCGCGTCAGCGCCCATTTCCCAAAATCTCGCCCCTGATCATTAGGGCCCGATGAACGACAAACGGTTCGAAGTTTTTTTCGCAAACTTCGAATTGGTCGCAGACGCAGTGGTTTTGTGAATGATCTGCGCGCGCTGTCGGCTAACGGCCCGGCCCACTCAGCCTGCGATGTCGTTCAGCGAAACGCCCATTTCCGCATAGGTCTGCTTTGCCAGCTTGATGGCGTGATTTGCCTTGGGCACGCCGGCATAGACCGCCACATGCAGGAACGCCTGAATGACATCCTGTGGCGAAGCGCCAGTGTTTTGCGTCGCACGGATATGCATCGGGATTTCATCGAAATTGCCGCCCGCCGCCAACAGCGCCAGCGTCAGCATGGATCGTTCGCGGGCGGGGATCGCGTCGCTGGTCCAAAGGTTGCCCCAGGCCGTTTCGGTGATCATCTCTTGAAACGGCGCGTCAAACGGCGTTTGCGCGGCGGCGGCGCGGTCAACATGCGCGTCGCCCAGAACGCGCCGGCGCACAGCTGCGCCTTTGGTCAGTCGGTCGGTCATTCAGGTGATCCTTTCCGGCGCCTCAATAGGGCAGCCCCACATAATTTTGCGCCATGGCGCGCTGCGCCGCTTCGTTGCTGCGCAGAAATTCCAGCTCCGCCATCTGCATCTTCAGGTCAAACGCAGTCTGATCAGGATAGCGGTGCATCAGCGACGAAAACCACCATGAAAACCGTTCCGTTTTCCAGACCCGCGCCAACGCCTTGGCGGAATAGCCATCGATGCCGCTGGCGTCATTCGCCTCGTAGAACTGGCGGAGCGCATTGTAGAGGTAATGCACGTCTGACGCCGCCGTATTCAGTCCTTTTGCGCCTGTCGGCGGGACGATATGGGCGGCGTCGCCGCAGAGGAACAGGCGACCCCAGCGCATGGGCTCGGTCACGAAGGACCTGAGCGGGGCGATGGATTTTTCGATCGATGGCCCGGTGACCATCGTATCGGCGAAGGAATGCGGGATCCGGCGCTTCAGTTCCGCCCAGAAGGCGTCGTCGGACCAATTGTCCGGGCTGTCTTCCAAGGAGCACTGAATGTAATAGCGGCTGAGCTGCGCGTTGCGCATCGAGCACAGCGCAAAACCCTCGGGCGAATTTGCGTAGATCAGCTCATGACTGACGGGTGGTGTTTCGCTCAGCACGCCCAGCCAGCCAAAGGGATAAACCTTTTCGAATTCCTTGCGAACATCGTCCGGGATCGACTTGCGGCTGACCCCGTGAAACCCGTCGCAGCCTGC
>CBFHXH010000208.1:0-4469 GCA_965659735.1 uncultured Pikeienuella sp.
CACCGCGCCACTCATCGCGTCGATCAGTAGATAGTCAGCCATCACTTCGTTCCGCGCGCAGCAAAAGATTTGCTCCAGATCGGAAAGAATATCAAAATAGGTGATGTTGATCGCCAGAACTGCCGGGCGTTGCCCCACAAGGGACCGTTCCGCACCATCAAGTGCCGCCGCGTGGAACACTTGCCGTATGATATCGTTCTGTATGCCATAAATCGCCGTACTGGGTCGGTTCCAGTCGACAAATGCCGTGTCATCGATTGTCACCGCGACTTCTGCGATGCGCAATTCCTATGCTATCGGCGTTTCGCCATCACCCGCAGCTTTGGCACCAAACACACCAGCCATGATGGCCAGCAACGCGCCAAGTCTCACCAAGACTCTCGCATACATCAGTCGCCCCTTCGACTTGGGATGCACAGCAAACAAAAGGCTTACGCATCAGAGCGCCCCAAACGCAGCTGTACCCCAAATACGAAGTTAACCTTAAATGAATTTTCCGTATGTGCAAATCACTACAGTGGATTTGCAGAATACGAGCATGGAGCGGGCGACGGGAATCGAACCCGTATCTCTAGCTTGGAAGGCTAGGGTCTTACCATTACACAACGCCCGCAGGGCCACTTTGCGTGGTGTCGGGGCGGCTTGGCCCCGCCTCGCGCTGTATTAGTTGACCGCGTCGGTCGCCGCTTTGGCGGCTTTGAACTTGACTGAGGTCTTGGCGGCGAAGGTCATCGTTTCACCCGTACGAGGATTGCGGCCTTCGCGGGCTTCTTTGTGGACTGCCGTGAACTTGCCGAGGCCGGGCAGCACAGCTGCGCCGCCGTCTTTCAACGCACCCAGCGTGGCCGAAGCATATGCGTCAAGCGCTGCGGAAGCCTGCGCCTGAGTGATCCCTGCGCCTTCTGCGATTGCAGCGACGACTTCTGATTTCTTTTCCATGACAATTCTCCTGCCTGATTGTTTTTTTGACCGTCCCACCGCAGATAACGATCCCTTGCTTCATATCTCATTCTCTGCCTGAGAAAACTTGTAAATCGACGGTACGTGGTCTTTTTTGCCCAAAATTATGCAGTTTTTAGCTTGCCCCCTGTCGAATGACCCAGCGGTGCCCCTAAATTGCTCGGATTAGTTGTGTTTGCGGCTAGGGGATTCTCAATCAGGTGAAGGATAGGTGATGAGCACGATTTTGATCACTGGCGCCAACCGCGGCGTTGGCGCGGAAATGGCCCCGCGACGGACAGCGCGGGGTGATCGCATCATAGGCGCGGCCCGCTTAGAAGCGGCGCCAGACGCAGCCGTTGCGTGGCCGCTGGACGTCACGGACCCAGCCTCGCTCGCGGCGCTGGGGGACCGGTTGGACGGGATGGCGCTGGATCTTTTGGTCTGCAACGCTGGTGCCCTGATCGGGCGCGGCGGCGTGGATAACGAAGTCTACACCCATGAAGCCTTCGCCGAGGTCCTGGCGGTTAATGTGACCGGGGTGTTCATGACCATCCGCGCTTGCCTGCCCGCGCTGCGCTGCGCGAACGCGGGTAAAATCGCCGTGATCTCTTCTCAGATGAGCTCGTCAACCCGCGCCAAGGGGAACGCGTACCTCTATCGCGCGTCCAAGGCGGCTGCGACCAACCTTGCGGTTGCAATGTCGAAAGAACTGGCCACCGAAGGCATCGCCGTCGGCGCCTATCACCCGGGCTGGGTTCGAACCGATATGGGCGGGGCGGACGCCGATATCTCGGTCGAAGAAAGCGCCGAAGGTCTGATCAAGCGCTTCGATGCTCTGAACCTTGAGACGGCGGGCTGCTTTGAGTTCTATTCGGGTGAGCCGATCCCGTTCTGACAGTCAGGCGCGATGCGATTGATGTTACGAGAAATCCAAATTCCGGAATTTTCGTAACGTCTTCGAGTTGCTCCAAACCTTCATCACCTGCCGCATTCAGCGGCTGAGAACAGCGCTGACCTCCTCTACCATAGTGACCAGCAGGGACAATTCCCGATCGCCGCTGAACCGATGGTCGGCGCCTTTGACCAGGGTCAGGCGCAGATCAGGGCTGTCGAGATGATCAAAGAGGCGTAGCGCGGTTTCGGTGCTGACATCGGCGTCCGCCGATCCCTGCAGCAACCGAACAGGACCGGCGAAAGGCAAGGGCGTGCGCAGAACAAGTTGGTCGCGCCCGTCTTCAATCAGGCGACGGGTAAAGACATAGGGTTCGTCAGAATATCCCGAGGGGCGTTCAACTTGGCCTGTGGTCATCAAAAGGTCCCGCTCCGTGGCAGACATGCTGTCCCACATGCCATCTTCTGTGAAATCCGGCGCCGCAGCGACGCCAATCAGGCCCGCGATACGATCTGGCAGCGCCCGCGCCGCCAGCAGCGAAATCCAGCCCCCCATCGAACTGCCGACCAGAATTTGCGGGCCTTCAGTCAGGTGACTGACCGCCTGGATCGCATCATCCGCCCAGTCACCGATACAACCTGCCTCAAACTCGTCCGACGACTGACCGTGCCCGCGATAGTCGAAGCGCAAGAACTTCCTGCCCGCCTTTTCAGCCCAGCGTTCCAGCCTAAGCGCCTTTGTCCCTTCCATATCCGATTTGAAGCCGCCAAGGAAAACAACGCCAGGCTGTGTTTGCCCCTCGCCGCGCGCGTCCGTCTTATGGTACGCGATTCGTCGGACCGGCCCATCGTCGCGCCCATGGGCCGGGCCGGGTTCAAAGTATCTGGGAGCACGCATGTCAGGGCCTTTTGTCGGTCAGTTGGGAACGCCAGCGAAGATTAGCGCCGCCGAAGGTGAGCGCAAGCCGTTGACGGTGTTGCAAATGGTCGACGGGCGCATTCTGGGCGAAGCGGAATATACCGCCCGCACCCTGTCCGCCGCTAGTGTCGACGCAAGAGGGCGCGCCCTGATCGCCGCTGGGGGCGAAATGGGGCCGCGGGTCCGGGTCGTCGGCGCCGAAACATTTCATTTTCAGCCAGAAACATCGATTTTGAACCGTCATGGCAATGTCGATCAGCTGATTTCCATCGTGGATGAAGCTGGCGTGGACGTTATACACGCGCACAGTCCAGATATGGCCCGCACCGCCCGGATCGCCGCCGACGCCTTGGGCGCGAAACTGGTCGTCACCGTGCATGAGCCACCTCGCAAGGGTCTGCTAAGCGGCGGATCTGAACTTGGAGGCGCAGATCGCATCATCACGATGTCAGACTATATGGCGGGCCGTCTGACCGGAAAATCCCTTTCGTTGGGTGATATCGCAATCATCCCCCCAGGCGCGGACATGAATGTATTCGCAGAAGAGGTCGTAGGCCCCGTCCGTACCATCCAACTGGCGGATGACTGGGGTCTGACCGAGGACACACGTCCGATCCTGATGGCACCAGGCCGCCTTGGCCCCGATGCGGGCCATGATGTTCTGATCCAGGCGCTGGCGCGATTGAAGAAGGCGCGGGGCGAAGATTTCCTGTGTCTGATCATTGGCGAAGGCGACCCGGGCAGCGTTGAGGCCGCAGCTGTGAAGGCCGGTCTGTCCGGGGCGATCAAGCTGGTCGGAAAAACAGATGATCCCGCCGCCGCCATGAAACTGGCGGCGCTGGTCGTATCGGCGGCCATGACGCCGCCCCCAGCGGGCCGCGAGATCATCGAGGCGCAAGCAATGGGCCGCCCGGTCGTCGCTCCAGCGCATGGCGCAGCGGCTGAAATTGTACAAAACGGGGTTTCCGGCTGGCTTACTCCGCCAGGAGACGCAGATGCGCTCGCAGCGGCATTGGGCCAAGCGCTGGATATGGATGAAAGCCAGCGCGCCCATATCGGCATGGCCGGCCGCGCCCAAATCAGGGCGCGATATACGTTGGAGGCGGCAATGACCGCCACCCTAGCGATCTACGAAGACCTCGCTGGACGCACGTTTCAATCGCCTAACGTATAAGAGGGATCATTGATTAACTGGCCGCATTCGGGTCACGTTTGCAGCCACAGCGATCCAGAACGCGTTGACACCCAACACCGCTTGTTCAAGCGCCAACGGCTTCCAACCGAGATCACCCTGCTTACCTTGCTTAGATACCCGCGCTAGCCCCTATTCTATCGCGATGCACGGGATCTCCTTGGCAACCATGGCGTCCCGGTTGACCCAGGAACGACAAATCGTTGGGTTGCAACGTTCGGCCCAGAAATCGGCAAGCGATCCGTCACGCGCCAATCATCGCGAGGGGCGGGACAGCATGTCGATGTGACTTACATCTTTTTTGTGCTCTCTAGGGAGAGCTCCTAAATGATACGCAACTCAATGCCTTCGATTATGCCAACCTCCATTCGATTGAGCCGCGGGGCGCTTTGGAAGTTCTGTTGATGGCGTAGATGATGTCTGACGTCAGATAATTTGGGACAGCTGAGCGTCCATTCGTTTGGAGGCTCTGGCTCACCGTTGATTGAGGTTATGCGTTTTCAGTTTGGTGGCGCTGAGCAGCTC
>CBFHXH010000209.1:0-4330 GCA_965659735.1 uncultured Pikeienuella sp.
TGACGTCTGTCGTCCGGAAGTAGAACTGTGGGCGGTAGTTCGTGAAGAACGGCGTGTGACGACCGCCTTCTTCCTTCGTCAGGATGTAGGCTTCCGCAGTGAACTTGGTGTGCGGCTTGACCGAACCCGGCTTACACAAAACCTGGCCACGCTCAACGCCTTCACGGTCGACACCGCGCAGCAGCGCACCAACGTTGTCGCCTGCTTCACCGCGATCCAGCAGCTTGCGGAACATCTCAACGCCGGTGCAGGTCGTCTTCGTCGTGTCTTTGATGCCGACGATTTCGATCTCTTCACCCACGGTGATCACACCGCGTTCGATACGGCCGGTCACAACGGTGCCGCGGCCGGAAATCGAGAACACGTCCTCGATCGGCATCAGGAACGGCTGGTCGATCGGACGCTCTGGCTGCGGGATGAAGTCATCCACGGCGGCCATCAGCTCAGCGATCTTGTCTTTGCCGATGTTGTCGTCGCGGTCTTCCAGCGCGGCCAGGGCCGAGCCAGCAATGATCGGAATGTCGTCGCCCGGGAATTCGTACTCGGACAGCAGCTCGCGCACTTCCATTTCGACGAGCTCGAGCAGCTCTTCGTCGTCGACCTGGTCGACTTTGTTCAGGAAGACGACCAGCGCCGGCACGCCGACCTGGCGGGCGAGCAGGATGTGCTCACGCGTCTGGGGCATCGGGCCGTCGGCCGCGTTCACGACCAGGATTGCGCCGTCCATCTGGGCTGCGCCGGTGATCATGTTCTTGACGTAGTCAGCGTGGCCCGGGCAATCGACGTGGGCGTAGTGACGGGCTTCCGTCTCATACTCCACGTGCGCCGTCGAGATGGTGATGCCGCGCGCTTTTTCTTCCGGCGCGCCATCAATCTCGTCATAGGCCTTGAAGTCACCGAAGGATTTGGTGATCGCCGCTGTCAGCGTCGTCTTGCCGTGGTCAACGTGGCCGATTGTGCCAATGTTGCAGTGCGGCTTGTTACGCTCAAACTTTTCTTTCGCCATGATGGCCCTCCATCAGTATTCGGCAGGGGTACCCTGACCGTCTGGTTGTTTACGATCAGGCGTACTTTGCCTGGATTTCTTCGGAAATGGCCTGCGGGACAGGCTCATAGTGGTCGAACTGCATTGTGAACTGCGCGCGGCCCTGAGACATCGAGCGGAGCGTGTCCACGTATTTGAACATGTTCGCGAGAGGCACATAGGCGTTCACGACGTTCGCGTTGCCGCGAACTTCCTGACCCTGCACCTGACCGCGACGAGACGTCAGATCGCCGATGACGCCGCCAGTGAACTCTTCCGGGGTGACAACTTCAACCTTCATGATGGGCTCAAGCATCTTCGCGCCAGCTTTGCGCATGCCTTCACGCATCCCAGCACGAGCGGCGATTTCAAACGCCAGAACACTGGAGTCAACGTCGTGGAACGCGCCGTCGATCAGAGCAACCTTGAAGTCGATGACCGGGAAGCCAGCGAGCGGACCGCTGTCCATGACCGAGTTGATGCCTTTTTCGACGCCCGGAATGTATTCTTTCGGGATCGCACCACCAACGATGCGGCTTTCGAAAGAGTAACCTTCACCCGGCTCGGTCGGCGTGATTATCATTTTGACGCGCGCGAACTGACCAGAACCACCGGACTGTTTCTTGTGCGTGTAATCAATCTCTGCTTCGTGGCTGACTGTTTCGCGATAAGCAACCTGTGGGGCGCCGATGTTAGCTTCCACTTTGAACTCACGCTTCAGACGGTCGACGAGGATGTCTAGGTGAAGCTCGCCCATGCCTTTCATGATCGTCTGACCGGATTCCGTGTCGGACGAAACCTGGAAGGACGGATCCTCAGCCGCGAGGCGCTGCAAACCCTGAGACATCTTCTCCTGGTCGGCTTTCGTCTTCGGCTCAACGGCGATCTCAATGACCGGATCTGGGAACGTCATCGTTTCCAGAACAACCGGACCCTGGATATCGCACAGCGTGTCACCAGTTGTCGTGTCTTTCAGGCCAGCAAGCGCGATGATGTCGCCCGCGAACGCTTCGGTGATCTCGTCCTGCTTGTTGGAGTGCATCATCACCATGCGGCCGATGCGCTCTTTCTTGCCTTTGGTCGAGTTCAGGAGGCTGTCACCCTTGTTAACCATCCCGGAATAAATCCGGGTGAAGGTCAGCGTGCCCATGTAAGGGTCGTTCATGATCTTGAACGCAAGGCCCGAGAACGGCTGGCTATCTTCAGCGGAGCGCGCGATGTCACGTGTTTCCGTCTCATCGCCCGGTTTGAAGCCCATATAAGCTTCAACGTCTAGTGGCGATGGCAGAAAGTCGATGACGGCGTTCAGCAGCGGCTGCACACCTTTGTTCTTGAACGCAGAACCACCCAGCATCGGGACCATTTCCAGCGCCAGCGTTCCTTTGCGAATCAGCGCGCGCAGGGTCGCCTCATCAGGCTCTTCGCCTTCGAGGTAAGCTTCCATCGCGGCGTCATCCTGCTCAACGGCAGCTTCGATCATTTCGCCGCGAAGTGTCTCCGCCTGGTCTTTCAACTCGTCGCGGATTTCGCGCAGAACCCAGGTGGCGCCCAGATCTTCGCCTTCCCACACCCACTCTTTCATGGTGATCAGGTCAACGAGGCCTTCCAGCTCCGTCTCTGCGCCAATCGGGAAAGCCACAGGCACAGCGTTTGCGCCAGTGCGATCCTTGACCATCTCAACACAGTTGAAAAAGTCAGCGCCGATCTTGTCCATCTTGTTGACGAACACAATCCGCGGGACCTTGTAGCGATCAGCCTGACGCCAGACCGTTTCAGTCTGAGGCTCAACACCTGCGTTGCCGTCCAGAACGCAGACAGCGCCGTCGAGAACCGCCAGCGAACGCTCAACTTCAATGGTGAAGTCAACGTGACCAGGGGTGTCGATGATGTTGAAACGGTGCTTTGGCGTCTGTGCGTTTGAACCGTCCTCGGTACGCTCCCAGAACGTGGTCGTCGCAGCAGAGGTGATGGTGATCCCACGCTCCTGCTCCTGCTCCATCCAGTCCATCGTCGCAGCGCCGTCATGGACTTCGCCGATTTTGTGCGACTTACCGGTGTAGTAGAGGATGCGCTCCGAGCACGTCGTCTTACCAGCGTCGATGTGAGCCATGATGCCGAAGTTACGGTAAAGCTCGAGGGGATATTCGCGGGCCATGGGACCAGTCCTGTTTTGGAATTACCAGCGGTAGTGAGAGAACGCCTTGTTGGCGTCCGCCATCTTGTGCGTGTCTTCGCGCTTTTTTACTGCGGTGCCACGGCCATTGACCGCGTCCATCAGTTCGCCCGAGAGGCGTTCTTCCATAGTGTTTTCGTTCCGTGCGCGGCTAGCGTTGATCAGCCAGCGGATCGCCAGCGCTTCACGACGCTCAGGGCGCACTTCGACGGGCACCTGGTAGGTGGCTCCCCCGACACGGCGTGAGCGAACCTCAACAGCCGGCTTGATGTTGTCCAGCGCTTCATGGAACACTTCCACAGGCGCCTTCTTCATCTTGTCTTCAACGCGGTCGAGCGCGCCGTAGACGATGCGTTCAGCGACAGACTTCTTGCCGTCGAGCATCAGGTTATTCATGAACTTCGAGAGAACGCGATCGCCATATTTGGCGTCAGGCAGGATTTCGCGTTTTTCAGCAGCGTGGCGACGTGACATCTCAGCTCTTCCTTACTTGGGCCGCTTGGCGCCGTATTTCGACCGGCGCTGACGACGATCGCCGACACCCTGGGTGTCGAGCACGCCGCGCAAGATGTGATAGCGCACACCCGGTAGGTCTTTCACACGACCACCGCGGATCAGGACAACCGAGTGTTCCTGAAGGTTGTGGCCTTCGCCTGGGATGTACGAGATGACCTCATAGCCATTCGTCAGGCGGACTTTTGCAACCTTCCGCAAAGCCGAGTTCGGCTTCTTCGGCGTCGTCGTGTAGACGCGCGTGCAGACGCCACGCTTCTGAGGACACGCCTCAAGATGCATGGACTTGTTACGGACCGGTTTGGGCTGCCGCGGTTTGCGGATCAGCTGTTGGATCGTCGGCATTGGGTTCGCACCCCGTCGTTAACTTCTGTTTGCGCCCCGGGAGCCCGAAACGCGCGAAACGCCGAAAAACAGCCTCGCGGCCGCCTTCGGCAGGAAATCAGAGGTTCGGGGATTACTCCCGGAACATGCTACGCCATGGTTGGCTAATTCTTGTCATCTCAGGGGCTGCCCTGAGCGAATGAGCGGCTTCTAGGAGGACTGTAGAATCATGTCAACCGGAATCACCACCCAGCCGACCTAATATCGCAAATGTCCCCAAATGGTCGCATTCTGGC
>CBFHXH010000210.1:0-4320 GCA_965659735.1 uncultured Pikeienuella sp.
GACCGGCACCCGGAGGCGGGGCTGGCCCCCGGTGTGGACGAAGACGCGCGGGGGCGGTTCCTGCAGACGCTCGTCTATTTTTCGAACTCGGTGCAGAACGCCTTCCAGCTGAACTACTACCCGGATCGTTTTGCCGATACGCCCACAGATGAGCCAAGCGCACAGCGTCGCGGGAACCGGCGCCTGAACGAAACTTGGGGCGTGATCGACGAACAGATCGGCGACGGTCGCTGGGTTCTCGGCGATCGGTTCAGCGCAGCGGACATCTACCTCTACATGCTGACGACTTGGCTTCGCCCCGCGCGCGGCCAACCGCCGGTCGAAACATTTACCAATGTAAGCCGCATCGCAGCGGAGGTGGAAAAGCGCCCAAGCGTCCAAAAGGTCTACGCGGAGTGGGTCGCAAACGGCGCCGCCTGATCGATCTGACAATTGTACTTACGTTCAAGAACGGATCACCCGTACTGGGGCACCCTCGCCGAAACCCCTCACGTCGGTCGTAGCGGAACCTCGCGGTCGAGCCCTCTAACGAGGTTCTTGCCCTGATCGAAAAACGGCAAGGCGACGACGTTCGCCACGTGCAGCGATCCATCAGGGAGGCGCAACTCCACCGCCGCGCCCACCCAATCGCCCATGCGCGAAAAGCGGACGTAGCCGATCCCGCATCCGAGGGTCGGCGAAGCCGCGCATGACGCCACCCTGCCCACCACATTTCGATCACTCAGGACGTCGCAGCCGCTCTCAGGAACACAGGTCTGGCAAGTCAGCCCGAATAAGAGCGTCCGTCGATCCGCATCAATAAGCGCCGCACGGCCAATGAAATCGCCTTTGCCCATATCGACAAACGACCCGAGCCCCGCTTCGAAGGGCGTCATCGTTACGTCTATGTCTGCGCCGTTGTCGAGGATGCCGCCTTCGATACGCCGCATGTTCATCGCAAGAGCGTCCGACACCTCCATCCCATAGGGCGCGCCGTTTTCGACCAGATGATCCCAGAGTGCGAGGTGATCCGTTTCGTTGTTGGTATAGACCTCAAACCCAAGCTCATTGGTCCAACCCGTGCGCGAAACGTAAAGCCGCTGGCCGCCGAGATCGAAATATCCTGCGTGAAAGTATTTCATTCCTTCGTCGATCGCACCGGCGGAGGCCGCCTTCATCACCTCGATCGCCGTCGGTCCTTGGATCTGCAAAACGCGAGACCGTGGGTCCGAGATGGCGACGTCAAACCCACCGCAGTGCGCGATCAACCAGCGTTCAAATTCGCCATCGGCCTGAACGAACCAAAACCGGTCTGGGCCGAGGCGAAACACCACGCCGTCCATGAAGATCCCACCCCCCGGAGTGAGCGCGAGGGCGTAGCGGCCGCGCCCTACCTCTAACGTCTCGATCCGCCTTGCGAGGACGTGTTCGAGAAACGCGGCGGCATCAGGCCCGTTGATCTCCACCGGCTTTTCCGGCACGTCAAAGAGCAGCGATTTGCGCCGCAGCGTCCAATACTTCTCTACCGGATCGTCACCAAAAGAGATTGGAAAGAACCGCCCGGCGTAAACGCCGCGGACCAGATCGGGCCCATCATAGCGGTCAAGAAAAGGCGATTCTTCGAAACGCCGCGCCAAAACGGTGACGCCTCTAAATCGATCCGGGTCCTGACCTTTTCCGCTCATCACCAATCCTCGTCTCTCGTAAGTCTGCGCTTGCATGCGGGACCACGCATACTCTACGCGCCCGCCACGCGCCGTCCAAAGGAATTAGAGTGCTTACAAGAGGGCTTGCTCCGGCCTCCACGCCTGGCTCCGCAGGCACAGCAGCATGCCGATGCCGATGACGAACATCCCACCAACGACCGCGGCGAAGATCATCTCAAGCGGTCTGCCAAATGCGACGACTACGGCGCTGACGGAGGTTAGGCGGAGGATCCCAACGAACACTGGCAGCGCAGGCCGGCCCGACCCCTGGCTGGCGAAGTAGAGCGCCTGTCCAAACCCGAACAGCGCATATGCCGGTGCGACGATCATCAGGTAGGTCTCGCCAAATGCCAGGGCCGCAGGGTCAGCGGTGAACAGGTTCAGCCACAGCCTAGGCGCCAACGCCACAATGACGCCAAGCGCGCCGATGACCAGAAAAACCACGTCTGCGCCGACCAGCGCAATCGTGCGCGCCCGAGCGTATTGACCCGCGCCGAAATTCGTACCGACAGCAACACCGAACTTTGCGCACCATACCTTCACCGGCCCAGCAGTTTGAAATCAGATGCATCCAAAATTACAAATTTGCGGTCATTGCCGCATAACATCGTGGTTAAAAGAGGTTGGGCTTTGGAAATTCTCGGCGCGCCAGTCAGCGGCTTTCCCAAGAAAATGCTTACGGCAGGCGCCGAAATTGGCTGCTCTGATTGGGTCGCCATCAGCCCGGACATGAACCAGAACTTTGCGAATGCGACCCGTGATCCGGAACCTTTGCAGATAAACGGGCAAGCCTTTGCGCATGGGTTCATGACCGTATCGCTTCTGTCGGATATGGCGGGGAACGCGATCCGTGGATCTGACGGTGATGAGGAGATGCTCGACAGCTATCTTCTCAACTATGGCTTCAACCGCATGCGGTTGATTGAATCGGTCCCGCTGGGCGCGCGTGTTCGTGGGCACTTCAAAACCGCAGACAGCGGACCAACGACGCGCGGCGATGTCACGATCATTCCCTTAGAGGTGACGGTGGAAATCGAAGGCGCCGACAGACCCGCTTTGGTCGGCGAGTGGCTGGTGGCCTTCACCGCATAAAGTTACGCCATCTTGGCAAGCAATCAGCCCACGGAAGGGTCGGATATGGGCGCACCCCCCGAAGCGCGGCATCCAGATGAAGCGAAACTGGAAGCTGCGCTGCACACAACAATCCCGCAGATGTTGCGGCAGCGGGTGGACCAGACGCCGGATCGCAACGCCCTGGTGTTTTTCGATCATGACGTTAGCGTCACCTACGCAGAGCTTGATCTGCAGGTTCGCCGCGTGGCGGCGGGCTTGCGGGCGCAGGGCGTGCGCAAGGGCACGCATGTCGCCCTGATGCTGCCGAACGCCATCGAGTTTCCGGTCACATGGCTCGCGCTCACCTGGATCGGGGCGGTTTCGGTTCAGCTCAATCCCAAATTCACGGGCCGAGAACTGGACTACGTTCTCAACGACGCCGATATCGATTTCCTGATTCTGGACCAGACGTGCCTGGCATCGCTGGCGGATATGAAGGAACGATCCCACAGGCTGCCGGACGCTCATATCTTTGTCCGAACGGAAGATGCGGAAGTGATGCCCTTCACCGCTTGGTCCGCACTGCTGGTCAGCGATCCCCTGACCAGCGATCCCTCAGGCGATCAGTCAGCGCATGATGTGATGTCGATCCTCTACACATCCGGCACCACCGGCTTTCCCAAAGGGTGCTTGCTGGATCATCGCTATTGGCTGCAGATCGGGGCCGCAGGGCTATACAGCCAGGGCGGCCACACGCCGCGAAACGCGCTGATTTACGAGCCGATGTTCTACATTCAGGGCAACGCGATCCTGGTGATGTCTCTCCTGTCGAACGCGACGGCCTACTGCCCGGCCCAGCCGAGCATCGCGCAGTTCTTTAACTGGGTGCATCGCTATGCTATCGACTATTGCGCATTTCCGGCCCCGGCGGTGCACGCGATGGAGGATCATCCCCTCGAAATGGGCCAGTCGCTGAAGTGGGTTCACGCCTGGTATTTTCACGGCGACTGGTTGAAGCGGATGGAGGATCGGTTTGGCGTCATTGGACGGGATTCCTACGCCATGACCGAGAATGGCCTTTGCACCTATGTCCCCGTTGACCGCCCGGATCTGGTAGCGAAGGGATCGATTGGCGTGGTTGCGCCTTGGCGGGACATTCGCATCGTCGATGATGAAGGGCGTAACGCGCCAGACGGCGAGGTCGGCGAGGCCTGGACCGCCGGTCCCGGCCATTTTCACGGCTATTACCGAAAACCCGCCGCCAATCGCGACAGTTTCCGCGGTCGCTGGTTTCGCACCGGCGATCTTGTGCGGCGCGAGGCTGACGGGGGCTTCTACCTCGTTGGGCGTATCAAGGACATGATCAAGCGTTCCGGTGAAAACATCTCGGCGGCGGAGGTGGAGGCATGCCTCTGCGAGCTGCCCGGCGTCGTTCTGGCGGCGGTTGTGGCTGCGCCCGACGAGGTGCGCGGAGAAGAGATCAAGGCCTATGTGAAGCTGAGGGACGGGCTGACGCAGAACGACCTCCCTCCCTCAGCGATCTTCGCCCATTGCGCCGACCATTTGGCCACGTTCAAGGTTC
>CBFHXH010000211.1:0-4295 GCA_965659735.1 uncultured Pikeienuella sp.
ACGCCAGAAAAACTCGCGCTCCTCTCCCCCGCCGCTGACATGACGGAGACTTTTGACCCACATACGGCGCCGGACGATCCCTTCCTTTCACCTCACCTCGTTGAGGCGGTTTCCACCGACTATGCGGGTGACTTGGACAAGACCAACCCCGAAATCTCCCCGATCCACTACGATCTCGCCGCCGAATGGCCGCCGACACTGATCACAACCGGTACGCGCGACCGTTTAGCCGGCCAGTGCGCCGCCCTCGCCCACGCGATCCGGGACGTAGGCGCTGAAGCAGACCTGAGGCTCTGGGACACTCTCTGGAACGTCTTCGAATACTACGACATCCCGGAAGCGGACCTGTCGCTCAGGGAAATCGCCGCCTTCATCACCAGCGATGAGGCGGCGCGATGACTTACCTCATCTTAGTTCCCAAAATATCCTCCACGAAGTGTTCGGCCCAGTGGGACGAAAGCCGCCCATGACCAAGCTGAACATCATCCTGATCCTCGCCGATGACATGGGCTTTTCCGATATCGGCTGCTTCGGGTCTGAAATCAGAACGCCCAATATTGACCGCATGGCGGCGAATGGCGCGGCGATATCATCAATGTACAACTGCGCCCGTTGCTGCCCAACACGGGCGTCCTTGTTGACCGGCCTTTACCCCCATAAGGCCGGTATTGGCCATATGGGGGCCAATCTCGGCGCGCCCGCCTATCAGGGTTACCTCCGCAACGACGCCGTCACGGTCGCCGAATGTTTGCGCGCCGCCGGGTATAAAACGCTCATGTCCGGCAAATGGCATGTGGGCGGTAATTATTACCCGCATGACGCCGCCAACTGGCGCTTGGGCGATGCGACCCATCCAACACCGCGCCAGCGCGGCTTTGACGAATTCTACGGCATGCTTGACGGCGCTAGCAGCTACTTTTCCCCACACCACGTCATGCGCAACGACACCCGCATCGAAGTGACCGACGACAGTTTCCACTTCACCGATACGACAACTGACGCCGCCTGTGACATGATCCGGCGCACTAAAGGTCCCTTCTTTCTCTACCTTGCCTATACAGCCCCGCATTGGCCGCTGCACGCCCATGCAGAGGACATCGCCAGCTACGACGGCGTCTACGACAAGGGCTGGGATACGATCCGCACTGCGCGGCATGAAGAGCTGAACGGCAAGCGCCTCCTACGCCAGCCGTGGGACATCTCGCCTCGCGACCCAGATGCGCCGCCTTTCGCCAATGTTGCGAATAAGGGATGGGAGGCCGCTCGCATGGCGACCTACGCCGCGATGGTCGAGCAGATGGATCGCGGGATCGGCAAGGTGATGGACATTATGGAAGCCAAGGGAGAGCTCGACAATACGCTCATCCTGTTTCTTTCGGACAATGGCGGCTGCGCCGAGTTGATGGAGGAGGACGGCTGGGCCCGCTTCTACCCTCTTACCAATCACGACGGATCCACTGTTCAGCCGGGCAACCGTCCTGATCTGGCGCCGGGGGGGCGCGAGACGTTCATGTCTTACGACCTGCCTTGGGCCAATGTCTCAAATGCGCCGTTCAGGTCCTTCAAGCACTGGGTTCATGAGGGCGGCGTCTCCACCCCGCTGATCGTCCATTGGCCGGATCGGATCAAAGGCCCGGTGAAGGCGCATGAGCCTTGTCACGTCGTCGATATCCTGCCCACCATCCTCGCCGCCGCAGACGCGCCACACCTGTCCGAGGTCAACAACGAGTCAGCCCAGCCGATAGACGGCGAAGACCTCACCCGTCTGCTCGCAGGGGCCGCCTGGAACCGCCAAGAACCGATCTGTTGGGAGCATGAAGGGAGCGCTGCAATCCGCGCTGGTGAATGGAAGCTCGTCCGCCGCCACGGCGCCCCATGGGAACTTTACCAGATGGATGAGGACCGGACGGAGCTGCATGACCTCGCATCAGGCGAGCAATCCCGCGTAGCCGATCTTTCGCGCGATTATCAGGCCTGGGCCGACAGCATCGGCGTGCAGAACTGGACGCCACTATCGGCAGAGCTGCGCCGCCAATGGGGGATGGAGGGCGACCGATGACGCCAGAGGTCTATTGGCGCAACTTCGCCGCCTCGGCCGCCGGGCCAATCAGCACACGCCAGGCGATCTGGGGGCCTCAGGGCTTTACCGTACTGACCGGCGCACCCGGCGCCGCTGACAAAATCCCGTCCGGTCCGCCGGGCGAGCCGTTCCTGATCGAGACCTTCGGTCTGATCTCTAAACGCTGGCCCTGCTGCGATTACCTCGCCCGGATCGTTGACGCGAGGGTCGATCTGAACGCGGAAGGCCTGAATGCGTCGGACGTTGAGGCAATCACCCTCCGCGCCCCGCCGCGCAACGCAGCGATCCTGATCTATGACCAACCCGAGACGCCGGATCAGGCGCGCTTCTCAGCCCCCTATTGCGCCGCCATCAGCCTGATGAATGGTCTCCTCACGCCCGGCGATTTTGCCGAGAACGCCATCAAGCGTGAGGGTGTGCTGGCCTTCGCCGCCAGGATCGACTTCGCCTCCACCAGCAAGCCGCAAAGCAATGTTGATCTAGACCCTGCTGACCCCGACGAAATCACCATCCGCTTGATGAACGGCGAGGTCATCACTCGCGATGCCGCTCATATGCGTGGCGGGCCAGAACAGCCGATGACTCGCGCTGATTTCTTCGAAAAACTCCGCCTCTGCGCGCCGCCCACCACAGACATCACCGTGCTGACCAAAGCGCTGACCGATCTTCCCACCGCGCCCGATCTCACCGAGATCACGCGCCATATTTCGCAGCCGAAGACATGACCAAAGACCTCTCCCGCCTCTTCCGCCCCCGCCACATCGCCCTTCTGGGCGGCGGCTGGGCCGCCAACGCCATCCGCGCCTGTCAGGCGATGGGGTACGAAGGCCAGATCTGGCCCGTCCACCCGTTCAAACCTGATATTGCGGGCATCCCCGCCTACCCGTCACTGGGCGCCCTGCCCGAAGCGCCCGACGCTGCCTTTGTTGCCGTCAACCGTGACCTCAGCATCGACGTGATGGGTGAGCTGAGCGCAATGGGCGCGGGCGGCGCAGTCTCCTTCGCTTCGGGCTTCGCCGAGACCGCGGACGCGGACAAGCAGGCGGCGCTGGTCGCTGCGGCGGGCGACATGCCGATGCTCGGCCCGAATTGCTATGGCGTAATCAACTATCTCGACGGCGCGCTCCTCTGGCCCGACCAGCATGGGGGCGAGCGTGTGGAGAGCGGCGTCGCGATCATCTCGCAATCGTCGAACATCGCGATCAACATGACCATGGCCGCGCGGGGCCTGCCGATCGCTTACATGGCCTGCGTCGGCAATCAGGCGCAGACCGGACTGGCGGAGATTGGCGCGGCGCTGGCGAAAGACGACCGCGTCACCGCCATCGGGTTTTACATCGAAGGCGTAGGCGACCCAGCCGCCTTCTTCGAAATGGCCCAGACAGCAGGCAAACCCATCGTCGCGTTGAAGGCTGGGCGGTCAGAGGCGGCGCAAGCTGCCACCATCTCCCACACGGCATCGCTGGCAGGGTCGGATGCGGCCTCTCAGGCCTTTTTCAAACGCGCGGGCATTCCACTGCTGGAAAGCCTGCCGGAGTTTCTGGAGACGCTCAAACTCCTTCACATCGCAGGGCCGCTGAAGGGTCGCGGGATCTGCTCTGTCAGTTGTTCGGGCGGCGAGGCGTCGTTGGCGGCGGATGCGGCGGAGCCTCGAGATCTGCACTTCCCCGCACTCACACCAGACGATAAAACGCGGATTGCGGTGACGCTGAACGAATACGTCTCCATCACCAACCCGTTGGATTATCATACGTTTATATGGGGCGATCAGGAAAAGCTGACGAACTGCTTCACCGCTGTCATGGAATCGAATTTCGATCTGACGATGTTCATCTTCGACTTCCCCCGCGCCGACCGTTGTTCAGTTGAAGACTGGGCGCCAGCGACCGCTGCGATCAAAGAAGCCGCCAAGCGCACAGGAAACAAAGCTGCCGCTGTGGCGGGTATGCCGGAGAATATGCCAGAGGACGCAGCCATGGATTTCGCCGCCTCAGGCATCGTGCCGATGTACGGGATCAACGAAGCCATGGCCGCTGCCGGGGCCGCCGCCACTTGCGGCGATGCCCGCAGCGCGGCGCGGGCGCCTGCCTCGCCCCAAGCGGCAGCAGCGGACGCGCCGCCCCCGCGCGTATTGGACGAGGTGGAGGGTACAGCCCGCCTCGCCGCCGCGGGGATCCCCACACCGCACGGCGCGCGGGCCGAGACGGCGGAGGAC
>CBFHXH010000212.1:0-4291 GCA_965659735.1 uncultured Pikeienuella sp.
CACGGCGACGCGGCGGCCTTCGCGGTTGTTAAGGACGCGGTTCAATAGCGTGGTCTTGCCAGCGCCAAGAAAGCCGGAAAGGACGGTGACGGGCAGGCGGGATTGTACGTTCATTCGGGCCTCTATTTCGCTAACGGTTGGCTGAGAATGAGGCTATATATGTTATAACATAACATATCTCAAGTCGCTGATCGGACAGACGGCGCTTTTGCAGGTGGCGACTGACCGGGGGGCAGGCCCGGGAGATGTCGTGTGGTTTTTGCCTGAAATCCCTTGGCTTGCTGTGGGCAGGATACGATAGTGGCGCGGAGATGCGATAGTGGGGATCCTATGTCCGAACAGCGGGTTGAACGACGCCTTGCGGCGGTGCTCGCGGCGGATGTCGTTGGGTACAGCCGCCTGATCGGGCTGGATGAAGCTGGCACGCGCCAGCGGTTCAACCAAGCGATGGACCAGGTGATCACGCCCGCGCTTTTGGCCCATGCGGGCCGCTTGGTCAAGACCCTGGGCGACGGTTTGCTGGCCGAGTTCGCCAGAGTCGTTGACGCGGTCACCTGCGCGATGGCGATCCAGGATCAGATGCCTACGCTAGCGGCTGAGGCACCGATGGGCAGGCGTTGGTGTTCCGCATCGGTGTGAACCTGGGTGATATCATCATCGAAGGCAATGACACCCATGGCGACGGCGTCAGCGTCGCCGCGCGGTTGGAGGCGCTGGCCGAACCCAGTGGCGTCTGCATCAGCCGCGCCGCGCGTGATCAGATCCGTGACAAGCTGAATGTCTCGCTGACCGATCTGGGGGAGATTGAGGTTAAGAACATCGCCCGTCCTGTGCGCGCCTTTGCGCTGAGTGGTGCGGCAGTATCGCCGCCGCCGAAAACCAAACCTAAATCCAAATCGCTATCGCGCACACCCATGATGGTCGCTTCTGCGCTGGCGGCGCTGATGGTGATTGGGGTGGCTGTCTGGGCGACGTGGAACATGGGTGACAGTGCGTCTGTCGATGACATGGCCTTTGCCTTGCCAGATCGCCCCTCTCTTGCGGTTCTGCCTTTTGTCGCCCGGGGCGGGGATGAGGCGGCAACGCTGCTGGCCGAAGCGGTCGCCGAGGATGTGACCGCCAAACTCGCGCAGGTCTCGGGACTGTTTGTCATCTCATCTGCTTCAACCTTCGTCTATCGCGACCGTAAGGCGTCTGCAAAGGCAGTGGCCGAGGAATTGGACGTCAGAAACATTATCACCGGGGTCGTACGGCCGGTTGCCGACGGCCTATCCGTTTCAATTGAAATCGCGGACGCGATCAGCGGCAGATCCGTCTTAAGCGGAACGTTTTCTGGTGCCGATACGGCGTTGTTTGAGCTAGAAGATGACATTTCCGCCGCCATCGCGCTGGAACTCGTGGCGAATATCTCACGCACGGCGACGGCGTCGCAAACGACCAACAGCACCGAAGCCTATTTGCTGTGGAACCGTGGGTCGCGATACTACTCCATCGGGCCGACACTGAAAACATTGCGGCGGCGACCGCGCTGTCACGGCAGGCTTTGTCCATCGATCCCGATTTCAATCGCGCCAGGGCGCTGCTGGCTTATGCGCGCAGGCAGCAAGGGTATTTCAATTTTGTTGAAGATCGCGACGTCGCCCTTGCCGAAGGCTACGCCCTCGCGCGCGAAGCGGCGACTGCCCGTGACGACTGGTACGTCTTGGAGGTTCTCGGCTTCGCCACGATGAACCTGCGCCGTTATGAAGTGGCGCTCGCCGTATTCGACGAGGCGATCGCGTTGGCCCCGGCGCAGGTAAGCATTCTGGAACGATCGGCCCTGCCGCTGTTGTTTCTTGGTCGCCCGGAAGAGGCGATCAGTCGCCTGCGCACGTCTATGCGGTTGAACCCGTTCCATCCTTGGGGTGCGCCGCAATTTCTGGGCATGGGTCTCTATTTGACGGGCGATTATGAAGAAGCTTTGGAAAATCTGATCCGCGCGGATGAACTGAACCCGAATTTCATCGGCAATCTTCTATGGCGGGCTGCGACGCTGGCGCAATTGGATCGAAGGGATGAGGCTGGTGCGGTTGTTGAGCAGATTTTGACCATTGCGCCGAAGGCCTCAATCTCTCGCGGGTTTATTCGGATCAACGACGCAGAAATTTAGGCCCGTTGCGAAGACGGCCTGCGCAAAGCTGGGATGCCGGAATAGCGCCCCGCTTGCATCTGCGGCCCGCACGCCGCAAAGCTGCACCATGACCGGGGTGATTGAGCTTCCATACTGGGTGGCGGTGCTGGGCGGGATCGCAGCGGCGATCGCGATTCTGGATCGCGTGCTTGGGCCGTCGTTCAAATGGCTGATGCGCAAACGCCTGCACGCCGCGGTTGATCACATGAACGACCGGCTGAGCTTGCGCATCCAGCCCTTCAAGCTGATCCAGCGCAAGGAACTGGTCGACCGGCTGGTGTATGACCCCGAAGTCGTCGCCGCCGCTGAACGCCATGGCGACGAAACGGACATGCCGCGCGATCTGGTGATGAAGCAGGTGCGCACCTACGCCCGCGAAATCGTGCCCAGCTTTTCCGCGCATCTTTACTTCATCGTCGGCGCGCGGGTGTCGAAGTGGATCAGCCGCATGCTCTATCGCGTGCGCCTCGGCGCGATGGATAAGGCCGGGCTGGCGGCGGTGGACAATGACGCCACGGTCGTCTTCGTGATGAACCACAAGTCGAACATCGACTATCTTTTGGTCACGTACCTAGCCTCGGCTTCGTCAGCCCTGTCCTACGCGGTTGGGGAATGGGCCCAGGTCTGGCCCCTGAACCAGGTGATCTGGGCGATGGGCGCGTATTTCATTCGCCGCCGATCGCGGGATGAGCTGTATCGCACGGTCCTGCGCCGCTATGTGCAGCTGGCGACCGAGGGCGGTGTGGCGCAGGCGATTTTCCCCGAAGGCGGCCTCAGCCGCGACGGTAAGCTGGGCGCGCCCAAGCTGGGGCTGATTTCGTACATCGTCGCCGGTTTTGACCGGCAGGGGCGGGATGTCGTGTTTGTGCCGGTCGGGCTGAATTACGATCGCGTGCTGGAAGATCGTATTCTGATGAACGCGGAAAAGGGCAAGGACGGCAAGGCGCGTTTCAAGGTCAGTTTGATGACCTCTGTCAGGTTTGTGCTTGGCGTTCTTTGGGGGCGCATGACCGGATCAGTGAACCGGTTCGGATACGCCTGCGTCAGCTTTGGCGCGCCCTTGTCGCTGAAAGCCTTCCTTTCTGAGACGCGAGGCGAGGATGAGGTTGAGGCGTTGGGCCAAGAGCTGTCTCGCCGCATTGGTGGCGTCGTGCCCGCTTTGCCGACGCCCCTGATCGCAACCGTGCTGCAGGGCGGCCAGCCGATGGCGCTGATCGACATCAAGGCCGGCGCGCTGGATCTTGCCGGCGCATTGGTGGCGGATGGTGGACATCTGCACATCCCCCGGTCTGATTTCGACTACGCAGTTGAAGTTGGCCTGCGGATGCTGACCCGCCGCCGCATCGTCGTCGAGAAACACGGTCTGTATCATGTAGCGGAGGGCGAGGACGCGACGCTGGCCTTCTACGCCAATTCCATCGCGCATCTGGTCGACAAGGCGGTCTAGCCCGGATCAGCCGATATTATCGTAGATCTGAACCGCCTCGTTCATGTCGGTCAGCAGCGGGCCCTGGTTCAAGGCGACCTCTGTCAGGTCAAAGACATCGGCGCGGCCCTTGTCTGCAACTTCGCCCAGTACGGGATACGTGTCGCGCCACAGGTCTTCCACCTTTTGCAGCTGCGTCAGAACCTGCGCTGGAGGGGGCGTAATATTTTTGGCCGGGTCGCCGTTCATCAACTACCAGAGGCTGCTGTCAAAAAGCTCAATCGTCTGGCGCAGGGCGGTTTGGTTGTCCACCAGGTTGACGCGCAGGCCAATCAACGCCGCCTCTTTCGCCATTTTCTATGACAGCATGCGTTGCCGGCCGGCCACGTCGATGGCGACGCCTTCGCTGACATCTGCGTCGCCATAGGCCCTGACCAGCGCCTTAACCACGGCATTCGCCTGGCCAAGAATGCCAAGGTTGGAATTCGCGATACGGTTCATTGCGCCGGTGCTGACAGCCCCTTTATCCAGTACGCTGACAACCAGGGTGTCATAGCCGCGCCAACTTTCCTCAACCGTCGTTAAGGCTGTGAGAATGGTGGGATCGTTTTCTTTCGGCAGTCCCAAGGCCTCTGACCCGTCGCGCAACCCGCCGAGCGACAAGTCAAACAGTTCCCGTGCGCTTTGCAGGATAT
>CBFHXH010000213.1:0-4271 GCA_965659735.1 uncultured Pikeienuella sp.
ATGCGCCCGGTGTGGTGCTGATCCACGGGCTGGGCCTGTCGCGGCGGCTGTGGGATCAGCACCTCGCCGCCTTCGCCGACTGGCGGGTGCTGCGCTATGACCTTTATGGCCACGGCGAAAGCGCCCCCGCGCCCGAAACGGCGACGTTGGCGCTTTACGCCAATCAGATCGCCGGGCTGATGGATCATGTCGGCATGGACCGCGCGCATATCGTCGGGTTTTCCATCGGCGGCATGATCAATCGCCGTTTTGCGCTGGACCATCCGGACCGCATGCAGTCGCTGGCGATCCTCAATTCCCCCCATGACCGAGGCGCCGAGGCGCAGAAACAGGTCGAAGATCGCGCTCGGTCCGTGCGCGACCAGGGCGCCTTTTCCACCTTTGACGCAGCGTTGAAACGCTGGTTCACGCCCGGCTATCTGGCGACAGGCGCGGGGTCTGCCATGGTGCGGGACTGGCGCGGGCAGGTCGATACTGAAAGCTACGCCCAGACTGCCTGGGTGCTCGCCAATGGCGTGTGCGAACTGATAGCGCCAAACCCGCCTGTCACCGCCCCGACTTTGGTGATGACCTGCGAAAATGACAGCGGATCAACGCCGAAGATGAGCCATGACATCGCCGCCGAAATCGACGGCGCCGAAACGATCATCATCCCCCAACTGCAACATCTTGGGCTGATGGAGGACCCTGCCGCCTTCACCATTCCCATCACGAATTTCCTGCGAGGCCTACCCACATGACCAACCGGATGAGCGGCGGCCAGGCCGCAATCGAAGCGCTGCAAGCCGAAGACACCAGCCATGTGTTCGGCCTGATCGGATCCGCGACGATGGAGATGTTCGATGCGCTTTACGATGCTGACGACATACAATTGATCGCGGTGCATGATGAACGCACAGGCACGCATATGGCTGACGGGTTCGCCCGCGCATCTGGCAAGCCTGGCGTCGTGCTGGCTGGGCAGAACGGGCCGGGGGCGACAAACCTCGTCACTGGTCTTGGTCAGGCCAAAGCCGCGTTTTCGCCCGTCGTCTCCATCGCCGGAATGCTGTCGCAGGGCCACACTTACCGAGATGCGTTTCAGGAGGTTGATCAGCAGGCGCTGTTCGGCCCCGTCACGAAAAAGACCTGGACTGCGCCATCGGCCGACCGGGTGCCGGAATTGTTCCGTGAGGCGTTTCGCACCGCCCTTTCTCCCCGGATGGGGCCGGTCCAATTGAACCTGCCGCGCGACGTCCTGTCAGGTCAGGCCGATTTCCAGCCAATGCAGGTGCCCAGCGGCTATCGCAACACGTCCCTACCTGCAGGCGGAGCGGATCAGATCGCCGAGGCTGCGCGCATGTTGGCCGGCGCATCCCAGCCGGTGATTATGGCGGGTGGCGGCATCAAGAACACACGCGCGCACCAGGACGCCACCGACCTGGCGGAGGCGCTGAACTGCCCAATCGTCACGTCCCCGGGTCATGGCGACGCCATCCCGTTCGGCCATCCGCTGAACGCAGGCCAGATGGGCCCGCGCGGCAACGCCGTCGCGTCCCGTTTGGTGAAAGAGGCCGACGTGATCCTGGCGCTGGGCACCCGGCTGGGCTTCAATTCGACCTTCTACACTTACGATAACATCAACCGTGACGCCCAGATCATCCAGGTGGAGCTTGAGCCGACAGCAATTGGCCGGTTCTTCCCGGTACACCTCGGCATTTGGGCTGATGCGCCGACCACCGCGCGGCAACTGACCGAAGCGATCAATCGCATTGCCGACCGCGCCACGGCGGACGCCTGGACTCAGACTTTCCAGGACGAACGCACGGCGTTCCTGGCGCAACGCGACGTCGACGCAATCGAAACCCATCCGACGCAACCTTCGGGTCTGTTCAAGACACTGCGCGGCGTGCTGCCAAAGGACGCCGCCATCACGATGGACGCGGGCACGCTATGTCTGCAGGCGACAGACGCCATGAACTACTGGGCGCCCGGCAGCCTGTTCACGCCGCTCGACTTCGGTCTGGTCGGCTTTTCCTTTGCCTGCGGCTTGGGGATCAAATGCGCCCAGCCCGAACGCCCGGTCGTCAGCCTGATGGGCGATGGCGGCTTTGGCATGACGGTCAGCGAGCTGTCGACGGCCGTAGACTACAACATCAACACCGTCACAGTCGTGATGAACAACCAGTGTTGGGGCGCGGAAAAGGCGTATCAGCGCGACTTCTTCAATGGCCGCTATATCGGCGCCGATGTATCCAGCCCGCCCTATGACAAATTGGCGGAGCTTTACGGCGCCCGTGGTTTCCGCGCAGACACACTGGCTGATGTTGCCCCAGCAATTGAGGCGGCGCTGGCCTGCGGGAAACCGGCGGTCGTGGATGTCGCTGTCGATCCCGAAGCGCTCTATTCTTTCCGGCGCGACAGCTTCAAGCACCGGGGTGGCTGAGGTGATCACCAAGTATGCAATCTTTGGCGGATCGGTAAAGCCCGACAAAGAGGCTGAAATGCGGACCTGGGTGACCGAAAACCTCACGCCTCTCTGGCGCAAGTTTGCTTCGGCTGAGGAAGTGCGGGTGCTCTATGGCGTCGAACAAGACGCCGACGGCCCGACGATCCCCCTGATCCTGGCGATCACCTATGCCGATCATGCGGATATGGAGCGGGGCGTCAGCAGCCCCGCGCGCTATGCCGCCAAAGACCTGCTGCCGGAACTCTACGACCGCTTCTACGACAAGGTGGAGCTGTGGCACTACGTGATGGACCGCGAGCAATTCTTCGACTGAGGGTTTGATCCCTTTCGTCGCAAAAAACCGCGTAGTTGCCTGCATCAACGCGCAGCGCGCTCTTATCTATGTGTTACAAATATCTCCGTCGGAGACGGAACCGAGCGTAGCAAGGCCACCGTCAACAAAAGAAGATCGCCAAAAATGGTGCGAAATGGTAATTATAATAAATTCAACGGCTTAGGTGAGATTTTACGCGTGAAACCCTGTGAAACCAACCCCCGGGCCGTGACCCGGGGCGATATTTATCAGCTGCCGTCGCCGATCTTGTCCCATGTCTGGGGGTCAAAATCACCGGCGTCGTGACGCTCGCGCAGTTGCAATTCCGGCTCACCAAAGGCCCGGTTGACCATCCGGCCGCGCTGAACGGCGGGGCGGGCGTCAATCTCTTCGGCCCACCGCATGACGTTCTTGTAGGACGCGACCTCCAGGAATTCAGCGGCGGAATATAACCGCCCCAGAACCAGCTGACCGTACCAGGACCAGATCGCGATATCGGCGATGGTGTATTCGTCGCCAGTCATGAACTGGTTGTCGGCGAGGCGCCGGTCCAGCACGTCAAGCTGGCGCTTGGTTTCCATCGTGAAACGGTTGATCGGGTATTCGAATTTCTCAGGCGCATAGGCGTAGAAATGGCCGAACCCGCCACCCAGATAAGGCGCAGACCCCATCTGCCACATCAGCCAGCTGATCATCTCGGCGCGGTCGGCCGGATCCTTTGGCGTGAACGCGCCGAACTTTTCGGCCAGGTACACAAGGATTGCGCCGCTTTCGAACACGCGTGTCGGGGTGTCCGTGGAATGATCCAGCAGCGCCGGGATTTTCGAATTGGGGTTGATGTCGACAAAGCCTGACCCGAACTGATCGCCTTCGCCGATATTGATCAGCCAGGCGTCATATTCAGCGTCCACGTGACCTGCGGCCAACAGTTCTTCGAACAGCACCGTGACCTTGACTCCATTTGGCGTCGCCAGGGAATACAGCTGATGCGGATGCTTGCCGACTGGCAGTTCCTTGTCGCTGGTGGCCCCTGCGATGGGTCGGTTGATATTGGCGAATTTGCCGCCGCTGGGGGCGTCCCAGGTCCAGACCTTCGGGGGGGTGTAAGCGTCACTCATCTAAATTCCTTCTTGGTGTCGTTTCGATATAGGTAGGCGAAGGTCGCCACGATTGCGACGGCCTGGCGGTTCAACCCTGCGTCAGCATTGGAAACTATCTTTTTCCAAATTGTCCCGCATTGACTATCTGGGTGAAAATTTCTGCGGCGGCGTCGGCAGGGTCGCGATAGGTCAGACCCAGTTCGTTGACCGATTTTGAATGATCGGCTTTCCAGGGAAGACCGAAGTTATTGGCCACGATGCGCCGGCTCATCGCGTTGCTGAACAGCGGCCCCACCAGCCAGACCATCAACTTGGGCAGTACCGCCTTTGGGAATGGCCAATCGCCATCGACCTTTTCGGCCAGGGCCTTTGCAAGTTCGATAAAACTGATGGTTCTTGCTGACGTGAT
>CBFHXH010000214.1:0-3953 GCA_965659735.1 uncultured Pikeienuella sp.
TGAGGCGTTTTACTTCGGCCTCGACCAGATCGACATCAACGCCTTTGACCAGATCTGCAAGCTCGACCTCGATCTCGATCTTCCGCCCTGATATTTCGAAATCCTGATCGATCCCATGACCGCCAATCCACGGATCAGCACCTGTTCAGGCAAATCCTATTACCGAACCCCGTCTGGCGATCTGAAAAGCGAAAAATGCGGGGATGAGATGTCGGTCGGGATGACCAAATTTTATCACACCGCATGCTTTCAGGATATCGGCGGCTTCGTGCGAGAGGTGATGTGGGACGGCATCGATTGCCACAAGGCGCGCCAGCTTGGCTGGATCGCCTGCAGCTGGGATGAACCTAGCCTGCGTTTTGAACACCTGCGCGCCATGGGTTCTAGCCAGAAGAGCATCTTTACTGGCCGCCGCCACCATGGGCATGGCCAGTATTTCATGGGGTCGGATCCGCTGTATTTCACCGCGACCGCCGTGTTTCGCATGCTGCACCCGCCTTATCTGATTGGCGGGCTGTCGATGCTGGTCGGGTTCTTCGATTCGATGCTTCGCGGGCGCCCGCAACTGGATGACGCGCCGCTGCGCAAGTTCATCCGCGCCTAACAGCGCAGCGCGCTGGTGGTGGGCAAGGCCAAGGCGAATGAGGAAATCATGGCGAAAGCGCCTATGCCAAAGGCATTGGCCTGAGTGCGAGCCTAACTGATCAGTTCATCCGCCGCGGCCTTCGCCGCATCGGTGATCTGGTCGCCCGACAGCATCCGCGCAATTTCATCCCTGCGATCATCGCCGCTCAAGGCCACAACATCGGTGCGGGTGACTTTGCCGTCTGATGATTTTTCGATCCGGAAATGCCGATCGCCCTTGGCCGCAACTTGCGGTGAATGGGTGACGACCAGCACCTGACCGGCCCCCGCCAGCCGCGACAGCCGCCGCCCAACAGCGTCCGCCGTCGCGCCGCCGACGCCCCGGTCAATTTCATCGAACACCATCACACCCGACGGACCGCGCCCCGCCAGTGCGACTTTCAGCGCCAAAAGAAAGCGCGACAGCTCGCCCCCCGATGCGATTTGCGCCAGCGGGCCAAAGGGCGCGCCGGGGTTGGTGGCAATTTCGAAGGCGATCTTTTCAGCGCCGTCAGCGCCCAAATCTGCGGCTGAGATGCGGGTCGCGAACTGCGCACGCTCCATCTTCAGATCCGGCAGTTCGGTCGCCACGGCCTTGTCCAGCGCCTTGGCGGCGGCGCTGCGCTTTTTGGTCAGCGCGGCGGCGGCGGAATGGTAGGTTTCTTCAGCCTTCGTCAGGGCGGCGACCAGCGCAGTCTCATTCGCCTCATTATCCGAAATCAGCGCAAGGCGCGCTTCCATCGCTTGCGCCAGATCAGGTAGTTCGTCTGGCAAACAGTCATGTTTGCGGGCCAACGCGCGCAGGGCGAAAAGACGCTCTTCGGTCTGTTCCAGCTCTAATGGATCGAACGCCAGATCGCTGAGCGCGCCCTCAACATCCGAGGCGGCCTCAGCCAGCGCTTCAATGGCGCGACCAAGCGCGTCGATAGCGGTATCGAGGCGACCTTCGGCGTTGGCGGCGGCCCCGTCGAGGCGGCGCATGGCGTCCGACGCAGCGCCCTCAGCCCCATCTGCGCCAAGGGCGGTTGCGGCGCCGGCGACATCTTCGCGGATGCGTTCTGCAGCCTGCATGAGCCGCCGCTTCGCATCCAGTGCAGCATCTTCGCCCGGTTCCGGCGCAAAACTGGACAGCTCTTTCACCGAATGCTCGATGTAGTCGCGGTCGCGCGCTGCGGCCTCGGCCGCTTCGCGCGCCTTGCTCAGGTCATCCTCAGCCGCCTGCCAGCTGCGAAAGGCGCTGTGGGTGGCGGAAAGCTGCGCCACCGCCCCAGCGAACTGATCGAGCAACGCGCGGTGACCACGGGCGTTCAGAAGGCCGCGCTCATCTTGCTGACCATGCACCTCAACCAGGGTCTCACCCACCTGGCGCAGCAGATCGGCGCTGACACGCTGATCGTTGATGAAGGCGCGGCTGCGCCCTTCGGCCGAGGCGACACGGCGAAGCGTCAGGCCATCATCATCCCAACCAACCCCTGCGTCATCCAACAGTGCGCGCACCGGATGATCGCAGCGACAGTCCATCACTGCGCTGACAATGCCTTCGTCCGCGCCAGCCCGCACCAGACCGCGCGCGTCGCGGCGGCCAAGGGCAAAGCCAAGGGAATCGAGAAGGATGGATTTGCCCGCGCCGGTTTCCCCGGTCAGGACATTCAGGCCACCGGCGAAATCAAGCTCCAACCGTTCGATCAGAACGATGTCGCAGATGGACAGGGTTTCGAGCATTTCCGCGCAGGATCAAGCAAATGATCAGAAAATGTCGCCGCCGATAACCTTACGGAAGTTGCGGCGCAGCCAGCTTTCCTCCTCAAAGGTCGGCTTCAGGCGCTCACCCGTCAGCAGCGCGAAGGTGTCGACATACCAGTCGGAACCCGGGAAGTTATAGCCCAGAACCGCAGCTGCATTCTGCGCCTCGTTCACCACGCCAAGAGCGAGGTAGGATTCGACAAGTCGATGCAGCGCCTCTGGCGACTGGCTGGTGCCGGAATAGAGGTCGACGACCGTGCGGAACCGGTTGATCGCCGCAAGATAATGGCCTTGGCCAAGGTAATAGCGTCCGATTTCCATTTCCTTACCTGCGAGGTTATCGAAGGTCAGTTCACGTTTCAGCTTTGCGGAGCGGGCAAACTCGCTGTTGGGATAGCGTTCGATCACTTCGTTAAGCGACTGCAGCGCACGCACCGTGTCGCCCTGATCCCGGCCCACGTCCGATATCTGGTCATAGAAGCTGAGCGCAATGATGAACTGCGCATAAGCCGCGTCTTCGTCAGACGGGAAGAAATCGAGATAGCGCTGCGCGGCGGCGCGAGCGCTGACATATTCTTCACCGCGGTAATAGCTGTCGGCGGCGCGGATCATCGCGACCTTGGCCAACTGCGAATAGGGGTAAAGGCGTTCAACCTCGTCATAGGTTTCAGCCGCTGCAATGAAGTTGCCGCCTTCGGCAAGGTTGTTCGCTTTTGAGAAGATGGTTTCAGCCGGACGGATGTCATCCACCAGCGAATCGTTGTCCAAGCATGCCGCCAGCGCCAAAGCGGCAACTGTCGTCAGGACCACGGCGCCTAGACGCAAACTGCGAAACATCAAGCTACCCTTTCTTCCCACAACGTGTGGCGCGGCGATCTTGTGATGGCCGTCGCCGAAAACATTTCCCACCGCTTATCATAGAAATTCACCAAGTCACACGCCATAGCCGTTTTCAATCAAGCGTCGGGTTTTCCCCGCAGATACAGGAAAAATCACCACCTCGCCGCACTGGCGACAAGGCAAAAGAAAAGGCTCCCCTCTAAAGAGGCGCCAGTTGGTTCGACAGGGAACTGATTAATTTGCCTGGCGGCGCAGGAAGGCCGGGATTTCCATCCGCAGATCTTCGTCCGTTTCCTGGCGTCCTTCGTCTGTGTCGACTTCCGGCTCGACCCGCTGAACCGGCTGCGGCGCGGGCTGCGCGATGAAGCTTTCAGGTTCCTTCTTCGCAACAGCGGCCCCACCCGTCATCCGGTGGATCAGGCTGTTCAAAAACCTGCCGCGATCTTCGGCGCCAGCATCCGCTGCAACCTCCTGTGGCTGGCGCGCCGGTTCGGCGCGTGTCGGAATATAGGCTGGCTCTGGCGCAGGGCCGTCCATGCCAGTTTCGCCCGGCGCAGTGGCGCGCGGCGCGATGAACTCTGGCGCTGGCGTTGATTCGGGCACCGCCGTCGTCCCATGCGGATTGTAGTCGGCGAAGAGGTTCGGTTCCTCATCGTCAATGATCAGCATTTTCGGCTTGGATGGCGCAGGTTCCGCCGACGCCTGCGCCGCGGTGGCGGCGGGCATTTCCGGCGCTGGTTCCGGCC
>CBFHXH010000215.1:0-3913 GCA_965659735.1 uncultured Pikeienuella sp.
GAGGCCATCATCCCGATGGACCAACGGCCAATCATGCACTAACTTTTAAAATGGACCACTCAAGTGGGGCTGTGCAGGATATGGCCAAGATGTTCGCATGGATGCGCCCGAACGATCTGATCTGGAACTACTGGGTCAACAACTACCTGATGGGCAACGCCCCGCCGGCCTTCGACATCCTGTACTGGAATGCAGACACCACGCGCTTGCCAATGGGTCTTCATCACGATTTCATCGACATGATCTATTCGAAACCCTTCCTGAACCCTGGGACGCTAACGATCGGGGGGCATGAAATCGATATGACCAAGGTCAATCACGAAACCTATGTGATCGGTGGGACCACTGACCACATCACGCCGTGGAAAGCAGTTTACGAAACCGCGCGGCTATACGGCGAGGATACAACCTATATACTGTCGAATTCTGGCCACCTGCAAAGCCTCCTGAACCCTCCGGGCAATCCTAAAGCGTGGTATATTAAGGGCGTGGCTGACAAGGCGAACCCGGATGAATGGGCTGAAACTGCGGTCAAGCACGAAGGGTCGTGGTGGCTTGACTGGGCTGAACACCTCAAGGGCCGCTCTGGTTACGAAGTCGCTGCGCCGAAAAAGCCCGGCAGCCGAAAACACAAACCGCTTTGCCCAGCGCCCGGCACATATGTCTTTGAACCCTGAGATGACGCTGCAGGCGCGAACAGGGCTTGAGGTTCGCGCCTAACCCTAGGATAACCCAGCTCAGTTACAGACATGCGCGCGGCCCCTCGGCCGCCCGGACGAGGAGATGATCTTTGGCGAAGAAGCTTTATGGTTCGGCGACGGAGGCTTTGGACGGCCTTCTGTTCGACGGCATGTTCATCGCCGCAGGGGGCTTTGGCCTGTGCGGCATTCCTGAAAACCTCATCTCGGCGATTGTTGAGGCGGGCACCAAGGACCTGACAATCGCGTCGAACAACGCTGGCGTCGATGATTTCGGTCTTGGCCTGCTGCTTCAGACGCGCCAGGTGAAAAAGATGCTTTCGTCCTACGTAGGCGAGAACGACACCTTCATGCAGCAGTACCTGTCTGGCGAGCTGGAATTGGAATTCAACCCGCAGGGCACACTGGCGGAGCGTATGCGCGCCGGCGGCGCCGGCATTCCCGGTTTCTACACCAAGACCGGCGTCGGCACCGTGATCGCTGAGGGTAAGGAAGTGAAAAACTTCGATGGTCAGGATTATATCCTGGAACGTGGGATCTTCGCTGACTTGTCGATCGTCAAAGCCTGGAAAGCGGATGAAACAGGCAACTGTATTTTCCGCAAAACCGCCCGCAACTTTAACCCGCCCGCCGCGATGTGCGGCAAGACCTGCGTGGTCGAGGTTGAGGAAATTGTGCCGACTGGCAGCCTCGACCCCGATCTGATCCACCTTCCGGGCATCTACGTAAACCGTCTGATCAAGGGCGAGCACGAAAAACGCATCGAACAGCGCACAGTGAGGGCCGCATAATGCCTTGGGATCGCAATCAGATGGCGGCGCGCGCCGCGCAGGAACTGCAGGACGGCTGGTACGTGAACCTCGGGATCGGCATTCCAACGCTGGTGTCGAACTACATCCCCGAAGGGATCGAAGTGACGCTGCAATCGGAAAACGGCATGCTGGGAATGGGTCCGTTCCCGACCGAGGATGAGATTGACGCCGACCTGATCAACGCGGGCAAGCAGACCATCACGGAGCTCCCGCAGACCGCCTATTTCGACAGCGCGACATCCTTCGGCATGATCCGCGGCGGCAAGATCGCGATGGCGATCCTCGGCGCGATGGAAGTGGCCGAAAATGGCGACCTTGCGAACTGGATGATCCCGGGCAAGCTGGTCAAAGGCATGGGCGGCGCGATGGATCTGGTCGCAGGCGTTGGCCGCGTTGTCGTGATCATGGACCACGCCAACAAGAAAGGCGAAAGCAAGCTGTTGAAAGAATGCACTCTGCCGCTGACTGGCAAGGGCGTTGTGGACCGGATCATCACGGGGCTTGGTGTTTTTGACGTCGTTGAAGGCGGCCTGAGGGTGGTTGAGCTGGCGCCTGAGGTCGACATGGAAACGATTAAGTTCATGACTGAGGCGACGCTGGTCGACTGATAAGGTTGCAGCAGACGAGCAAGGCCCGCGCGATCATCGCGCGGGCCTTTTGTGTTTCAGGCGGTTTGCCGGCGCACCATCGACCACGTGCCACCCACAATGGCCAGACCCGCAATGGTCAGCCAGGGGGCCCCCAACACCTCCTGCGCAGGGAACAGGATTGCGAAGCCGCCAACGGCAAGGATTACGCGTTCCCACACTTCCAAGGTCCTGCCTAGAAAGCCGACAATGGCGGAGGTGACGAAATAGACGCCGATCAGTGCTTTCATCACTGTCAGTGCAACGATCAGCGGATCCCCGGTTAACAGCAACGCGGGTGACGCAGCGAAGAAGAACGGGATCAGATAGGCGGGCCAGGCCACGCGCACCGCTTCAAATCCTGTCGCCATGGGCGGGGCCTTGGCCATGTTCGCAGCGACGAAGGCTGCGATGGCGACTGGCGGTGTCAGCATCGACAGCATCCCGAAATATAGAACGAAGAGATGCGCCGCCATCGGCTGCAACCCAAGTTCGACCAAAGGTGGAGCGGCGAGCGACGCAAGCAGCAGATAGACGCCTACGGTTGGCAAGCCCATGCCCATCACGATGCACACCAACGCCGTGACGATTAGGAGAAGGAGGAGGCTTGATTCCCCCAACTGCACCAGGAAGAACCCCAACCCAAATGACAGGCCAGACCGGGCGACTAGGCCGATGATCATGCCAGCAATGGCGCAGATCAGGATGATCTCAACCGACGCCTTGCCAGCAGAGATCAGCACATCCAGCACCTTGCGCCCGTTGATGCCGCTGCCGTCGTAAGTGCGGACCAGCGACAGGCCAAACAGTACTGCAATCGCCATCAACGCGGCGGTTTCGGGCCTGAGGTTCAGCTGAAACAGTGCGCCCAGCAGCACGATAAAGGGCGCAAAGACAAACCAGCCTTTTCGCGCGACACCGCCCAGAGCGGGAATACGGCTTTCTTCAACACGTGCGATATTCAGGCGGCCGGCTTCAGCGTCTGCAAAGACGAAAAGACTGAAGTAATACAGCAGCGATGGAACCAGCGCCGCCAGCATAACTTCAGTGTAAGTGGCCTGCAGGTTTTCGGCCAAAAGAAACGCCGCTGCCCCCATGATCGGCGGCATCAATTGCCCCCCGGTGGAGGCTGACGCTTCAATCGCGCCAGCTGTTTTGGCCTTGTACCCGCCATCCTTCATCATTGGGATGGTGATCGCGCCGGTCGACGCGACGTTGGATACGGCTGATCCGGAAACGGACCCAAAAAAAGCTGAACCCAGGATCGCAATCTTGCCCGCCCCACCGCGCCGCCGCCCTGCCAGGGCAAGGGAAAGGTCGGAAAAAAACGCTGATCCGCCCGTCGCCAACAACAGCTGCGACAGGATCAAAAACGGGATCACCACCGCCACTGCGATGGACAGTGCCGCGCCTGCAAGCGAGGCGCTGTCGAGCACCAAAAAGGTCAACAGTCGGTCTGGCGCGATGGATCGACTTTGCAGTGGACCGGAGAAATTTGACGAAAACAGAGCGTAGAGGCAAACGCAGGCAAGGATGACGATCAGGCTCCACCCCATTGTCTTGCGAACAGCTTCGATGATCAGCGTGAAGCCGACGACTGAAACGATCAGCGCCTCGGTCGGGTGGTAAAACACGTTTTCTGACAGGGTCGGAAAGCGATAGGCAAGCCACCCGCCGAACGCCAATGACACCAGCCCAAGCGCCCGTGACAGCGTCACAAATCTGCCTGCCCGGGTGAAATACGCAATGGCCATCGCCATCGCGAGGGCGGTGATCA
>CBFHXH010000216.1:0-3709 GCA_965659735.1 uncultured Pikeienuella sp.
GGCCGATCAATTACAGTTTTTCGCTGTTCCGCGATGACCGGGCGAACCGGAACCAAGGTGACGTTGTTGTGTTGGGTGTTCTGGCTTCGTCGCTATATGGAGCAATGTCGCTGAGCAACCGAATCTGGACCTTCGATCAACCAGCCCCGATGACTTGCCCGATTTTCCTCATTGGTGAGGACGGCCTGACTGAGATTGCACCCGTGATCAATGATTGGCGCGCTGAGCTTGATGCGCCAGCGTCGGCGCAGGCGGAATGGCAACAGCAGCTGAAAGACCATGACGTCTTCTTTACGGATGTCGCTTACATCGCGCTGGTTCTGGATGTGTCACCGTTCCTCAGCAGTGTGCGCCGCGCCCTCGTTACAAGCGAAATCGCGAAACGTAAGGCGGAATTGCTGACTGACCCGGACCGACGCGCCAGGCTTGTGGGTTCAGTTCATGCAATCCTGACTGAATGTGGCCGCGCCACTCGTGAAGACGGACAGACGCCCTTTGTGATCCTGATCCAGGATCGCGTGATCCCTGGCCTGAACCTAGAACGCATCGCCGGTGACCTGCTGCAGGCTCAAGGCGTTGCGTTTCTAGATACAGCTGACGTGATCGATCCGACACAAAGGTCATTTTTCCAGCCGGACGGCCATTTCACTGCGGCGGCTGATCAAATTATGGCTGCGCGTATGAAAGCGATCCTGGATGACGCGACGCGCTAGTCCGCCATCTGGGGGTGTATATTGCAGGCCCAGCGCTTATGTCCTGATGATCTAAATGGGCAGGATGAGAGAGACGGCATGGCTGAAGCAAAACTGAGGGTCGATATCGTTTCGGATGTCGTCTGCCCTTGGTGCATCATTGGGTACAAGCAAATGGAAGAGGCGCTGGAACGGACAGGCACGGAGATTGACCTCCACTGGCATCCGTTTGAGCTGAACCCGAACATGCCGCTGGAAGGTCAGAACATTCGCGAGCATGTTGCCGAGAAATACGGCGCAACTGCGGAAGAAAGCGCCAAGACCCGCGCGCAGATGAAGGCGTTGGGGGAAAGCCTTGGGTTTACCTTCAGCTACAATGACGACAGCCGCATCGTGAATACGTTTCAGGCGCACCAATTGCTGCACTGGGCGAACGAACAGGGCCGAGCACATGATATGAAAATGGCGCTGTTCGGCCGCTATTTCACCGATGGCGGGGATGTTTCCAACGCCGACATCCTTCTCGAAGCTGTGGGCGATGTCGGTCTGGATGTGGCTGAGGCGAAGGCGGTTTTGGATGATGGCCGCTATGCCGCCGCCGTGCGGGAACGGGAAGTATTTTGGGTGACCAATGGCATTTCCGGCGTTCCTGCGATGGTCTTCAACCAGCGGCATCTGGTGACGGGTGCGCAGGGTGCGGACAACTATGCCTCCATCCTCGAACAGTTGAAAAAGATGATGGCAGAGGCCTTACATGCAGCCTGACAATTGGGGCCGGTCCGCGCGCTTTGGCGTGTTCATCGTCGGCGCCGAACCCGTGCCAGAGGCCGAATGGTGGGCCATGGCCCCGCCCGGCGTGTCGATCCACGCCGCCCGCGTCACCGCCAGCACCCCCTGGGCGGCGTGGAACGCTGATCGGTCTGATGTTGAGCTGAGCGACGACCTGATCCGCGGGGCCCGGCAACTGGCCGGGCTAGCCCCTGATGTCGTGGTTCTGGGCCATTCTTCCAGCAGCGTGCTGGGCGGGCCTGGCTGGGACGCCGCTGTTGCAGCAAAGCTGACCAAGTTGATAGGCGGCGGCCGCGTGACGACAAACGGCGACGATTGTTTGGCCGCAATGGCGGCCTTGGGCGCGACCAAGCCCTTCGTCGTCATTCCGCCCTGGTTCGGTGAAGCATTCATCGAAAAGGCCACCATCTACCTTGCCGATCGTGGCCTGTCGCCCGTGTCGCTGTTCAGACATGTTCCCGAAGATCGCTGGCGCGATACGCCGCCGGGCGAGCTGTACGCCAAGCGGATGCACCTGCATCAGAACATTGATTTGCTAAGCGATCAGGTCATCGCACATTGCCCGGATGACGCTGACAGCGTGCTGATGATCGGCACGGGCCTGCGTTGCGTCGCCATGATCGATGGGTTGGAGCGGGTGCTGGGCCGCCCGGTGGTCACTGCCAATCAGGCGAGCCTTTGGCACTGCCTACGCCTCTCAGGTCTGGGCGCGCAGATCGCTGGCTATGGCCGCTTGTTCGACGTTGGCGCCACCAACTGACGTCGCGGGCGCTGGGTCGTCCCTTGCGCTTTGCCCGCTGTCGCGGGAAACCGTTTCTGAACAAACGGGAGGCGACGATGGCCATCGACTATCTGAAACAAGGGATCAGCCAGCAGGATCGCGCCGATGCCGACGCCAAGGTGCGCGCGACGGTCGAAGCGACGCTGGCTGATATCGATGCACTCGGTGATGTGGCAGTGCGTGAGCTTTCGGTGAAGTTCGACAAATACGACCCACCATCGTTCCGACTGTCGGAACAGGAAATCGAAGATTCGATGGGAAAAGTCAGCGCGGCGGACCTAACAGATATCAAATACGCTCAGAAACAGATCCGTCGGTTTGCCGAGGCGCAGCGCGCCTCCGTGACCGATATCGAGGTTGAGACGGAACCGGGTGTCATCCTTGGCCACCGCAACATCCCCGTTCAGTCGGTTGGCTGTTATGTGCCGGGTGGCAAGTTTCCGATGGTTGCGGCTGCGCACATGTCAGTGCTGACCGCTTCGGTCGCAGGGGTGCCCCGCATCATGGCGTCGGCCCCGCCGGTTGATGGCGGTCCACACCCCGCCATCGTCACCGCGATGCATTTGGGCGGCGCCCATGAAATTTACTGTATGGGCGGTATTCAGGCGGTTGGCGCGATGGCGCTGGGGACGGAAACGATCGAGGCGGCCCATATGCTGGTCGGCCCCGGCAACGCCTTTGTCGCCGAAGCCAAGCGCCAGCTGTTTGGCCGCGTCGGCATCGACCTGTTCGCCGGGCCAACCGAGACGATGGTGATTGCGGATGAGACGGTGGATGCAGAACTGTGCGCAACAGACCTGCTGGGTCAGGCGGAGCACGGCTATGACAGCCCTGCGGTTATGGTGACGAACTCTCGCAAGCTGGCTGAGGAAACGCTGACAGAGATTGAGCACCTTATCGCCATTCTGCCAACCGCCGCGACGGCGTCAGTCAGCTGGCGCGATTATGGCGAGGTGATTGTCTGTGACTGCTATGATGAGATGTTGGAGGTCGCCAACGACATCGCGTCTGAGCACGTGCAGGTCATGACCGACCGCGACGACTGGTTCCTCGACAACATGACCGCCTATGGCGCGCTGTTCCTTGGCCCCCGGACCAATGTGGCGAACGGAGACAAGGTGATTGGCACGAACCATACGCTGCCAACCAAAAAGGCCGGACGGTATACGGGCGGCTTGTGGGTCGGCAAATTCCTGAAGACCCATTCCTACCAGAAAATCCTCACCGATGAGGCGGCGGCGGAAATGGGCGCATATTGTTCCCGCCTCTGCATGCTGGAAGGTTTCGTGGGTCACGCCGAGCAGGCCAATGTTCGGGTCCGCCGCTATGGTGGGCGGAACGTGCCCTATGGTGGCTCGGCTGAATGAAGCAGCGCGTCCATCTGATAGCCCTTGGCGTTGTCGATCAGACCAAGGCGGCTGCGTTTTACGATGCGCTTGGCTGGGAA
>CBFHXH010000217.1:0-3498 GCA_965659735.1 uncultured Pikeienuella sp.
GTCGGTGCGATAGCCAATTTTCATCGGATCATATTCGCGGTGGCCCAATGGGAATCGCTTGATGCGTTGATACGGCGGCGTCAGCAAGTCGCGCAATGTGGGGACTGACCCTTTGTGTAAATAGGGGGCCGCCGCCCAAATCCCATCCAGGGGGCGGGCGGCAAAGGGTTTGCCATCATCCAACATTACGTCTCGCCAATAAACGCCGCCTCGACGATCAACGTCTTCGAAATAACGCTGTTCGTCGGCCCTCACATTGTCGGCTTTGTACGACTGCGCCTTGATGGCGGCAACGGCACTCTGCACGACGTCGGCAAAGGCGTATCCCTCGAAGGGCGTGACTGCCTCAACCCCTTTGCAATCCTGAAGCAGCGTTGCTTGTTTCGCCGAATAACTGCGTTTGGCGATGCTTAGGTCGCCAACGTTCGGAACAGGACACGCGACGCGCAGCACGGCAGTAAGATCGACGCCAATCTGGCGCGGCGAAAATCGACAAAGGGGCAGGAAGCGAGTCGGAAGGTAATCTCCGCAGAGTATTTGTGGCAGGCGGCGCGGCGCTGCTGGTAGATCGCTGCGCCTGTCCTAGCCAGGGTTGGGTCGATTGGACCCAAGACCGCCTCGGGCCAGACCGGCGGTTTGATCGTGTAGGCCAGCTCTTCCAACCGGTGCATGTTGCGGGCGGGGATCGAAGTGTCGAAGCGGTTACGCGACCCCGCTTCCAGCTGTACAGTCGCACCGGCGCCGAGAGTTTCTTTAAAGTTCCGCTCCATGGTGGAGTTGGTGTTTTGGCTCCTTTCGACCTATTCGAAATCCTGAAATCTCCAGACGAGGGGAATTTTACGGGCGCGTCCAGTTCGACCAGATTGTCCTCGAACAACCGGGCTAGAAGGAAATTCTATGTGCCGTTGAACGTGTTTAGCCGACCGGGGCCAGAGGTGCATTTAACGACTGGATCAGCGCAGTTCTTGGTTGCGTCACGTCGTGCGATGGCGCCTTGGATCACCTCAGCCAGGTCTTTGCGGGCCTGAATGCTGTCCCAGTTGAGGCCGATATTCACCGCGTCGGCAATCAACTCGATTGGCTTAAAAAGGGGGGCGAATGACCCGTTTTCGGAATAACTGGCTGCGAACAATCGTTGTCCCACGAGGCGTCTGACGGCGGGGTCGTCCTCGGCGTGTTACACGGCAGCGAACATGTCAGCGTAAAATTTCTGCATGTCGAACATGTTCGGGCCCCCATCGACCCGCACGCCTTTGCCGTTATGCCTGATCTCAGCGACATGGCAAGCGCCGCAGGTGATGCCGAACACTTCAATCCCGGTGGAGTATTTCGTCTTGGCCAGCGTGAGGCCGACCGCGACGCCGTCGTCGCGACAAGCGCGGGCCGCAGGCCAAACCGTTCCATGTCTTCCATGAAGGGGTGGCTTGTTTCCGGTTTTTTCAGCGCGCGCAACAGGCGGATAGGGGAAATTTCTGATCCCTCGCTCAGGTGGTGGTATTCCACTTGCTCTGCTTCTGACAGGCAATTTCGACAGCTGAAATCGATTACTTCGGTGTTGGCGCGGTCATAGTTGATGTCTGCAAGGTCTGAATTCGGCCAGAAGTAGATCGTGGCAAGGTCGTAGGTGATGAACACAAAACAGATGAGATACAAAGCGATCTTGCGAAACGTCATGACCAATCCCCCGGAGTATTGGCCCAAAGCGATCATTGGGTTGAACGTGACGTCGGTTATGCAATCATAGCGAAAAAAGAGGCTCAGCCAATTTTTCGGCACCCTCGCTTCGTGCATTCCGGCGAAACCTTGACCAGTTGGACAAGTTTTTCTCGACAGCTGCCCAAAATTGGTGCTGACTTTGGACACAATAGAAAATTCTGACTAGGAGGTCACAGTGATCGGTCTGAAAAGCAAGCTCCTCGCCGCAGCCGCCGCCGGCGCGCTGGCGCTGTCCGGGGCCAGCGCATTCGCCGCCGCCCACGCGAACAAGGTGGTTCTACAGCTGAAATGGGTCACCCAGGCGCAGTTCGCCGGGTATTTTGTCGCGAGCGATAAGGGCTTTTACGAAGAAGAGGGTCTTACCGTCGAAATCAAGCCTGGCGGTCCAGACGTTTCGCCGCCGCAGGTGATTGCAGGTGGCGGTGCCGATGTCGTGCTCGACTGGATGCCATCCGCTCTCGCGTCTCGCGAAAAGGGCTTGCCGCTGGTCAACATCGCCCAGCCATTCAAGTCTTCTGGCATGATGCTGACTTGCCGCAAAGACACTGGCATCACCTCACCGGCTGATTTCAGGGGCAAGACGCTGGGCGTCTGGTTCTTCGGCAACGAATACCCCTTCCTCAGCTGGATGAGCACGCTTGGCATTCCCACCGATGGCGGCGATGCGGGCGTGACGGTTTTGAAGCAGGGTTTCAACGTTGATCCGATCCTGAACAAGCAGGCCGACTGCGTGTCGACAATGACCTACAACGAATATTGGCAGATAATTGATGCGGGCCTGTCCCCGGACGATTTGATCGTCTTCAAATACGAAGATCAGGGCGTTGCGACGCTGGAAGATGGCATGTATGTGCTTGAAGAAAACCTCAATAATCCGGTCTTTGTCGATAAGATGGTCCGCTTTGTTCGTGCCTCGATGAAGGGCTGGAAGTACGCGGAGGAAAACCCAGACGAAGCCGCTGAGATCGTGCTTGAGAATGACGCCACTGGCGCACAGACCGAAAAGCACCAGAAGCGGATGATGGGTGAGATTGCCAAGCTGACTGCAGGGTCCGCAGGCGCACTTGACCCAGGGGATTACGAGCGGACCGTGCAGACGTTGCTGAACGGTGGTTCTGATCCGGTGATCACCAAAGCGCCCGAAGGTGCCTGGACCCACGCGATCACGGATGCTGCGCTGAACTGATCCAGGACAACAGTTTTTGCGAAGGGGCGGCCTTTTGGGCCGCCCCTTTTTTTATTCGGAATGGAACCTGAGGGTTCCGATATTTGGGCCGGTGAAACTTCGCCTCTGCCTGAATGCAGGTGCTGTCACGCTTGCGTGAGTTTTCACAGTTCCCCTAATCTTTGCTGAAAAGATGTGAGGAATCATGGACATACTGACATCACTACGCGACCGGCTGGCTTAGATTAAAGGGAAAATGGGGCTGTCCGCCGCCACCAATGGATCAACCCTAACACCCTCTGCCGCCGCAACAGCGGGCACGGCGGAAGACAACACTTTAAGGGGGGCGGCCGAGGGCGGAGTGTTGATTGGCGGACCAGGCAATGACCGCATCCTAGGGCGTGGCGGCGATGACCGACTGATCGGCGGGTCAGGTGATGATTTCATCAAGGGAGCTGGCGGAAACGACACGCTGATCGGCTCTGGCGGCTCCAATTGTCTAATTGGCGGCGGCGGCGCTGATTTCATAAATGGCGGAGGTGGAGCGGACTGCTGAAAGGCGGTAGGGGAGCCGACCGCCTGAAGGGCGGAGGCGGCGCCGACACGCTGATTAGTGG
>CBFHXH010000218.1:0-3493 GCA_965659735.1 uncultured Pikeienuella sp.
GCTGTAATCGTCCAGGATCGTGCTGAGATAGAACCAGCCGTCGTGCCGGAGGCACGCCTCTGGCGTGACCCAGAACCTTCAGATAGGTGAAGTCGGTCTGCCAGAGTTCGTTGGGACGCGTCGTCTTATCCTTGAACTCATTGGCAGCCTTCATCGCGATATGGGCTGGTGCCGTAACCAAATCCTCCGCCTTCAGGATACGGTAAGCCAATGCTTCATAGGCAAAATACTGCTTCTCATCGGTGTATTTCACCGCTAGCTCCCGGGGTGTCAGATCCTCATACTCGAGCGCGAACTCGATAACGTCCGTCCGGATTTCATCCGGGAGGCGGTTCCACACAGACCCAGGATGGGGTGCCGTATCTTCTAGTGCGTCAAGCCCACCTTAGGACCAGCGGTCATACCAGCGATAATAGGTCGTGCGTGGGATGCCGAGCATGGCCAGCATCTGACGAGCGGGCAGATGTGAGGCTTCGACCGTGCGGATGATCTCCGGCTTTTCTGATGCAGGATACCTCATGCCTCGTACTCCCCATCCCCGATCATGCTTTTTTGAGCAAACGGTTTTCCGGGTCAGGTCGGCGACAACCTCCTTGAGCGCCGCAGATTCCAAGCGGAGCTCCTTGACCTCACGCGAGGTCGCCTGATGGGCAGTATCCCCTGCAAGGCGTTGCTTGCCCGCTTCGAGAAATTCCTTCGACCACGTGTAATACAGGCTCTCGCTGATGCCCTCACGGCGGCAGAGCGCAGCAATGCTCTCTTCGCCGCGTAAGCCCGCCAGCACGATCCTGATCTTCTCTTCAGCATAATACTGTTTGCGCGTCTTGCGGCGGATGCCTCTGACCAGCTTGTCAGCCGCGTCCTTCGATGTTCCGGATTTCTTGTTCATCTTCGCTCAATAATGGCTGCGATGAACCAGAAATCCTCCGTTACGAAAGCTTCAGATCTGTCCCACAGGCGCTGACGTCAGACAAGATCTGAGCTCTTAATCGTCTTTGGTGCGCCAAAGGCTAATTAGGGCTGCAAAACCGGTTTCGGCGACACTTTGCGCCTTTTCAGTCCTTAGCTCGTCGCTGAAGCATTCCAACGAAAACACTCCATCATACCCGGTGGCTTGAACGTTAGATGTGAATGCTTGAAGATCAAAAGCTCCGCGCCCCGGCAAGGTCCTGTGACTTCGGCTCCAATCCAGATAAGAAAGGTTCAGGTTTGGCGCATCGGACACCTGAACAAGGAAGATGTTCTCAGCGGGGATGTCGGTGATCGCATCTAAAGGGTGGCTGCGCGCAAAAATGTGAAAACTGTCCAGAACCAGACCAAAGTTGGGATGGCGAATTTCGGAAACCAATTTCGCCGCGTCCCGGTAGTCAAACATGTGACAACCCCATGAAAGAGCCTCATAGGCAAGCCGCAGGCCGCGCGCGTGCGCCATTTCAGCCAGATGTGCGAGATCATCCTGAATGAGCGACCGGTCGCTCGAAAGGCGTTCGTCAGTCGCAGAACACATCATGACCATGGGCGCGCCAAGCTCCGCTGCGCGATCGAAATAGGCGGCTGCACGATCCCGCGTAGCTTGTCTTACCTCGGCAGGCATACCCTCGACTTCGCGAAGGGGAAAATAGCTTGCCACGTTCATTCCGGCGTCATCGATCATTCGCCGGATCGCTTTAGCGTCGTCGCCGAATGCTTCCAGATCTGTGTCGAACAGCTCAATTCCTTTGAACCCGGCTTTCGCCGCAGCTTTGATGCGGCAAGGAAGGCTTTCACCCAAATTTACTATCGCAATGGAGGGGTTCATGTCTAATCACATTTCGCTAAAGCTGAGGCATGGAGCGCCGCAAGATATCCGAATGTCATTGCAGGCCCCAATGTGATCCCCGGTCCGGGATAGCGCCCCGCCATGATGGACTCCATATCTGCGCCACACGCATAAAGCCCTTCAATCGCTTCACCATCTTCACGAAGAACACGGGCATCCGCATCGCACACTAGACCGGCGCTGGCGCCGATATCACCTGGGCGAAGTTCCAACGCGTAAAACGGCCCGGCGCCAAGACCACGAATGCAGGGGTTTGGCGTGTGAGACGGATCGCCCAAGTTCTTCTGATAGGCGTCTGAGCCCTTGCCAAAGTCTTCATCGATCCCACTCTCGCCAAACCGGGCATGGCGTTCCGCCGTTGCAGTCAAAGCTTGGGGGGAACGTCAATTTTCTTGGCAAGGGCGTCCAGGGTATCTGCTTTAATGACGTACCTATCATTTAGGGCGGCTTTCAAACCAATCCGTCGAGGTCTGACAACACCGATACCATAGCGTTCAACAAAGGTGTCGTCGCAAATTAGATGACAAGCACCGCCACCTGTGCGGGACTTCATCGCAAAAAGCGCTTCCCCCCATAGGTGGTATGTCGTCGCTTCATTCACGAACCGCTTTCCATCCGGGCCGACTGCAAATGCCCCTGGTTTGCCCCTGTCCAACACAAAATGCGGGAACACGCCGCAGGAGCCGTCCGGACGGCGGCGGTGCGATACGGGCGCCCAAAAACTTGCACTTTCATGATCTGATGACAGCCGTCCGCCCAATGATTTTGCCAGATTGAGACCATCTCCAGTCGCACCATCTGCTACTGCTGAGGCCCTTCTCAGGTGCTCAGGAAAAAGCTCTTGTCGTAAGGTGGAGTTGCGCGAAAACCCGCCGGTCGCCAGAACCACGCCGACGGTGGCCGATAGCGTATGCGAGTGGCCGCCTTGTCTCAGCTCCGCGCCAACAACTCGGCCTTTTTCGAAAATCAGACTAGTAGTTTCTATGTTCATCGCCACCAACACGCCCCTGTTGAGGAGCGCGTGATACAGCCGCCCGATCAACGCATTTCCCATGACCAGACGCCTGCCGCGCCGATGCTGCAATCGGTCAAAGCCGTAGCGCGCCACCATTTTGGTGGTATGTAAAAGCGATTTGGGGCTTTTCGTAGCGTTCAAGAGATGGCCGATATCCACTCGGTCGACCATCATCCCAGCCAGCAAGGTAAACTCTGGTAGCGGCGGTGCGATATCTGCGAACCTACCGCCTAGGATAGCAGCATCGAAAGGCATAGGCTCCAACACCCGCCCAGATAAGGTCGCGCCCTCAAGGCTTGCCAGATAGTCTGGGTGGTGCGGGTAGGCGCGCAGGGCGAGGCCTGCTTCCTGTTCCAGCCGCAGCGCCATTTCCGGTGCCGCTTTCAGAAAGGCGCTAGCGCGTGTCTCGTCTAGCCGGTTACCTACCGCTGCGCGCAGGTAGGTCAGTGCATTGTCAAAGCTGTCGTCGCTATTAAGATCGAGGTGCGTGTTGGGCAACCAAATAGATCCGGCTGATCGCGCCGACGTGCCGCCAAGAACATCGCATTTCTCAACAAGCAGAACGCTTAGCCCCTCTAGCGCTCCGGTCAGTGCAGCCGTCATTCCCCCGGCGCCAGCCCCAATGACAAGCAGGTCTACCTGATCGGGAAGGCGGGTCA
>CBFHXH010000219.1:0-3467 GCA_965659735.1 uncultured Pikeienuella sp.
ATCCCGATCTTCTGGCCCCACTGAAAGACGCCGGGATCATCATCCTGTCATCCGCCACCTCGCCCACCGAGGCGCGTAAGTTGGAGGCGGCCGGCGCCGACGCGATCATCGCGGCGTTTTCGACCCTGCGACAGGGCCCGGCGATATCGCCGATGCGCGCGGGATTGCAGCGGCCTTCATGCTTGGCGCCAACGGCGTTCAGATCGGCACGGCGTTCCTGAACACACCTGAAAGCGCGGTTGCTGCGCCCCATAAGGCCGCGCTCATATCTGACCGCGCAACCAGCCTTTCCGCCGCTTTTTCCGGTCGCCCCGCGCGGGGCATCACAAACCGCTACATGACCAAAATGGCGGGGGCTGACCTGCCCAATTTCCCCCTGATCAACCCAATGACCGCCCCCCTGAGCGCCGCGTCAGCCACCGAAGTCACCGGCGAATTCATATCGCTGTGAGCTGGACAGGCGCACAGCCTGAACCGCGAACCGACGACGGGCGCGCTGATTGAAACATTGGCGGAAGATGCGTTAAAGCTGCTGAATCCCTGATGGTTTCATGTGTGAAACCGGGCGTAACTCATTGATTCTTTTAGCTTCATGCTGTGTCGTTAACCTTTTGAAAACCTGGGTTTCACATGTCCCGAATAGGGCGCGATTCAGCATGCCAAAGAACGTTCGGGCGGTGATGGCGCGCTGAAGCGCACCTTATGGTCTTGCAGAATGCGGCGCTTATAGCTCCAGAGCCTCGGCCAAGCGGTCCACGCCCTCAACAAGCGCACCTTCATCAAACCCGGCATAGCCCAGCACGAGGCCCTGTTGCGGTGCGCCTTCTTTGTAATAGGCTAAAAGGGCGCGGGCGATCACACCTGCTTTGGCGGCGCAGGCCTCAACATCCGTATCTGTCATCCGGTCCGCGACGTCTGGAGCAAGTCTGGCGATCACATGCATGCCCGCGGGGTCAGGCGCCGCGACCAGCTTGTCTGGAATGCCGCCCAACGTCTGCAACAGCACCTTCTGCCACGACGCATACGCCCGCCGCATACGCCGAATATGCCGGGCGAAATCACCGCTTTCCATGAAAGCCGCCAGCGCAGGCTGCGGGATCAGCGACGTGCGCGGGCCCAGCCGCGCCACCGCCGCCCCGATGCGGCCCATCAAGGGCTCTGGCGCGACCAGAAATCCAATGCGCAGCGCGGGGCTGAGCACCTTGGAAAAGCTGCCAAGATAGATCACCGACCCCGCCTGATCGAGACTGGCGAGCGACGGCAGTGGCGCGCCCTGATAGCGAAACTCGCTGTCGTAATCATCCTCCACAATCACCTGGCCTTCCGCCGCCCAGTCCAACAGCGCCAGCCGCCGCTGCGGCGGCATCGTGGCCCCGGTCGGTTAATGACGTGACGGCGTCACCACTGCGCCCGCCACGCGGGGATAACTGGCCAGCGCCGCCTCGACCCACAGGCCCTGATCATCCACGCCTTCGGCACGCGCGATGATCCCGGCGCGGGACAGCGCGTCGCGCATCGGGGCGTAGCCCAGGGTTTCAACGAACACCTCATCCCCCGCCCGCCAGATCGCCCGCGCGATCAAGTCAAACCCGTCAGCGGCGCCTGAGGTGATGACGATCTGGTCCGGGCTGCAATCCAGCCCCCGCTAGATCGCAAGATGCGCGGCGATCGCCTCGCGCAGCGGCCCCCAGCCGAGCAGATCGGGATTGGCAAGCAAATCAGCGGTCGGCGCGGGCCAGATGCGGTCAAGAAGGCACCCGAACTGGGCATGAGGAAAGAGCGTATAGTCGGGCACGCCCGGCTGGAACGCGCGATACGGCTCTGGCCGCTCCGCCTGCGCCCTGCTGGCGGGTTTGGGCGCCGGGGTCTGCAAGGCGACATCAGGCAAGTCTTCGGCCATGAACATGCCCGCGCCCGGCCGCCCTTCCAGATATCCCTCACCGCTCAACTGGTCATAGGCCTGCGTGACCGTGATGCGCGATACAGACAGTTCTGCCGCCAGCGCCCGCGAAGATGGCAGGCGCGCGCCGCCCGCCGCCGCGGTTCAGCGTCAGCGCAGCGAGAAAGGCATCAAGACTGGCCTTATTCATATTCGTTCTATTGGACATTTTTATAAGGCCATTCAACCCCTACCCCTGCCGCCAGACGACAAAGGAGCCTGCAAAATCAAACCCGAACGCACCCGATTGCGCCGCATGCATCAGCGCGGCCACTATGACCACGCCACGGTGTACGAGGTGCTGGATGCCGCCCGACAGTGCTCGGGTCGCTATATCTTCAACGGCGCGCCTTACGTGACCCCAACGATCCACTGGCGGGAAGGAAACCGGGTATATTGGCACGGATCATCCGCCAGTCAGATGCTGCGCAGATCTGCGGGGGCTGAGGTCTGTCTGACCGTCTCGCTGCTGGACGGCTATGTAATGGCGCGGTCAGGCATGAACCATTCGGTCAACACACGATCCGTCATGCTGTTCGGGCGCGTCGAAAAGGTGGCCGACGCGGACAAAGAGGCGAAGCTGAAGGTGATGGTCGATGGTCTTTTCCCCGGACGGTGGGAGATGCTGCGCCCCGCAACCGCCCAGGAAAACAGGGCCACAACGATCCTGTCGATGGAGATTGACGAAGGCGCCGCGAAGATCCGCACAGGTCCGCCGGGGGATAACGAAGAGGATTATGCGCTGCCGATCTGGGCTGGCGTGATCCCCGTGCGCATGGTGGTGGATGCGCCCATTGATGATCCAAGAAACCTGCCAGACGTGACGCCGCCAGACCATGTAACGGCGTTTCAGGGGTGAAGCGTTCCTGTCCCCGGTGTATTGCTTCCCTGTCAGTACACTAGGGACGACCATGCAAGCCTTCACCAAGCCATTCACTCAGCAAGAACCCATGCCCGAAGCGGCGATCGACGCCGCCGTCGCCGTCATGCGGTCGGGCCGCCTGCACCGGTATAATGTGGTGGAGGGGGAAACGGCCGAAACCGCTTTGCTGGAACAGGAATTCGCCGCGTCGCTTGGCGTGCCTTACTGTTTAGCGACGGCGTCAGGCGGAACGGCGATGCAGATTGCGCTGGTCGCCTGCGGGGTTGTCCCGGGCGACGCGGTTCTGACCAACGCCTTCACCCTGTCGCCTGTACCCGGCGCCATCCACAGCGTTGGCGCCCGCCCGGTGATTGTGGAGACGACGGAAAACCTGACCATCGACTTTGGGCATCTGGAAACGCAGGCGACGGCCAGCGGCGCGCGGTATCTGCTGATCAGTCACATGCGCGGCCATCTGGCGGATATGGAGGCGCTTGTAGCGCTCTGCGACCGGCTTGGCCTGACGCTGATCGAAGACTGCGCCCACACCATGGGCGGCGCATGGAAGGGCACGCCATCGGGCGCCTTTGGCAAGGCGGCCTGTTTTTCGACCCAGACCTACAAGCACATCAATTCGGGCGAAGGTGGGTTTGCAACCACGAACGA
>CBFHXH010000220.1:0-3415 GCA_965659735.1 uncultured Pikeienuella sp.
GCGTTTTCGGCGCAGTCTTCCGCCATGAAATAGACCACGGTGCCGCCCGGGCCGGGCTGGGCGTGTTCCGATTTCGACAGCCCGCCGCCGGCACCGTACTGGCTCATCTCAGCCGGGAAGCTCATAATCTGAGTCTCACCCGTGGCGTCGCCCATCGGCTCCAACGTGCAATCGAGGACCGCTTCGTAGAACGCAGTCGCGCGATCCAGATCGTTTACATAGATATCAAACCAGCCAACTGCATTTGTCTTCGACATGTTCATCTCCATCGTTTGTCGTTGATGGAGCTGTGATATCGCGCGGCTATGCCACCGTATTGTAGATTTCAAACATCGAATTTTTTTGCGTACTTTCCGGGCGTATACCCGGTCGCCTTGCGGAAGGAATGAATGAAATGGGACTTATCTGCATAGGTCAGCGACGGTTCCTCCTTCAACGCCTGCTGCAGGCGCAGCACCTTCAGAAAGTCGTGCGGCGCAAAGCCGGTGGTGCGTTTCAGCGTGCGCTGCAACTGGCGGGGTGACAACGCAGCGATCTCGGCCATGTCTGCGACGGAATAGATGAATAGATGTCGTCAATGTTGTGGAAGATCCGTTCAATGATCGGGTTGGCGACAGCGCGCCCGTCGGTCACCAGATCAGACACAAAATTAGCAAGGATCGCCTGCTTTGTCGCGAAATCTGCGCCAGCCATCCGGTGGTTCACCTCAACCAGCGGCAGGTCGTCGGTATAGGGTGTTTCCACCAGGCCATGATCTGCCTGGCCGCGGTCCGCCTGCCAAACGCCGGGCAGAAGGCGAATGTTCACAAAATGAAAGGACCGGCCGAGGTTCAGTTCCTCGGATGAGGCGCGCAGTTTGGTAACCCCGGCAATATCCGGGTTCAGCTGGTCAAATACGATGTATGTGCAGGCGTCGGGCAGCGCATGAAAACGGTAATCATCCACTAGATCGCCATCGGTCGTAAAGTCGAGAAACCGGTGCACCACACCGCCGAGCTCGTCCGACGGCGTTGCTTCGTCAAAGCTGACATCGGGGACGGCGCGGCCCCTGCCGTTGCCTTTGGGGTCGTACAAACGCTGGGCCCTTTCGATCAGCCGCGATTTTCAATCGTCGGGGCATGATTGAATAGACTTGGGGCATCGCGCAAGCCACGCTAACGTCGCCGTTAATCGAAAAGACCAGACAAGAGGGGGCGTCATGCGGGGAAGCGACGGAAAGACAAGAAGCGTGGTGACAGATCTGCCAGGGGCGGGCTGGGATTACACCATTACCCGGCATCCGTATCACGAACATGAACGACCAAAGGGGCCGCATTACTGCGTCTACAACCGTCGCCTGATGGCAGTCTGCTTTGACGACCATTCGACCGAGGAAGGGTATTGGCGCCTGCGCCGCCAGGCGGCCGTGCTGCATACAGGCGAATTCCCGCTGGAATTTCGTGGACCCGATGCGGAACGGCTGCTGGACAAGCTGTTCACCAAGGACATCACCAAGATCAAACCGATGCGCTGCGGTTACGGTCTGGCGTGCTACGAGGATGGTGGGCTGCTGGTCGACGGCGTCCTGCTGCGCCTAGCCGAAGACCGGTTCTGGTATGCGCAGGCGGATGGTGATTTTTACAGCTGGGCCCGCGCACATGGGGCGGGCATGGATGTTCAGATCATCGATCCCAACGTCTTTGTCAGCCAGATTCAGGGCCCCAATGCGCTGAAGATACTTGGCGCGGCCGCAGGCGGCCTGCCCGAGAAGTTCACTTATTTTGCCGTCGCAAAGGTAGATTTTGGCGGGCAAGAGGTGGTGATCACGCGCACCGGCTACACGAACGAGTTGGGGTTCGAATTCTACATCGAACCACATCACGACGCCGACGCCCTCTGGGCGCATCTGCAAAGCGCGGGCGCTGACTCTGGTTTGGAGATTTTCGGCCTGGACGCGATGAACATCCGCCGGATCGAGGCCGGGATCCAGAACGCAGGATCAGATTTCGACATGACGACCAACCCCTACGAGGTTGGCCTTGGCCGCTTTGTTGACGAAGATAAAGCCGATTTCATCGGCAAGGCCGCCCTGGCGCAGGCCCCGAAAGGCCGCCGTCACTGGGGCGTCTCGTGCGAAGGGGAACCTCTGATCGCCGGCGATGTGGTCGCAAACGGCGGCAAGGTCGGCCACGTCACTGCGGGCGCCATGTCGCCCTATCTGGGTCATGGCGTAGGCTATGTGCTGCTGGACAAAGCGGGGCTGGTGGAAGGCGATGCTGTAACAGTGCGTTGCAAGGACGGGTCAATGCAGGCGGGCGCGCTGGTTGAGCCGCCGTTCTACGATAAGGCCTGCGAGATCCCGCGCGGCAAGTTAGTCGACATCCCCGACCGATCCTGACGCATCCTGTCAGGACGCCGCGCGCAGGCGTTTGGAGGCGCGCGCACGGGCGGGTATGGTCAGGTCATGAACGCAACACCCCCCCCTTCCCAGAACCCGCCATCGCCGCCGCATTCGACGCACTGCCGCCAGCGGCGCGGGCAGGCACCCTGCCGCTCCGCGCGTTGATCTATCAGATTGCGGCTGAAACACCGGGGATTGGCGCGCTTGAGGAAACATTGAAATGGGGCCAGCCCGCCTATCTGACGCCGGAAACCAAATCAGGTTCGAACCTGCGCCTCGGCGCGCTAAAGACCGGCGGCTTTGCGATCTACGCCCATTGTCAGACGACAATCATTTCAGATTTTCGCGCTCAGTTTGGTCAGGACTTCGCCTTTGACGGCAACAGGGCGGTGATGCTTGCAGAAGATGAAACGCCGCTAGAGGCACCGATGGCAATGCTGATCCGGTCCGCGCTGACCTATCGACTGCGGCGCAGGGTCAGCGCAGCCTGATCAGGAAAGCCTGAGCGTCAGCTCCCCTGACCGATATTCGCCCGGGATCAGGCGACTGCGGTCGCGGATTTCGGGGAAGTCGTTGAACCAGTCGCGAAACCGGTCATTGGTGACGCCGCGGGCGTTCAGGTCGCGTACGGCTTCCAGGATGAACCCATCCGCGCTGGTCCCCTTGGGCACGACCATCACACGTTCTTCCGTCAAGCCCAGATGGCGGGCCATCGCGTCATTATGTTCCTATTGGCCCATCAGCAGTTACCTGCATTGGCGTCAAACATCACGCCTGCCTTCAGCCCCGCTTGATCCAACCGTTCCAACACGTCGCGGATCGCTTCGATGCCGGGCTGGCCTATTTTCCAATACAACACATTGGACCCGTCGACGATCACCTGCCCACGCCGCCCCCAAAGGCCCCGGGCCCGCAGGCGGTCGCGGATCAGCGCACCGACGCAGACCGCTGCGCACAAGCCCGCAGCCAGCGCGATCAGCCCAGCGCCTGGCGCTGACCATGCGGCCAGTGCGTTCCCGGAAAAAATATCAGAAG
>CBFHXH010000221.1:0-3351 GCA_965659735.1 uncultured Pikeienuella sp.
TAATCGCGGTTTTGAGGTTGGCGCAGAAAAAGCCTTTCAGTCTCGATGCTGGGCGGGGATTTCCGGCCAAACATGGGTCAGGCTGCAAGCCGGGCCCGGTAGGTCGCCAGGTCGGGCGCATCCTGAACCGGACCATAATAGGCCAGTGTCGGTTTCGCAGTGATCAACCGCGCTGCAGCGGCGCGTGCGGCTGGCAGCGTCACCGCGTCAATCTTGGCGACCGTGTCCACCAGATCGGGCGCGCGGCCCCAGATCATCAACGACCGCGCCAGTCGTTCCGCCCGGGCGGACGCGCTTTCCAGCCCCATGACCAGCCCCGCTTTCATCTGCGCGCGGGCGCGGTCCAGCTCAACCTGGGTCAGTTCGGACGACGCCGCCTTGATCACATCGGCGGTCACATTCGTCAGCTCAGCGACCTGATCGCCGCCTGTGCCGGCATAGATCGTGAGCATGCCGCTGTCTGTATAGGCGCCGGCCTGCGCGAAAATCGTATAACAGAGGCCGCGCTGTTCGCGCGCTTCCTGGAAGAGCCTTGACGACATGCCGCCGCCCAAAGCGACGCTCATCAACTGGGTCGCGTAGAAATCATCGTCGGCATAGGCCGGGCCTTCGAAGGCGATGGCGACATGCGCCTGTTCCAGATCCTTTACCTCACGACGCTCGCCGCCAAAGTACGATGCAGCAGGCCGGCTTGGCTTGGCAGCGGGTTTGAGATGGCCGAACAGGCGTTCGGCGTCGGCGACGATGGCGTCGTGATCGACTGCGCCGGCGGCGGACAAGATCATCTGGTCAGGCGTGTATTGCGCGCCGATGAAGCTGCGGAAATCTTCCTGCTGAAACGCGCTGACCAGTTCCGCCGGGCCCAGAATAGGACGGCCGATCGGCTGGTCCGGATAGACGGTTTCCTGCAGCCAATCGAAAATGATGTCGTCAGGCGTATCCAGCGACTGGCCGATTTCCTGCAGGATCACGCCGCGCTCAATCTCGATCTCTTCCGGCGCGAAAGCGCTGTCGGTCAGGATGTCGCCAATGATGTCGAGGCCGAGCGAGGCGTCTTCGGCCAGCGTGCGCGCATAGTACGCCGTCGCCTCACGGCTGGTGTAGGCGTTCAGGTGGCCGCCGACATTCTCAATCTCTTCCGCGATATCCAGCGCCGACCGCCTGGTCGTGCCCTTGAAGGCCATATGCTCCAAAAAATGGGCGACACCGTTTTGTCCGGCGGTTTCGTTACGCGATCCCGCTGCGATCCAGACACCGAGGGTGGTGGACCCGAAACCGGGCGTATTCTCTGTGATGATACGGAAACCGTTGGCAAGCGTGGACAGGCGAATGCTCATATACGGGCGGACTTTCTGATGTGGACCTGAAGGGCGTCTAGATCGTTTGGCAGCATCGTAAAACGTTCATCCCGCTCGTACAAATCCGCCATGCGCGGCGGCAGGGCCGGCCGAACGCCGCAGGCGGCTTCGACGGCGTCCGGGAATTTGGCGGCGTGGGCGGTGGCCAGCGCGACGGCGGGGCCGGTAACACCCTCCGCCGCGCCGACGCCGATTGCGGTGTGGGGGCAGAGGAAGTGAGAGGTCGTTGCGGCGTAGGCCTTGATCAGCTGCGCCACCTCAGCCTCGCCATAGCGGGCGCTGTCGAATTCGTCACACAGACGGTCTTTCGCACCTTGGGACAGGGCGAAACCACCATGATCCGACAGCTCTTTCATCAACTGCTGCACGGCAGGACCTTCGCGGTCGTAAAGATCGAACAGCAACCGTTCGAAGTTGGAGCTGACCTGAATGTCCATGGACGGAGACGAAGACGGCTCCACCCCCTGTTTCACGTGTGAACCGGTCTGCACTGTACGGTGAAGAATGTCATTCTGGTTCGTCGCCACGACCAGCCGGTCAATCGGCAGACCCATTCGTTTGGCGACATAGCCCGCAAAGACATCGCCAAAGTTGCCGGTTGGGATGGAATAACTGATCTTGCGACCCGGCGCGCCCAGCGCAACAGCGGAGGTGAAGTAATACACCGCCTGCGCCAGCACCCGCGCCCAGTTGATGGAGTTGACAGCGGCCAGCTTCATCCCGTCGCGGAAATCAAAATCGTTGAACATCGCTTTGACGGCGGCCTGGCAATCATCGAAATCGCCTTCGACGGCCAGTGCGTGCACGTTGCTTTCGGTCGGCGTGGTCATCTGACGGCGCTGCACCTCGCTGACCCGGCCATGGGGGTAGAGGATGAAGACATCAACAGCTTCCAGCCCGCGGAACGCCTCGATAGCGGCGGATCCAGTGTCGCCAGAAGTTGCGCCGACAATCGTCACCCGTTCACCGCGCCGCTTCAACGCAAATTCAAAGAGCTGCCCGATCAGTTGCATCGCGACGTCCTTAAACGCCAGCGTTGGGCCGTGGTGCAATTCCAGCACCCAGCGATCCAGGCCAATCTGAACCAGCGGACAGCGCAGGTCATGGCCAAAGCTGGCGTAGGCGCGGTTGATGATCCCCTGGAATTCTTCGTCAGTGAAGGCGTCGCCGATGAACGGCTTCATCACCCGAAAGGCGACCTCTTCAAACGGCCGACCAGCCAGATCAGCGATCTCAGCCTCGGTCATCGTTGGCCATCTTTCGGGCAGATACAGCCCCCCATCACGGGCGAGGCCTGTCAGCATAGCCTCTTCAAAGCTCAGAATGGGGGCTTCGCCGCGGGTCGAGATATAGCGCATCGGTCATGTCCGGCTGTGAGTTTCGGCAAGGGTATAGAGCGGCGCGGCGAGGGCCACAACGCGCTTTGCGACCGCAGGCGTCGCAGAAACCTGCGTTGCGCGTAATCTACATCACCAACCCTCCCCCATGCGGGGGATACCGGGGGATGCGAGCAAAGGGCATCTATCAACACAACGGACACATACCCCCGACAGGAGATCGAAAAATGGCTGACGCAGTTCCCACCGAAACGCTCACGACCAACTCCCAAAGATCGACCGCTGGAACTCTGAGCCGTTGGATGTTCACACATGGTCGGACCATCCTGAGGTCAAAACCTTATGTGATCGGTTGTATGATGAAGCTGGTTTGTCAGCGTTGGAACCTAAAGGAAATCGCAAGCCCAAGCGGACGGTAAGAGAAAGCCTAAGGGTGCTCATCCTCGACCTTTATGTGAAGTGGCTTAAGGATCCGTCTATCAGCATTGGTTTCAATAAGAGCAAAAACCACTACAAAGTGGGTAGCAGATACAATAGATTAAACATCCTAGAGAAGATTATTGAAGTCGAAGCCCTCTTGTGAGCCTCCCCCTTTAAATTGGTCCGCCCCTATAGTTAGGAAAGCGTAGGACCCGAGATGGCTATAAAGAGACCCA
>CBFHXH010000222.1:0-3286 GCA_965659735.1 uncultured Pikeienuella sp.
GGAACGGTCCGATGCGCTTCAACCGCAGGGGGGACGCGGTGAAGGGCGTGTGGGCGGCGGCGACCATTTCGATCGCGTCATTCAGCATCGCGACATCTGTATTTGGAACAAAGGGCGGCTTCAGCGTGCCATGAAAGCCATATTTGCGCGGCGTCGCGGTGATTGCGGCGACGTCGACCGGGGCGTCAGGATGCGCCACCTCCTCCCCCGCCTCAGCGTCCCAGCCGAGCCAGGAGGCACCAAAGCGCGCCAGATCAGATCCAGATTTGGGGGCGTAATAGACGCCGTAGCGGCGGTAAGTCATGCGCAGTCTCCTTCAATTCCCTACCCGTCTGACAGAAAACTGTCGCAGCTTTGCGACATAACCCATGGCTTGCCTATAGGAGCCCGCATATGACCACCCTCGCCAACGCCCGCCTCGTCCTGGAAGACGAGGTGATCACCGGGTCTCTGACCATCAACGACGGTCTGTTTTCCGCCATCGACACAGGCGCAGAAGTTCCTTCAGGGGCGATCGATTGCGAGGGCGACTATGTAAGCCCAGGTTTGGTTGAGTTGCATACGGACAATCTGGAGCGTCACATGCAACCGCGCCCCGGCGTCAAATGGCCGATGGACGCCGCCGTTCTGGCGCATGACCGCGAACTCGCTGGGGCTGGGATTACGACCGTATTTGACGCACTGCGGGTTGGCTCCATCGTGTCTGAAAAGCGGTCGAGATACGCCAAATACGCCCGCCAGGTGGCGGATGAGATCTTGCGTCAGCGCGACAACGGACAATTGAAAATCAGCCATTTTCTGCATTTGCGGGCTGAGATCTGTTCCGAAACCCTGCCTGAAGAGCTGGACGAATTCACCGAAGATGACCGGATCGGCATTGTCAGCCTGATGGATCACACCCCTGGCCAGCGCCAGTTTCGCGATGAAGCCAAGATGGAGGAATACCTTGTTGGTAAATATGGGATGAGCTCGGCTGAGATTGGCTCCTATTTCGGTCGGCTCAAGGCCTTGTCCGCCCGCGTGCGCGCGCCGCACGAAGCGCGAGCGGTGGCGGCGGGCAAGCGGCTGGGTGCCGTGCTGGCCAGCCATGACGACACCACCGAGGATGACGTCGCCATGTCCCAAACCCATGGATGCCGCATCGGCGAGTTTCCGACGACCAAAGAGGCGGCGCGCGCCAGCCATGCGGCCGATATCGCTGTGATCATGGGCGCGCCGAATTATCTGCGCGGCGGATCGCACAGCGGCAATGTCGCCGCCTCGGACCTTGCGCAGGCCGGGGTTCTGGACATCCTTTCGTCCGACTATGCCCCTGCGTCGCTGCTGATGGGCGCTGTGCGGATGGGATTGGAATTCGACGATATGCCCCGCGGGATCGCCACAGTGACGAAAGCGCCAAGCAAGGCCGCAGCGCTGGATGATCGAGGCGTTATCGCCATCGGCAAGCGGGCCGACCTGATCCGCTTTGCTGTCGTGGATGATCTGCCAGCGATGAAGGAAACCTGGTCGCGCGGACATCGGGTCTGACCCCTGCCCGTCAGAGCGTTTTCCGATCACTCTGGATCAACAGATTTACCGAAAGCCGCAAGGTCACCCAAAATACGCCGCCTGACGGCGCCAAAACGATGCTATCCTCTGCGAAAAGCAGCAGAGACCAGGGTTGGGAAGCGCCGTATGACCGGGACATCAAAAAGCTATTGGAGCGACAGCGAGCAAGGCCTGCGCGCTGTCGAGTTGCGCGCCGCCGGGTTTGAGCCGACGCAGACCGCCAAGACCAATGCGGTCGTGACCATCGCCAACGCCTACACCAACGCCCACAGGTGCAATAACCGCGTGCGCCGCATCGCTGATCTTCTGGTGGACGAAATTGCAGGCATGGGCGGTCAGGGCCTGCTGGTCGGCGCGCCCGCCGTGTCTGATGCGTTAACGCAAGGCACCGAAAACGCCGGTTACAGCCTGGTGTCGCGCGATCTGATGGCCGACTGCATGGAAACCGGCCACTACGCCCATCACGGCGAGGCGATGATCGTCGTATCGGGTTGCGACAAGACGGGCGCAGCCGCGCTGATGCCGCTGGCCCGCACGAACGCCTTTGGATTGGTCGTCTACCCCGGAACCAGTTCGCCCGGGTCGGTTAATTTTGAGCCCTATGCGAAGAAGGGCGATAACTTGACCATCATGGACTATGTCGAAGGTGCCGCCGCGCGTGAGGCGGGGCGCCTGTCACAAGAACAGCTTCTCAGCCTTCAACGATGCGTCATGCCTGGCAGCGGCACATGCGGCGCCATGTTTACCGCCAACACGATGAGCACCATTGCAGAAGCGATTGGCATGATGCTACCGCGCGGCGCCTCGCACCCTGCGGATTATGACGCGGACAGCGACATCCATGACGATGTGAAGGCCCAGGCCGCCGCCAGCGTCAAGGCGCTGTATCACCTGATGGATCAAGGGATCAGGCCGCTTGACATCATGGTGCGCGAAGCCTTTGAAAATGCAGTTGCGACCGCCTACGCTATGGGGGGGTCGACGAACCTCTACCTCCACATCCTCGCCATTGCGCGCGAGGCGGGCGTGCCCTTCACCATTGATGACATCCAGCGTGTTGGCGCGGACGTGCCCCTGATCGCCAACCTGCAGCCCCACGGAGCCTTCGCGATGGTGTCGCTGCACAAGGTTGGCGGCGTACCGGTCGTGATGAAGGCGCTGCTGGAGGCAGGTTATCTGCATGGCGACGTGATGACCGTAACGGGCAAAACTTTGGCGGAAAATCTATCGGATGTTCCCCTGCCCGAAGATCTGCCTGAACAGGATGTTGTACACCCTGTCTCAACCCCATTTGCGGTACCGGGCAACCATATCAGCGTTCTGTCAGGGTCGCTCGCGCCCGAAAGTGGTGTCTTAAAACTGTCTGGCAAGACATTGGAAGCAGGCGAATTTCGCGGCAAGGCGAAAGTCTTTGAAAGTGAAACGGCGGCGATGGCGGCGATCCGCGATGGGGGCATTGAGGCAGGTGATGTAATCGTCGTGCGCAATGTTGGCCCTGTCGGCGCGCCAGGCATGCCCGAAATGGTGCACCTGACAATCCAGCTGCAAGGTCGGCGCCTGGGCAAGGACGTCGCGCTGGTGACGGATGGCCGCTTTTCAGGCGTGTCGCATGGAATTCTGGTCGGACATGTCTGCCCTGAAGCTGCTAAAGGCGGCCCGATTGGCGCGGTGCGCCACGGTGATACGATCATCATTAACCCAGTAACACGGAAACTGGATCTTGATGTGCCCCAAGAAG
>CBFHXH010000223.1:0-3269 GCA_965659735.1 uncultured Pikeienuella sp.
CAGGGGCAGGGCAGTGGCGTGCGTTTCGCAAGCATCGATCAACCGCTGAGCCGGGAATTCATCCAGCTCGCAAAGATCGAACGCAACCTGGTAGAGGTCAATGCAAGCGGCCGCACTGTCCGTGCGCCTGCGCCCAGCGGATACTGTTTTCCGCGCGACGGCGTGATGACCAGCGATGCGTCGGCGTTTCTGTTATTGCAGCGCTGCAAATCCGATCCAACGGGCTCCGTCATCAGCATATCTGTCGCAAAGCATGGATTGTTTGGCGACCAAGGCCCGACGGAGGAGAATTTTGGCGCCTTTCAAGCCTATCTTGAGACTGAGGAAGGCGCGCGTCAGCTTGGGCTGGACGCTGGATCCGGCGCTATATTCCTGATCGAAACGTCATACCGTGATGGCGCGCTCTATGCCCTCGCTCAGGACGCCAGCGATGTGGGGCTAAGCTTTTCAGGCGACTACATCTCCCGCGCCTTTACGGAGATGAATGGGCGCATGGCTGTGGTCAGCATGATCACCGCGAAAGGCGATAACCGCAAACCCGACGAGTTGCTTTTTGAACTGCAGTCCGTTGTAGACCTTATGCGTCAGGCTAACGAGGCTGCAGGGGCCTAGAACCAGTCCGGCGCCGCCGACCCCAGACGCGGCGGCGGCGAGGCCCATTCGATTAATGCGCCATCAAAACCATAGGGCGGCGCTAAGGTTTCCAACAACCCGAATGCGCTGTCGGTTTGACGGATGAGGCCCTCAGCCCGTAGATCTTCGATGGTCATGTTCGCCGCTGGCGCGCTTGTATCCGGGCCAAGCTGGTCTGCAAGCTCCCAGACCCACATCGCCGTGCGCGCCAGCGACATTTCGATCAAGTGGCTTTGCCTTTCCATCCGCTTGATCATCGCAATGACGCCCCCGCATGCACATAGGCAGCCAACCAGATAGTCGAGCGGTTGTGTGGACAGTCGGATTGGCGGGTCGCCTTTGACAGGTGGCGCGGTTAGTCCGACACCACCTTGAACATAGCTGTCGTACCCGCGTCGTCCGCCCCAAGGCCCATCAGTAGAAAAGGCGGATAGCGTGATGATGCTGAGCGATGGGTTCAAGTCGCGGAGATTTTCAACGCCATATCCCTGCGCGGCAAGGACGCCGGGGCGAAATCCGTCGATCAGGATATCAGCATCTGAAATCAACGCGTTCAGATTGGCGCGGCCCTCCTCGGTCTTGATGTCGGCGAAAGCTGCGCGCTTGCCAAAACCCGTGTCGATGACAAGCTGTTCGAGTGAGGGCAAATTGGGCGCGCTGATACGTAGAACATCTGCGCCCAGTTCTGCCAAAGCCCGACCAGCCATAGGTCCCGCCAAAACGCGGCTGAGGTCGAGCACGCGAACACTGGAAAGGGGTTTTGAACCTGCAACTGGCAAAGGGCGGGTTCCATTGCCAAGCTCGATCATCTCAGCCACTGGTTTCTTCGCAAGAACTGCGCGCTGGGAGTGCGCCTCCCACTCAGCCCGGTCACGTACCCGCATGACACATAGCCCGCGTTCCTGACCCGCAGTTTCGGCGTCTTGCGCATTCCAGTTTTGCAGAGCCGCCGCCATGGACGTTCGATCGAGCTGAGCGCCGAACAGATTCAAAAGTCCGTCGCGCAGATGGGGGAACTGGCCGTGCAGATAGACATAGCCGCCGTCTTTGCATCGAAAATACCCAGTAATCGGCCCCCATTTATCAGGTTCGACCCCGTCGATACGGACAAAATCGTTACCAGTCAGCGCCAGGCCCGCCAACCGCCGATCAACGAAAGGCGCCAGCGGATCGCCGCCGCGCGCAGAATGCAGATGCGCAGCCGCCATGGCCAACGCCGCATACGCCCCCGTCGCCATATCAGTGACTGGAAGGTCGCCTGCAACGGGGGTAGGTCCAGATCGCAGATCCCATCCTTGATCGCCGGGCGCCCAGCCAAAGGACTGCCAGAGCGTATCCAGAACAACCGCAACACTGCCGCTCATAAATCGAGATCAACCCAGATTGGCGTGTGATCCGAAGGCTTTTCACGCCCACGTGGGACTTTATCGATCTGGCAATCGACCAAACGGTCCGCCGCTTGAGGGGTCAAAAGAAAATGATCAATCCGAATGCCATTATTCTTGTTCCATGCGCCGGCCTGATAGTCCCAAAACGTATAGTTCAGCGGCGCGGTATTCAGAGATCGGAACGCCTCCGTATAACCCAGCGCCAAAAGCCGACGCCACGCTTCGCGGGTTTGGGGTATGTATAATGCGTCTTCGGTCCACACCTCTGGGTTATGCGCGTCTTCGGCTTGGGGAATGACATTGTAGTCACCCGCCATCAGTGCGATTTCCTCGGACGCAATCAGCTCTTCCGCTCGGGTCTGAAGGCGCTTCATCCAGTTGAGCTTATAGTCGTATTTCGGGCCGGGTGCGGGATTGCCATTTGGCAGGTACAGGCCGCAAACGCGGACAGCAGTGTTGTCGCCCGAAATTGTCGCCTCAATCCAGCGGGCCTGTTCGTCGTCGGGATCGCCTGGCAGCCCACGGCTGACGTCTTCGATCGGGCGCTTGGAAAGGATGGCGACGCCGTTGAAGCCCTTTTGACCGTGGGTTTCGACGTTATAACCGAGATCCTCTATCGGCTCGCGCGGGAAATTTTCGTCGACCGACTTGATTTCCTGCAGCAGGGCGACGTCTGGCGACGCTTCCTGCAGCCATTTTAGAAGGGCGGGGAGGCGTGCTTTGACGCCGTTAATATTGAAGCTCGCGATACGCATGGCGGAACCCTAGGCTTGCGGCGGCGACGCATCAAGCTGCGCCTCCGTAATGAAGTCGATTAGCTCGCCCAACGCTAAGATTTTCATGCACGATCCGTCGGTGGCCAAGGCCGGGCATTGGCGCAAGGTCGGCGTTCGGCAGCGCGGCGTTGCGCTCCGCATCAGCAAAGGCGATCTCTGCGTCGTCAGGGGCGTGAAGAAGCAGGATGCGGGTCGGTTTGGTGGGCCATATCTTGAGCGCATCGAGGTCGCTGATCTTGCAGCTAAGGTCAGCCTCCACCAACGTTTCAAACTGGCGGCGGCATCTTTGGGAAAGCGAAAAGGCGGCGCAGAAATCGCTGGTGATCGTCGCCAATGCAGACTGTCCGTCGTCAGATAATTTGGGACATCAGAGCGGGTTTTGTTTTGGAGGCTCTGGCTCATCCTTGATTGAGTTTATGCGTTTTCAGTTTGGTGGCGCAAGCGCCGCTTGAGCATGGTTTTGCGTTTGATC
>CBFHXH010000224.1:0-3205 GCA_965659735.1 uncultured Pikeienuella sp.
CACGTCTGGATGCTCCAATGAGGCCAGATGACGGGCTGGTTGCAGCCAGTGCAAAGTTGCGTACGGTATGCGATCCGCAAGCATCTCACTGACCTCGCGCGGCACCCCCGGATCGTCCGGCGCTGCGACCACCAGGGTCGGCACCGTAATCGCCGTCAGGCAATCGACCGTGTCCAATTCGCACATCGCGGCTGTTACCGAAGCGAAGCTGCGTCTGTCGAACTCACGCACGACCTCTGCGACATACTGGGCACCCGCAAGATCGGCGGCCAGCGCTTCGTCCGTAAACCACCGACGCATCAGGTCGCTATGGATCAGCTCAATCCCTTCCGCCAAAACCGCGTTGGCGCGCTCTTGCCAGAGATCGCGTTGAGCCTTGGAGTATTTTGGGGTCGTGTTCAAAAGTATCAGCGAAAGCAGCCGGTTCGGATGCTCGATCGCAAGGGTTTGGCCAACCATTCCCCCCATCGAAACGCCGACATAATGGGCCTCTGGCAATTGCAGATAATCCATGAGGCTAACCACATCTGCGGCCAGTTGCGTAAGGGAATAAGGGCCGTCGCTGCGTCCGGACTGGCCATGTCCGCGGGTGTCAAAACGGATCACCCGAAACCCTTCGCAGGCCGCCAAGTGCGGATCCCAGAACCTGTGATCGGCGCAGAAACAATGCCCCATCAAGACCGCCGGCGCAGCGTGTGGGCCATCATCCGCATATGCGATTTCGATATCGTCAAAAGGAGCAAAGCGTAGCATCATTCAGGATCCCCTGTGCAGGCTGTTCTCCATCAGATAGTCAGGGGTATGGTAAAAAAGATCAATCGCCGATTCACCTTGAAGGCGCGCCCCGAGGCTTTGCCAGATGCGGACCACTTCGCATTGGAGAAGGTTGACCATCCCGATCTTGCGCTGGGCGAGGCCAGGGTCAAAGCGCTCTTTCACGCCTTATCACCCTGGCAGGGACAGCGACTGAAGGATTTCACGAACTATACAAAGCCATTCGAGATCGGCGAACTGATCGACGGGGACGTTCTGGGCGAGGTCGTTGAAGCCGCACCCGGCACCGATTTGGCACCCGGCCAGTTGGTGAGGGCCCGTCTTGGTTGGCAGGACTATGCCGTCGCGAAGGCAGACACGCTGACAACGGTCACGGACGAATTTGATCCAACCCTCTGGCTTACGGCGCTAAGTTCCCCCGGATTAACGGCCTATACCGCGCTGGATCTTTTTGGTCGATCAATGCCGGGGCAAACCATGGTGGTGACATCCGCCGCAGGATCGGTTGGCGGATACGCTGTCCAGTTGGGCAAGCTGGCGGGCATGAACGTGGTTGGCGTCGCCGGCGGTTCGGAAAAATGCCAGTATGTCGTCGAGGTGCTTGGCGCGGATGCCTGCATCGATCATCAGGCGGACGGTTATTCCGACGCATTGTCAGCGGCACTCCCAAACGGGGCGCACCAAGTGTTCGACACAACGGGCGGGCCCTCCGCGGATGCGGTCTTCGCCAACATCGCCAAATACGCCCGCGTCCTGATCGTTGGGCGGACAGCGTCGAACAACTCCGACCGGCCGGATCAAGATCCAGTCAACATGCGCTTGTTGTGGGCCCGTGAAGCCACGATCCAGGGGTTTTCACGCTACTCCTATCCCGAACGATGGGCCTTTGCCCAGGAGCGGATGATGGAGTTGTGCCGCGAGGATAAAATCCATGCAAACCACAACACGGTGGATGAGTTCGAAAACATTCCGCAAGCCCTGCATGATATGCTCGCGGGCAAGTTCATCGGCAAGGTTTTGGTCAAGGGCGAGGCCCCACGATGACGATCCAGACTGTTCAGGTCGGCGACATCGAAATGGCGTTCCGCTGGGATGGTGTCCCGGACGGGCCGGTCATCATGATGGCCCACGCAATGGGAACCAGTCACCGCATCTGGGACAGTCAAATACGCGCCTTGTCCGACCGCTACAGCATTCTGCGCTATGACTGGCGAGGCCATGGCGCCACGGATGCGCCCGAAGGTCCCTACACCCTCAGACAGTTCGAGGCGGACGCCGTTGGCCTGATGGATGCACTGGGGTTGGAGATGGTCCATTGGGTGGGAATCTCGACCGGTGGCATGATCGGCCAAGGATTGGCGATTAACTATCCCACGCGGATCTCTACGTTGACGCTATGCAATACGACCTCGCAAGCCAGCCCATGGTACCGCGGCTGGGTCGCCGAGCGTCAGGAGGTCGTGCAGCGGGAAGGGATGGCGCCAGTCTGGGAGATGACGAAGAATTTGTGGTTTACCGATGTATTTGTTGCAGACGGATCGCCAGCCTATCACGCCGTTCGTGAGATTTTCATCGCCACCCAAGTTTCCGGTTATCTGGGCGGCACCTCAGCGGTTGCTGATCTTGCCTACCAGGACCATCTGCACCTTATCACCTGTCCTGCGCGAATTATCGCGGCGGGTGAGGATCCGGTAACGCCGCTTGATCATTCAGAGGCCATTCGCGACCGCATCAAGAGCGCAGAACTGACCGTTATCAAAGGGCAGCGGCATTTCTCGAACGTCGAGGCGCCGGATGAATTCAACGGAGCGCTTCTGGCGGGACTGGAGCAAATGATCTCTTAATCTGGACCACCGTTAAAGCTGCGCAAAGCGGATGGCGATCTACTCAGAGCCTTGCCGAACCAGCGCTCCTTTATCTTCGAGCGCCTGAATTTTCTCTGGCGAATACCCATGTTCCCTCAGGATCTCGCGGCCGTGCTGACCAAGCATTGGCGCGGGTCGATGCACACCGCCAGGGGTTTCGCTGAATTTGACCGGTAGACCGATGGCTTTCACCGTCCCGGCCTGCGGATGCACCGTCTCGACGATCATCTCCCGGGCGAGGGCCTGTGGATCTTGATGCATTTGACAAATGTCCATTACTGGGCCCGCCGGAAGTCCAAACTCCTCCATGATCGCAAGCCATTCGTCGGTGCCGCGTTTCTGCAGCTGCGCTTCCAGAAAAGGGACGAGCGCCTCCAAATTGCTCATCCGATCCTTGTTGGTTGCGAACCGAGGGTCTTCCTTCAGTTCGGTAGCGTCAAGAACATCGAGAAGGCGCAGCCAGTTGCGTTGGTTCGCCGCCCCAATGTTAATCCAGCTGTCCTTGGTGCGAAACGATTGGTAAGGCGCGTTCAACGGGTGGGCTGATCCCAGCGCGCCCGGCGCTT
>CBFHXH010000225.1:0-3147 GCA_965659735.1 uncultured Pikeienuella sp.
CACATCGCCCCGCCCATCAAGCCAAGGCCGATAAATCCGATTGCTGGTTTGGACATGGGTGCTCCTGTCATTCATCATCGAAGGCGCGGGCCTTCATCTTTTTCTGTTCTTAATAGATGGAGCCGTAATCCCCCCGCCGAGGCAAAGGCATGCGCAGAGGCGTGGGTTCAAGGCGGGGGTGGATCGTCGGCGCGCCGTAAAGCATGCGCGCGTCAAAGTCGGCGAGATCGGCGAAGTCGGACACATTGCCCATCAGCGGCTAGGCGTCGGCGGCCAGCATTTCGTAAAAGCATATCCGACGCGCGCGATCAGACCGGTTCAGTGCCGACCCATCGACAATGCGCGCATGGTGGATTGTGATCGACCCCGCAGGTCCGGTCAGCACCGCAGCGTCAGCCGGGTCCAGCCCGGCGGCGGCCAGGTCCATGCCGCCTGCAAAGGCACCGTTTACATGATGGTCGTGCACTGGCCCCTGATGGGTGCCGGGAAAGACCATCAGCGGGCCGTTTTCATCGGCCATGTCATCGATCAGCACGCCAACGGCCAGAACATCGTCATTTGTCTGGGGGTAAAAGGCCCAGTCCTGATGGCATTCAATCACCGCACCGTAACCGGCGGATTTCATGTTCAACTTGGCCGTCTGCAAGCGCGCATCAGGCCCAATCAGATCGCGTACGGACGCAAGAATGTGGTTCGACTTCATCAGTTCGCGAAACGCATCCGACTGTTGGTCGGGCCGTTTAACCCTGCGAATGCGAGGCGCATCGGGGGTGTGCGTATCCTCCAGATCCAGCCAGTCGTCGGAGGCGGTCATGCCTTTGGCCTGCGTTTCAAACCTGGCGATCTCCGCCCGTAGGGCTTCGATGATTTCCATCGGAATGCGCCGTTCCAGCACCAGATAGCCATCACGCTGGTAGGCCGCTTTTTGCGCTGGCGTCAGCGCCTCCAACCCACTTATGGGCCAGCTACCTTGTATTCAGCGAGACGGTCCCAATCAAAGGTGACGCAAGTACCGGGCGTATCAGGCGCAACGGCCATGTGATCTTCGACAACCAGAGGGCGCATCGTGTAGCGGTCGATGGGGAAGGAATGCACTTCGATCGGGCCCATATCCGCGCCAGCGCCGCCAAAGCCTGACACCAGGCTGACATGCAGTTCCTGCATGCCGTGGCTGGACACTTTGACGCCAGCCTCCCGGCCCAGCCGCGCCGCCGCAAGCCAGCCGGTGATCCCACCGCAGTTTGATGCGTCGGGCTGAATGAAAGAAAGCTTGGATCGCTCAAATGCATATTCGAATTCATGGATCGTGTGCAGGTTTTCGCCCATCGACAGTGGCACACCAGTGGCGTCCGCGATCCAGCCATAAGCGTCATAATGGTCAGGGATGATCGGCTCTTCGAACCACATGACGTTCAAGTCCTTGAACGCCTTTGCCCGCTCAATCGCCTTCACTTCGTCCAGCGAATAGTTCGCATCGACCATGAAGGCGACATCCGGGCCAACCAGGTCGCGCACGGCGGTGGCGGGGGCGATGTCATCATCACGGCCAACCTTGATCTTCACCCCGTCAAAACCCGCCGTCAGATAGCCTTCGACGCTGCCCAGCAGCTTTGGCAGATCAAAGCCCAGATCAATGCCTCCGCAATAGGCGCGGCAGCGATCGGATACACCGCCGGCCATGGTGGCCAAGGACCGCCCCGTCAAAACTCCACGCAAATCCCACAGCGCAATATCGACGGCGGAGATTGCAAACGACGCAACGCCGCCGCGCCCGACATAGTGCACATGCCATTGCATCCGATCGTACAGATCTTCGACATCCGCCGCGTCCTGCCCAACCGGCATGGGCACCAGATCATGCGCGATCATCGCATGGATCGCAAAGCCGCCCTTCCCGCCGGTATAGCTATAGCCCGTGCCCTTGGTCCCATCATCCAGCGTCACCGTGGCGGTGATCAGTTCGAAATGCGTGTGGTCGCCATGTTTGGCGTCCACCAGAACCTCATCCAGAGGCACGTGAAAAAGGCGAGGCGTGACGGATACGATCTTGGGCATGGCAGGTCCTTAAACGGCGGTCCCGTCGGGTGGGAGGATGTTGCGTTTCAAGTGATCTTCGATCGCCGCTCGGCAGGCGGCGTCATCCAAGGCGGCCAGTCGCACCTCGTCCGAGACCCTGATCTCACCAGCTTCTGCAACGCCCGCGACGCGCGCCGCCTTGTTTACTACGCTTCCAAACAAATCATCCGCCGTCTGGATCACGTCGCCACGGTGCATGCCGATACGCAGTTTCAGTGGCGGCGAAAGGGTATCTTCGGATGTTTGCGCCTGCATTCGGCGCGAGGCTGAGAGAGCCGCGACTGTAGAGCTGAAACTCGACATCGTTCCGTCGCCGAGGGATTTGACCATCTCACCACCAGCCGCTTCGACGATTTCGCCCATCGCATCGAAATGCCCTGCAATCCGCTTCGCCCAATCGCGATCACCCGTTGCCGCCGCCAGCGCGGATGAACCAACAATGTCAGTGAAAACGATCGTCGCCACGCCTTCGCGCTGGGCTAGGTCAAATCCTTTGGCGACCTCAGCGAGCAAAGCGTTCATCGCATGATGTTCGAAGCCATGGGTTTCAATATTGGACGCTGGCAATGATGTATGCGCCTGAACGAGTTTCCACGCCCCTTTCTCAATCGCACAGACAAGGGTGTATCGGGCGATCATTGGTTTTTGGGCGCCATCGACCAAAATTCTCCCTTCAAGAAACGCCCAGCCAGCCTCGCCACGTTCAAAGGCCTCGGCCCTTGTTTCATCAAACCACCAGTCAGTGATTTCGTTGACGTGATCGACAAATCCGGTGCGAAAGACTTCGCCGCCCCAGACTTCATCTGCATCTGCATCTGTACCGATTTAGCGCAGGTTCTCTGTGGACGAAAACAAATGGATGTACGAATCCGCTTGCCGCGTTCGCATCGCTTCAGGCTATCGGCGCACGACTGCAATCAGCTCCGGGGACGGTTTCGTTTGATCTGTCATCGGGACCGGTACGGTGGTTGAGGGTTTCGGCACCAAAAAAAAGCACTAGTGTGGGATGCCATCAACTTAGCGATCAGCTTCGCCAAAGCGGTGCTGATGCAAGACGCATACTACGATTTT
>CBFHXH010000226.1:0-3118 GCA_965659735.1 uncultured Pikeienuella sp.
CACGCCCTGCGCGCCGATGGCGGTCGCAAAGGATGCGTCGTCTGACCAAAGCTCTGACCCGATGACCCGAAAGCGGGGCTTTTTCGTTTCCGGATTGATCTCAACCCGCTCAATCGCGCCTGGCGCCGCGCGCTGGCCGCAGGAGATTTGCGCGCCCTCGAACGCCGGACCGGTGGGGGAGGAGCAAGCAAGCATATCCTCTATGTCGCCCAGAATAATCTCGGCGTTGGTGCCGACATCGACGACTAGCGTCAGGTCGTCCGACTGATAGGGCGCTTCTGACAGCGCGACGGCGGCGGCGTCGGCGCCGACATGGCCCGCGATGCACGGCAGGATGTAGATGCGCGCGTTTGGGTGCATCTCCAACTCAATTTCCTGCGCCCAGAGCTGGATGGAGTTTGAGGTCGCGAGCGCGAAAGGCGCCCAGCCAAGCTCAACCGGATCAACGCCCAGCAGAAGGTGATGCATGACTGGGTTGCCGACAAAGACAGCCTCCAGAATGTCTTCGCGGGCGACGCGGCCTTCGGCGGCGACCTGGCCGACCAGCGCATTGATCGCCTCGCGCACGGCCTTGGTCATTTCAGCCGCGCCGCCAGCGTTCATCATGGAATAGCTGACGCGGCTCATCAGGTCTTCGCCGAAGCGGATCTGCGGGTTCATCAGGCCCGAAGACGCGACAACCTCGCCCGTCTGCAGGTTTGTCATGTGACAGGCGATGGTTGTTGAACCAACATCGAAAGCGAGGCCGTAGATCGCGCCTTCGTAATAGCCGGGCCAGACCTGCACGATGCGCGGGGTATCAAGACCAGCGCCTTTGTGGATGGCGCAGGTCACCTTCCATTCGCCTTCGCGCAGCGCCTTTTGCAGCATCTGAACGGTTCTGAGATCGCCCATCACATTGGCCAGCTGCCATTGATCAAACAGCGCCTCTTGCAGGCGTTCCAAGTCGCCAGAAGGGTGATGCATGTCGGGTTCGGCGACCTCGACATAATAAAGCTTGGTGGCGGGATCCATGATGATTTCGCGCGCTTCGACGCGCTTGCGCACGACCTGCTTGTGCACCTGGCTTTCGGGCGGCACGTCGATGACGACGTCGCCTTGAACCTGGGCCTGACAGCCCAGCCGCCGCCCGTCAATCAGGCCGCGTTTGGACTTGTAGCGTTCTTCGACTTTGTTCCATTCCGACAACGCGCCGTCGCTTACCGTGACGCCGTGCTTGGGAAACTCGCCGTAGGAAGGCGTGATCTGGCATTTGGAACAGATGCCGCGTCCGCCGCACACGCTGTCCAGATCAACGCCCAGCTGGCGCGCTGCGTCCAGGATCGGCGTGCCGATGGGAAAATTGCCCCTTTTGCCTGAGGGCGTGAAGATGACGAGAGGGTTATTGTCGGCGTCGGCCATGGTCTGACTGCTCCATGCTAGGTCTGGCTATAAACTGTATGCTTTGCAGTCAGGTTTCCAGCGACTTAGCGGCGTATGAGGGCGTAATCGCGTCGCATCCAGACCGCCTGACGTATGCGCGGCGAACTTGATCGACAAGGCGGCATTAATTACCCAAGTTATGCAGTGAAGTTTGGTGGGAGCGTGGCGTGACTGGCATCAGATACAATGAACTGAATCAGCTCGAGTTTGGCGATGTTGAGTTGGAGTTAAGGATTGGCGTGAACCAAGGGTTCAGAGAACTGAACCCACTATTGCCAATCAGGACGTCAGCTAAACAGGGTCGAGCCTGGCGCAGGACATCTTTGACATTACAAAGGTGAACACGTCGCTAAAGCAAACGAACTTTGTTCTGACCGAAGGCGAAAACGTGCAAATCTATCTCGGGCTCTTCGATCCCGGGCGCGAGCAATTCCTGACCCTTTCGCAGATAGACAGTCTAACAACGCTCGATATCACCAATCGATCATTCAACATGGATTGGAAGATTACCGGTTTTCGCGGCGACAGTTAACTGATCGCAGGCGATATCGCCCTACTCAGTGAGCGGGAGATTGCGGCTGGCCAGCGTGATGATGTTGACGAATTCCGGTCGGAAAACACCGTCTTGGGAACGCCATTTCGCACCACTTTTCGCACAGCAGGTGAGTTTGCGCTGAAAAAGCTCAATTTGAGCGATTTGACCGCTGATCTGATCGAAAGCGATCACATTGGCTCCATCACTGGCGATGTCAGTATCCGGTCGCACGTCACGCCCGTGGAGGTTTTTTGCGAGGATGACTTATTTGGCGCGACTGAGTTTGTGACCCAAATACCCTCTGTCTCGATCCAGACTGTGAACAGCAACGACGACCTCGAATCGACGCTGATTCAGCCAAATGCGAACTTGGCGCAAGAACAGCAGGAAATTCGCGTCGAACTGTTTGTTACCTATCAATTGAGCGGCAACGAACAGGTCTTTACCGAGTTGGTTCGGGGGGACTTCAATTATATCGACCTTGCAGCCGAAGGCGCGCCCCCAATCATGACCCGGGATCGTGACGCCTTAATCCTCGGAACACTCGGTAGGGATGTTCTGAAAGGAACTGATGCTAACGAAGAGTTCAACGCGCTTGCTGGTGCGGATACCATCCGCGCGGGCGGGGGCGACGATACGATTTCCGGGCGGGGCTGATAAACTGTTTGGACAGGCGGGCGATGATGATCTGTCTGGCGGTGGCGGCAAGGACACGCTGAAAGGCGGTGGCGGCAAGGACTTTCTGGCGGGTGGCGGCGGCAAGGACCAGCTGATCGGCGGCAGCGGTTCTGACGAGATTACCGGCGATGGCGGCGCTGACCTGCTGCGCGGTGGCGGCGGTAACGATACGCTGGCGGATGGCAAAGGAAATGATGTCCTTACCGGAAATAATGGCAGCGACGCTTTCCTTTTTCTAGGGCTCAAGGGCAAGGATGTCGTGACAGATTTCAACAAGGCGCAGGACGTGATCATTTTCAGTGCGGGCGGCGACCACGATGACCTGAACTTGCGCCAAGCGGGCGCGACGCTGGAGGTGCGGTATTAAAAGACAACCGTTCGTCTGCACGGCGTTGACCGCGATGACTTTGCCGAAGCAACTGTCTTGTTCACTGAACTTTTCTGACGAAGTCGCGCAGTCGTGCTTTGCGCTGTGTGGTCAAG
>CBFHXH010000227.1:0-3104 GCA_965659735.1 uncultured Pikeienuella sp.
CCTCCATCTGCTTCGGCATGGTCGCCGAAAACAGCATGGTCTGGCGGTCTTTGGACAAGAGCGGCGCAATCCGGCGCAGGGCGTGGATGAAGCCCATGTCGAGCATCTGGTCTGCCTCGTCCAGCACCAGAAAACGGGTGGCGGAAAGATCTACGGCGCGGCGATCGATCAGGTCAATCAGACGGCCCGGCGTCGCGACCATGATGTGGACGCCTTTCTTCATCGTATCAACCTGGCGGTTCAGCGAGACGCCGCCAACGATCAACGTGATCTTCAGGTGCGAGCCCTTGTTGTAGGCGCGCAGGTTGTCCATGATTTGCTTGGCTAATTCACGCGTCGGGGCGAGGATCAGGCCATCGGCGGATCTGAGTCGCGGCCCTTCGCCCACCTTGTTCAGCATCTGAAGCAATGGCAGGCCAAAAGCGGCGGTTTTACCAGTGCCGGTTTGCGCCAGCCCCATGACATCGCGCCCTTCCAGCGCCAGCGGGATCGCCTTGGTCTGGATCGGCGTAGGTTCTTTGATTTTCAGTTCGGCCAATTGGGCCACAAGGCGGGGCTTTAAGCCCAGCGTTTCGAAATCCATTCGGATTGGTCCTTTCAGCGCCATGCGCGGCGCGTGGCGGTATTCGTGCCGCAGGCGCATGAATGCGCCATCTAGGTATGGATTGCGCGCAATGCTGACCCAGGGGCCGAATGCCCCGCAGCCGTCTGCGCGCCCGCACCCCCTGCGTGATGTGGGAAACTCTGCTGATCCTCTCCGTATGAGGCGCTGGTGTGTTGCGCCAAGTCGCTCACGCGGCGATGTGCGGACCGGATATGGTTGCCTATGCGCCTCAGACCGCGTCGCGTCAAGCAAAACCGGATTGCTTTGATCGCGCGTCACAGTATTGTCTCATGAAAAAAAGTGCGGTGGGGACGCTGTGAACGAATTCTTGTTTGACCTGAGTTGGGTCGAAAGCATGCGAGCCGAGGAATTGACTTGGTTCTTCAAGCTGATGTCGTGGTTTGGCTACACGACATTCTACATGATCTTCCTGTCTGTTGGCTATTGGCTGTGGTCCTATCGCGCCTTCACACGATTGGCGTTGATGATTGCGATATCGACGTTGGTGAACGCCTATCTGAAGGACTTCTGGCAGGACCCGCGCCCAATCTATCCGGCGTCCCTGGACAACAAGGTCGCAGACAGCTTTGGCATGCCTTCGGGCCACGCCCAAATTGCCGCGACCCTCTGGTTCTGGCTGTGCCTGGAGATGCGCAGGCTGTGGCTATGGCTTCTCGGCCTGACAATGGTGTTCCTGATCTGCCTGTCTCGCCTGTATCTGGCGGTGCATGACATGCAGGACATCCTTGTCGGCCTGGGGCTGGCTTTTGGCCTGATCATCTCTTTCTCAGCACTGCCACTGCGGACTTACGTATCTTCGCGCCGACCGTTGAGGTGGGAGCCGCTGATCGGGCTGATCCTGTTTCAGGCCATTCTATTCTACACTTGGCCCAGCACCGATGGACCCGGCGAAATCGCCGGGCTTGGCGGATTTGCGCTGACCTTTCTGATCGGCGTGGAACTGGCGCAGCGGGCAGGTTGCCGCCAGCCAGAAGATATCATTGTGGGCCCCGCGCTGCTCTGCGTGTGTGGACTGATCGGATTGTTCGCTCTTTACGTGGAGGTCACGCGCCTTGCTGACATGGCGGGGGCGAACGCTGATCTGATCAGCTATGCAGGAACGGCCCTGATCGGATTCTACATCAGCTTCGTGCCACCATATGTATTCAAGCGCTTCGCCAAACATGAGCCGCCATTCGATAAGGCTGTGACATGAACGTGCGCTAAGTCTGGAAAAAGACGGAAAATACAAACGAAAAGGGCGGCCCATTGCCGCCCTTTTGCATTCAGAACTGTAGATCCGTCAGACCAGATGATCCGCTGCCGCTTTCAGGTTGTTCAGCCGCTGCCCGGCCGCCTGACGGTTTTCATCGCTGACGCTTTCCAGTGCAGCTTCGGCTGCGGTGATTTTGCCTTCGATGAATTCCTTGGTCAGACTAGACCGTTCCACCGCTTCTTCAGCCAGAACCGCAGCGCCTTCGTTTGACACTTCGGCAAAGCCACCGGTCACGAAATATTCCGTCGTGTCCGAACCATTCGTCACTGTCACCAGCCCAGGGCGCAACGTCGTCATAAACGGCGTATGACCTGGCAGGGCGCCAAAGTCGCCCTCCATCCCCGGGATGACGACCATGTCCGCCTCAGACGAAGCAAGCTGGCGCTCCGGCGAGACGAGTTCAAAGGTCATTTTTTCGGCCATATCAGCCTCCCTTCAAGGGTGATCGATTAGGCTGCTTCGGCGGCCAGACGCTCGGCTTTCGCGATCACTTCGTCGATGTCGCCAACCATGTAGAAGGCGGCTTCTGGCAGGTGATCGAATTCGCCGGCGCAGACGCGCTTGAACGAGTCGATGGTTTTTTCCAGCGGAACCTGAACGCCGTCAGAGCCGGTGAAGACCTTCGCCACGTCGAATGGCTGCGAGAGGAAGCGCTGGATTTTACGGGCGCGGGCCACGGTAAGTTTGTCTTCTTCCGACAGTTCGTCCATGCCGAGAATCGCGATGATGTCCTGCAAGGCTTTATAGCGCTGCAGCGTTTCCTGAACCTGACGGGCCACTTCATAGTGTTCCTGACCCAGAACAGCCGGGTCCATCAGACGCGATGTGCTGTCGAGCGGGTCAACTGCCGGGTAGATGCCAAGCTCGGAAATCGCACGGCTAAGAACGGTCGTTGCGTCCAAGTGAGCAAACGACGTCGCAGGCGCAGGGTCGGTAAGGTCATCCGCAGGGACATAAATCGCCTGCACGGACGTGATCGAGCCTTTGTTGGTCGACGTAATACGTTCCTGCAGCGCACCCATGTCGGTGGCCAGCGTTGGCTGGTAGCCCACAGCGGACGGGATACGACCCAGAAGCGCCGAACACTCAGAACCTGCCTGGGTGAAGCGGAAGATGTTGTCGACGAAGAACAGAACGTCCGTACCAGACTGGTCACGGAACTGCTCAGCCAGCGTCAGGCCGGTCAGCGCAACACGCATACGCGCGCCTGGAGGCTCGTTCATC
>CBFHXH010000228.1:0-3066 GCA_965659735.1 uncultured Pikeienuella sp.
CCTGAAAGCGCAGCGAGTGTAAGCCTGGGGTGATATGAAAAAGGCGATGCGCGGTATTATGATACTCACCATCACCACCATTGCGCCCAACGCAAATGCTGAAACGGTAGCATGGTTCAATATCTCGTCCCGATGTGCGGGATACATAGATACGGTTTCAAGCTATTTGAGAACAACGGACTCAGGCACGGCCAATCACGCGAAAGATCTGGGCATGAAGTTCAATGAGATCTCAAGCAACCTTATTCTTTTGAATGACGAAGCGAGGAAACAGTCGGAAGATGCAAGCGCAGTAAAGCAGAGCGCCCTCTACGATTTCGCCTTTTCCGATATGCGGTCGGCTGTCGAATCTGCGGGAGATCGTGCGCCAGAGGGGTCTTTGCTAGACAGCGAGGAAGCAGGTGGAGCCGTTATGAGGCAAGCGCGCGAGAACATAGACGTCTGCTTCGAGCTTCTCCGACGATTTGAGATGAACCAATGACTGACACCAAGCCCCCAAACCCGGTTGAGACATTCAAGAAGGCGCTTGGTGAAGCCACGCGCGCTATGGCTAACGAGCCTGAGCTGAACGTCGCCTATTCCGTCGATCCCCCCGGCGTCGCCAACGACATGCTGCGTCTTCCCCAGATCAGCCGGCGGATGACGCGTGCTGAGGTGATGCTGGCCCGCGGGGAGGCTGACAGTCAGGCCCTTCGCATGCGGTTCCATTCCGACAGCACGCACAACCGCTACACACCCCGGGGCGAAACCGCCCGCACGATCTACGAGGCGATGGAAAACGCCCGGTGCGAGTCGCTCGGCGCCCGCGCGATGCCCGGTGTTGGCGACAACCTCGATGCCAGGTTGACCGATCAGGCGACGAAACGCGGCTATTCAGAAATCTCAACGATGTCGGAAGCGCCTGTTGCTGAAGCTGCGGCCCTGATGCTTCGCCAACGCGCCACAGGCCGCGACATTCCGGCAGGCGCGGCCCAGCTCTACGACCTTTGGAAAGAGGGTCTGGAAGGCATGGCGGATGAGAGCATCGACCAATTGGTCGATTGCCTCGACGACCAGGTCGCCTTTGCCAAAGCCGCGCGTCAGGTCATTGAAGACCTCGGCTTTGGCGACCAGTTGGGTGAAGACCCTGACGCGCCAGAAGACGCGCCAGAAGAACAGGATGAGACCGACGAAGCGGAAGACGACGGCGAGGAAAGCAGCGGCGACGAAGGGCAAGACGATATGCCGCCGGACGACATGTCGACAGAGGAATCGGACGATGTCGACACGCAGCGCGCTGAAGTCGAAGCTGTCATGGATGATTCTGAATCCGATAGTAACGACGAAGTACCCGCTGAGGATGATGGAGAGCCGCCAACCGCCCCGCCCCAGTTCCCTGATAGCGAGGCATCGAAAGACTACCGCATCTACACCCGAGCTCATGACGAGCAGATCATGGCTGAGGAGCTGTGCGATGAGGCTGAGCTTGAGCGGCTGAGATCCTACCTCGACAAGCAGCTGGAACCCTTGAAAGGTGCCGTGTCTCGTCTGGCCAATAAACTGCAGCGCCGTCTTCAGGCGCAGCAGAACCGATCATGGGAGTTTGATCTTGAGGAAGGCATCCTCGACGCAGGGCGCCTCGCCCGTGTCGTTTCGAACCCGATGACGCCTTTAAGCTTCAAGATGGAAAACGACACGGAATTCAAAGACACCGTTGTCACGCTTTTGATCGACAATTCAGGCTCCATGCGTGGACGTCCGATTTCCATTGCGGCGATCTCAGCAGACGTTCTTGCCCGGACACTGGAGCGCTGCAACGTGAAGGTTGAAATCCTAGGCTTTACGACCAAAGCTTGGAAAGGTGGTCAGAGCCGTGAAGACTGGTTGAAAGAAGGCCGCCCAGCGAACCCTGGTCGTCTGAATGACCTCCGCCACATCATCTACAAGGGCGCTGACAGCCCCTGGCGACGCGCGCGGCGGAACCTCGGCCTGATGATGCGTGAAGGGTTATTGAAGGAAAACATCGACGGCGAGGCCCTGGAATGGGCGCACAAACGGATGCAGGCCCGGCCTGAGCAGCGTAAGATCCTGATGGTGATTTCTGACGGAGCGCCAGTGGACGATTCAACCCTGTCCGTGAACCCGTCAAACTATCTCGAACGTCATCTTCGAGATGTTATCGACATGATCGAACGCAAGTCACCGATTGAACTTTTGGCGATTGGTATCGGCCATGACGTGACACGGTACTACGAACGCGCTGTCACCATCACAGATGTTGAACAATTGGCAGGGGCAATGACTGAACAATTGGCGGCGTTGTTTGACACTGATCCACGCGCTGCAAGCCGGGCCGAACGCTTGGCGAAACGGCGCGCCTGAGCCCTGACGCCAGGCGCGTTAACGGCGGCCGTGTTTTGAAAACATGTGCCGTTTGCGGTGACCGCTTCTGCTAACGAAATACAGAAAGAATAGCCCCAGCACAGTGAAAGTAAGAGCAGCCGGCCAGTTCAGCGCAGGTAACACGTAGCTGTCCCAAATCTCCGGCGAAAGATTCTTTTCTGTGAAAGAATTAAGACCGATCAGGCTGGTTCGATGCAGCTGCGCCCAGCCTTCTGCAATTGACGTAAGTTCAAGCTCACGATCTTGATAAGGACCCCGCCACATGTCGTAGCCGATCGCCGCCAATGCGGCGATACCAAACAGAATACCAAGTAGACGGGCCAACTCAGCCTCCTACAGCGCATTACGGCGCTGTCCCCCAGCAGCCGACGCGAAGGCTAGCGATTAAAAGCCAGTTATTCAACCAAAGACGACTTGCGTTGCCGCACAGGCCAGATATAACCCAGCTGCAACGGAGAGGTGGCCGAGTGGTCGAAGGCGCACGCCTGGAAAGTGTGTAGGCGGGGAACCGTCTCCAGGGTTCGAATCCCTGTCTCTCCGCCACTAAATTACAAAAATGTATTTTATTTCAATGCCTTGCTCGAAGGTAGGACTGATCAGTATACCAAACGGTATACCACTCGAGTGTTGCATCGCCGCAACTCACATCCACAGTAGCGCCGGCTTTCAAGCCCTGAAACGCTA
>CBFHXH010000229.1:0-2877 GCA_965659735.1 uncultured Pikeienuella sp.
CGGCTCGCACTACGATCTTAACGAGGCCATTGTCTGATCCCGCATCAATCCCTTCGGACCAGACACCGCGCAAGAAGCTGGAAAAATACTCGGCCAACAAGCCCTCGTCTCGTGCGTAGCCGATTAGCCCGTAAGCTCTTTCGGTCGGCTTGCCGAGGGGGTCGCAGATGCGTCCGAATGGGATGCCCAGTCTGCGCGCCTCTCTCGCGCTGTCGAGCAGGATGTACATTCTTTTGGCTCTGGGAACAGGCAGGCCTCTCATGACCATCGGAAGGATCGGCCGAATTATAAGGGTTCGTGGCGCACGCAAAGGTGGGCGTGGGATTGCCGAACTGCCTGAGACTAACCATCGCCGATCCAGAATCGCTTGATCCGACCGCCTGGATACTTAGACGCTGGGCCTAAGGGGGACATGAATGAACCAGTCTCGGAGACGCGCGCGCATTGGGGCCTTGGTGCCCTTCACCAACACCAATCTATAACCCGATCTGATGTTGATGTGTCCAGCTGGGGTATCGCTGCATTTTGCGCGCTTGGGCGGATATGATGAGTACGAAATCCCAGACGCTTAACAGATGTACAGTCTTGGCGCGTCGGATCTTGAGGAACCGCTTCGTCTGTTGCAGGGCGTCCGGCCTTACGTGATAGTTTATGGCTGCATCTCGGTCACAATGACCCACGGCTATGAGGTTGACCGATCGCTGGCGGAAGCTATCCGTTCAAACAGCGGGGCCAAGACCGTGACGGCAGCTGACCCGTTGGTCCACGTGCTTCAAACGCTGGGTGCAAAACGTATCGGATTTGCTTCGCCCTATGTGCCGGCGATCAACGACCTTGCGATTTCATTCCTTGCCGACGCCGGATGCGAGACTGTCGTCCGTTCCGAAGTCGACGCAGTGTTGGATAACCAGGGCCAAGGGGCGATGGACCCTCAGGCGGTGTATGATCTTGGAAGGGCGGCCGACGCAGCAACCGCGGAGGTGATCGTTCTGTCTTGTACGGACACGCGCAGCTTGGAAATTATATCAAGGCTGGAACAAACAGTGGGAAAACCAGTGATCAGTTCGAACTAGGCGATGATGTTCCAGACGCTGCAGATGGAGGGTATTGGCAACCCGGTTATCGGATACCTACAGCTTCTGGCGGCGCAACGATTGTAACCACCGCTATGCGCTTTTCGTGAAAGCCCGCTTTGCGGGCCCTCTGGTCGCTCGATAGCTGTCGTTACTCTGTCGCCGCAGCCGAACAACTGGCCGCGTTCTTTTCCCAAGGCAAATCACGCACATTGGAGTCGTTGAAGAACCCAACCGGCATCAATTTGAACCCGCAGGTGATGCAGGGCTGAACCGGCCAATCTTCGGGCCGCGGCTGATGATGCAGGCCAAAGACATGCCAGGCGACCAGATCGGTATCAACGATGGATCTGTCGCCGTTGATGAAGTTTGGAAACCCGTCTGATCCATCAGAGCCGTTCACGAATTCCCCGGCTGGAAACCGCTGATCCGGGTCGAATTTTGTCACCCAAAGATCGTTGTAGGTGTACCCGGCCCGGCGGCCCGACGGCCCGTCCGGCGAAATGAAGGGCGTGACCGTGGACGATGGCATCAGTTTGTAGGCCGTTTTGCCGCCGACGTGATTGGTGCGGTCGGCGGATGTAAATTTCCAATAGCGATGCGTTGAAAGATCCGCCTTGCGCGCGGCACCTTTTTCCGTCTCCAGCACTGTCTCATGCTGGCGGAATGCGTTGCCATACGGGTTCTCCGGCCCCTGCGGGTCGGCATATGTGTTGCATTCAACAACCGAGTTCGCGTCGCCGTCCACCGCCATGTCCAGTCGCGCGCAAAATGTATGCTGGTGGATCTGGCCGCGCACGCCGGGCGATACTTCAACCCCATGCAAGCCCGGCTTGCCGGGCTCGCAGGCGGTGGTGTTGATGATGCCGGTGGCCTTCATCTCAAACTCAATCTCGCCGTCGAGGTGGAAGTACCAGTAGTAGCCGTATTCATAGTTGCCGACGGTCGCGATGGTCGAAACAACCAGTCGCCGCGCGCGCCGCACCTCGGTGCGGTTCAGGCGGAAATCCCAATGTTTCCAGAGGATTCCCATATCTTCTTCATGGATGCAGATGGCGTTTTTGATAGCTTCCACTCCGCCATCGAGGCTGTTGATTTCCGCATCCAGATACTGGATCGCGCCAAGGCAATCGCACCCCAGTTCAAGGGAATTGCAAAGCCGTCCAATGCCGTATTCCCCAATATCAAAGACGTTCTTGCGCGGATGCGCGCCCTCGGGCGAGCCATAGGGCACCATCATTTCGGCGATGGAGGCGCGGTAGAGAACCGGGCGCCCGGCGACGGAGACGTCGTGCAGCGTCAGCCCCTCACGCGGGTTGAAGCCGATCTGTATATCCCAATCGGCCCAGGTCAGGCGCCGGCCCTCGAGCTTGAAGCTGACGCCTTCAGGCTGGACCACGTCGATGGGTTTCAGATCTTCGCGCACGACGGTTTGAAAGGTCCGGTCATAGTTTGCCTCGGCGCGTGGGATGGGCGTGTCGCCCTCGTCGGTGACAGCCAGAACCTCTTGCGTGCTGATGTCGACCGTCGCGTTCAACCCTTCAATCGGATGGGCGTAATGATTGTCGAGCTTTGAGTTTCTGATCCAGCAGAATACATGGCTGATCCGGCGGCCTTTTTCCTCTTCGATGCCAAAATTGCCTGCCGACCAGGGATCGCAGGTGACATGTGTAAGGTCGTCGATGCCGCGCCTTTTGCAGGCGGCGATGAAGCATGGGTCAGATTTAATGGCCGTTTCGATGCTGGTGAATTCGGCTGCGGATATCAGCGGTTGCGCATCCGGGCGATAGTCTAGCGAGATCAC
>CBFHXH010000230.1:0-2869 GCA_965659735.1 uncultured Pikeienuella sp.
TCGCCGTCAGAAATGCTGCAGATCAAATGAATGTAAGCAAACGGGAACGCAGGTGCAAAATCAGCGACACGTGGCGAACGGCAAGTTTGGGACGCCCCTGACGATCACTATGGGCTTGCATCACGGGGGACGTTGCAGCGCGGCAAGGCAGCTGTGAGCCCAAATTCGCCCAGCATGCAAACAACACGAAGGTCCGCTAAGTACGGTGGACTTATTCAGCGCTTCAGCCAATACCGCCAGCCTAAATTGCGGCAGCTACAAAACCTGACCTTCTGCTCAATCACCTCTTGGTTGTCATATCTTGGTTGTCATATTTCCGCAGCGAAAGGTTAATTTACCTAACGCATTCGCTGTTCATATTTAATGCCTCAATCCATTGAAGGGAGCCTCCCATGATTCGCAAACTCTCATTCGCTGCAATGGCCCTTGCGGCAACAGCGACCGTAGCTAACGCGGCGTCCCACGCCACCGAAATTACCTGGTGGCACGCTATGGGCGGTCGCCTGGGCGAAGTTGTCAACGAAGTCGCCACGCAGTTCAACCAGTCGCAGAGCGATTACGTCGTCACACCGATCTACAAAGGCAATTATGAAGAGACGCTGACGTCGACCATCGCAGCGTTCCGCGCAGGCGAGCAGCCGAACATTGTGCAGGTCTTCGAGGCCGGCGCCGCGACGCTGATGGGCGCCCCTGGCGCGCTGATCCCAGTTGAGGATCTTCTGAAAGACAATGGTGTTCCGTTCAACGGCGACGACTACATCTCTGGCGTTCGTTATTTCTATGCGGATGACAGCGGCAAAATGTACGGCATGCCGTTCAACTCTTCGACGCCGATCCTCTATTACAATGTCGAGGCGTTGGAAAAGGCCGGCGTGACGCCGCCGAAAACCTGGGAAGAGTTCGCGTCCACGACCGCTCCAGCCCTGAAAGCCGCTGGTTATGTGCCCGCCGCCCAGTCGCATCTGCCCTGGATCTTCACCGAGAACTTCTTTTCGCGCCACAACCTGCAGTTCGCCACACTGAACAACGGCTATGGCGAGGGCGCGCCTGAGCTGCTGATCAACAATGAGCACCTGAAGATGCACTTCACCAACGTGAAGAAATGGGTCGACGATGGTCTCTTTGGTTATTACGGCGCGGGCTGGGGCGACAACCAGGCTCCGTTTGAGAACCAGGAAGTCGCAATGTGGATGGGCTCCTCCGCATCCTTCGGCGGTCTGAAGAAAGCTGCGAAGTTCGAGTTCTCCGCCACCTACCTTCCCTATTGGGAGAGCGTGAACCCGAACCCGACCAACACGTTCATCGGCGGCGCCGCGCTCTGGACCCTATCCGGCCACGACGCGAAAGAGAACAAGGCTGCGGCCGAGTTCTTCCGCTTCCTGACCTCTGCTGAGCCGCAGTTCTACTGGCACAAAGAAACCGGCTATGTGCCGATCACGAACGCCGCCTACGAGCTCGCGAAGAAAGAGGGCCACTACGAAGAGACGCCGCAGGCTGAGATCGGCATCAAGCAGCTGACCTTCCCGGGCGGTGAGTGGACAAAAGGCTACCGCCTTGGTTTCTACGTCCAGATCCGTGACGTGATGAACCGTGAATACGGGCGCATCATGGCTGGTGAGACCACTGTCGACGAGGCTTTCAAAGTGATCGAAGAAGAAGCCAACCAGCTTCTCGTTCGCTTCTCAAAAACCGCTGGCTAAGGCTGATTCGGGGGCGGAGCGCGCGTCGCTCCGCCCAATTTTTGCTGCAACGCAGTAGGCGTCACGCGGGCGTCATCCGCAGGCGCTAGGAATATCCCAATGAAGAAGTCGGTTTTCACCAATCCTTGGCTGCCCTATTTGCTGCTATTGCCGCAGATGGCGATAATCGGGGTGTTCTTCCTCTGGCCCGCGGGTGAGGCGATCTATTCCTCGTTCTTTATCGAAGACCCGTTCTTTGGGAACAAAACCTTCGTTGGCGTCGACAATTACACTGACGCTGTCAGTAGGTCAGACTACCAGCGCACCGCCTGGTTCACGGTGATCTTCACGATCCTTGTGGCGACGCTTTCGCTCGGCCTCGGGCTGATGTTCGCCCATTCGGCTGACTGCGTGCTGCGGGGGCAAAGTTCCTACAAAACCCTCCTCATGTGGGTTTACGCGATCGCGCCGCCCGTGGCTGGCCTGATCGCGATCATGCTGTTTGATCAGCATATCGGGCCGTTGGTGGATTTCGCCGCGCTCTTCGGCTGGGACATGCGGATCGGGGTCTCATATTTCGATACGGCTTTTGCGATGACCGTCGTCGCCGTATGGAAGCAGATTCCCTATAACTTCATCTTTTTCCTCAGCGGTCTGCAATCGATCCCGAATCCGGTGCGCGAAGCGGCGGCGATTGATTGCCGATCTCCCTCCCGCCGTTTTTGGACGGTGATCTTCCCGCTGCTCGCCCCTACCAGCTTTTTCCTCCTGATCCTCAACATTACTTATGCGCTGTTTGAGACCTTCGGCATCATCGATCTGATGGTTAAGGGCGAGCCGGGGAACAATCCCGTGACGCTGGTCTACAAGGTTTTTCAGGACGGGTTCCGTGGGCTGGATGTTGGCGGCTCATCCGCTCAGTCGGTGATCCTGATGGTCCTCGTCCTTGCGCTCACCATCGTGCAGTTCCGCCTAATTGAGCGGCGCGTGCACTACTCCTGAGGGGCCTATGAAGAAATTTCGCATCTATGACCATCTGGTCCTGTGGCTCGGCGTCTTCCTGATGATGTCGCCTTTGGTCGCCGCATTCACCACCTCCAGCCACCTGGCTGAGACAATCCACTCTGAGGGGATGAAGCTGTCCTGGGGCGGCAACTTCCTGAACACTTACGACAATGTGCTGAACCAGA
>CBFHXH010000231.1:0-2800 GCA_965659735.1 uncultured Pikeienuella sp.
TTCCGTACCCGCCATTGGGTGCGCAGGGACCAGATGCACATGATCTGGCAGACTCGACAGTGCCTCAACCACCGCACCCTTCACAGATCCGACGTCAGAGACGACGCAGCCGTCCTTGAGGTGGGGCCCAATGTCCGCCGCGACCGCCGCCATCGCGCCAACAGGCACGCAAAGGATGACAAGATCAGCGTCCTGCACTGCGCCTACAGCGGTATCCGCGACTTCATCGCAGAAACCCAGCCTGCGCGTTGCATCCCGGGTCGCCTCTGACCGGGCAAAGCCGACAATCGTTGGTCGGTCTGCATTGCGCCGGGCCGCCCAGGCGATCGAGCCGCCAATAAGCCCCAAACCAATCAGGGCGACGCGTTGAAACCCGTGATCCGTCATGATTGAACCATGAATTCTGTCAGCGCCGCGATCAACACGTCACATTCGTCATCCGACCCGATGGAGATCCGCAGGTAGGCGGGCAAGCCATAGCTATCCATCCGCCGAATGATGACGCCTTTGGCTTTCAGGAAAGCGTCTGCGGCGGCAGCGCCGTCAGTTGCGCCCACGCCAAATTCCGTCAGGATAAAATTGGCCGAAGATGGGATCGATCTCAGACCCAAACCTTCAAGCGCTGTGACGACCTTGTCTTTCAACTCAATATTCTTGGCCTTGCACCAATCGAGGTAATCGGTGTCGCCCACAGACGCGATCGCCGCCGCCTGCGCCGCAGAGTTCACGTTAAACGGCCCCCGCACCCGGTTCAGCACATCGATCACGTGGGCGGGGCCATAAAGCCAACCGATCCGCAGCGCCGCCAGCCCATGGATCTTCGAAAATGTGCGCGTCATCACCACGTTTTCGCGGCGCGACACCAGGGCCATGCCGCTGTCGTAGTCATCACCGGTCACAAATTCCGCATAAGCCGCATCCAGCACCAACAGCGCCTTGGGCGGCAGGCCAACAGCCAGACGCTCAACTTCCTGTGCGTTCAGGCGGGCACCAGTTGGGTTGTTGGGGTTGGCGAGGAAAACGAGCCGCGTCTGGTATGTACACGCCTCAAGCAGGTTGTCGACATCAGGGGTCAGATCCCGATCAGGCGCAGCAATCGGGGTTGCGCCATTTGCCTGCGCGCAAATTCCATAAAGCGCAAAGCTGTGATCGGGAAACAGCACCTCCTGCCCTTCGCCAGCATAGGACATGCACAGCAAGGCAAGCAGCTCATCCGACCCGTTGCCACACAGAATATGCGCAGGGTCGATGTCGTGTCGGGCGCCGATGGCCGCGCGCAGATCGGCGCAGTCGGGGCTTGGATAAGCCGCCAGATCGGCAGCGGCGGCCTTATAGGCCTCAATCGCCGCCGGGCTTGGGCCAAACGGGTTTTCGTTTGACGACAGCTTGATCGTTTTCCCCGCGCCTTCCATATGGCTGGCGCCGCCGACATAGGGCGAAATGCCCATGATTCCGGGCTGCGGGGCGATCTCAGTCGTGTTCTCAGTCATGGATTTGGCCTGTCTGCGCTGCTCCGGCCCGTTCTAACGCGCGGCGCAGATTGGCGCCAGTGCGCCAGAATGTCTGCTACGCCTCAGCCCAACTGGTCGCGCCCCGCCCTGCCCGTTACTGGCTTTGGCTTTGGCGCAACCACGCCGCCCAGCACCTCCAACGGTGTTTTGGCTGAAACCGCCGCCCCACCGCGCGGTGCGGCATAGGCCGTTTTGGCAACCTCAACAATGTTCGCGCCCGCCAGGCGTTGCGCGTCCAGCTTTCGGCCCGTTCGTTCAGCCATGCCAGCCATTTTCAGCCAGAAGCGTTTCTGCGATGGCGGGCCGTACAAGGCTGCGGTATGGCCGATCGGCTCCAACGAATGTTCGCGCAAGTGCCGTTCCAACTGGGTCAGCGAATAGGGGCGGCCATGGCCAAAGGGCGTCACATCGCGGCGAGCCCACATGCCGGTGCGGTTCGGCACGACGATCAGCGCGCGGCCCGTCGGCGACAGAACCCGATGCGCCTCGGCCAGAACGGCGCGGGGGCGTTCGGAATTTTCCAGCGCATGGGCGATGATCAGATAGTCGACAAACCCGGTCATGATCGGCCAGCGCCGTTCATCCGCTAGGACGGAGATATTGTCAGCCTCCATCGGCCAATGAAACGCGCCCTGTTGGGCGGGCATCAGCGACAGCGCCCGCGTGGCCGTCGATTTAAAGGGCCTGAGGAAAGGTGCGGCAAAACCGAAACCAGCCAGATTTCCGCGCAGCGGCTCTGACCAGCGGGTCGCCATTGCGTCGCGCAGCGACTGCTGCACAACCTGCCCCAAATGGGTGCAGTAGTAGAATTTCCTCAGCTCTACGACATCGATATGCATGGCCGCACCCTGCCCCGAAGCGGGGACAGGGTCCAGCGCCAAGCGTCAGAGATCGCCGTTCTGCGGTATTTCCTGCACGTTCGACGCATAAGGCACAGCACTGAGCGTTTGCGCCCCGTCGCCGATCAAAACGAACGGCCCCCAAAAGATCAGATGCGAGGTTGCCAGGTTGCTGCGCAATTCGCCCTGCGCATCACGCAGCGCGGTCGCAAAGGTGCTGTCCTGCGATTTCAGCTGACCAAAAAAGGCCTTCATAAGACGGGTGGTTTCTTCGTCGGCCACCGGCCAGTGCGTCGCCAGGACGGTCCGCGCGCCGGCGCTGAAAAAGGCCCGCGCGAGACCCGACAGGCTTTCCCCACCTGCCCCGCTTTCGCGAATGATGCTGGCGGCGGCGCGCCGGCCCACGCGGCTTGAGCCTTCGCCTTTGAATTGGTCCGCCCCTATGATTAG
>CBFHXH010000232.1:0-2748 GCA_965659735.1 uncultured Pikeienuella sp.
CGCAGGCGCGTCAGAATGCGGTTCTTCATCTTCTCCGGCATGCGCGTGTTCGCCTGCACAAAGGCGATCATCTTTTCCTGCTGTGAAGGATCAAGGCTGACCAGATCGGGCGCAGGCACCGGCGCTGCGTCATTGTCGCCAATGATTCTGACTTTCACACCTTTGCCGAGTTGCGGCGAACGGTCGGTCGCATACCGGGCGCCTTCGGGCGCATCGGCCAGAATAACGTCTTCGCCGACCCGGCGTAAAATGCGCGTTTGGGCCGCCTCCAGTCGAAGATCGTCAGTAATCAGCAGGATCTCACCTTCTTCGGTGACCGCCGACGCGGGCGCGAGGGCGACATTGCTCAGGGGCGGTTCGGTGATCGTCACCGACACAAAATCGCCGGGCCGCAACAGGGTGGCGTCATCCAGCGAGAGTTTGGCAAAAATCTGCCGACCCGTTTTGCCTTCGCCTACCGTCGCGCCAGCGCGATCGATCACGCCTTGGACAAGCAACGGGGTGTCGTCCAGTTCCAACGTAATGGTTAAATCGATGGAGCGAAGCTGACCGTTGTCATCCAGCAAGCGGGCGAACTGAGCGTTGGTGAGGCGAAATACAGCCTCTAACGCTGTGGGGTCGATCAGCAGCGCCAGCCGCTCATTTGGCGTCGCGAGGCCTCCAAGCGCTGCAGTTACGTCCGAAATCAGGCCCCGAAAGGGCGCGAGGTGCTCAGTTTCGGCAAGATTACGCTCGGCTTCCTCCTGCGCGATGCGGGCGCGTTCAAGGCGCAGGCGATTGCGATCGATCTTGATCTGTGAGGCCAGTAACATCTGCGATCGGCTCGCCGCCGTTTGCTCGGCGGAGGCGAGGGACATTTCCGCTTCCTCCACCACTGAAGACGTGGCGACGCCGCGGCGCAGCAGGTCCTGCTGTCGGTTGAGGGCGGAGGCGCGCAGATCCCGCTGCATGTCGGCTGCTGCAAGTTCGCGCTTACCAACCTCCAACCCCTGAACGGCTTCGCTCAGGTCAGCTTCCGCCTCAGCCACCGCCGCACGGGCGTCTGCAGCTGCGGCGACATAATCAGTTGGGTCGATGCGGAAGAGAAAGGCGTCCGCGTCCACCGCCTCGCCATCGCGGAACGTGTCCGCCAATTCCACGATATACCCACCGGAAGACGCACGCAGTTCCAGTGTGCGCCAGCTGCGGATCTCGCCATAGGCGGTGATGGTCGGGCTGACATCCTGATTCTGGATCACCCCTGCGCTGACGGCAAAAACACGCTCGCGTTTCTCGGGCGCGCGCGTTTCAGCCTTAGTGCGCTGTTCCTGCAGACTTTCCGTCAGGGTGACTGCGCCGTAACCCACAGCGCCGGCGCCTGCGAGGAACAGCAAAAAGCCCAAAAGAAACTTGATCGAAAACCGCATCGGTCAGCCTTGTTCGTTACGCGCCCGGCATGTGCTCGCAGTTTAACCTGCGCGTCGCCGTCATGAAACATATAAGGGCGAACTAGCGCTTTCCGTTCATTTGATCAGGCAGATGTGAAGAGGTTACGCCATGCACGGCGCAAAAAGTCGACAGTCAGCTGAGGCGGCGCCCCTTCATAGGCGGCGATCGATTCAACCTGGTCGAGGATATAGCCGGCGTGAAAGCCTGCATAATCTCGGCCCTGCTTTTCATACATCTCGATCAGGATGTATCGCATCATCTCTTCAGTCGGTTTGATGTTCCGGCGGTGGCAGGCCGAAATGAAGATCTTGATAAAGTCGTCGCGATCAGGCTTGGGCACCTCGATCTTGTGCCTGATCCGTCGAAGCGCCGCGTCATCAACCAGCTGGCGCGGCGGGATGTTGGTCGAGAAGGTCACCAGTGTATCAAACGGCGCTTCGAACTTGCGGCCGGATTGCAACGTCAGATAATCGACACCTTGTTCTAATGGGATGATCCATCGGTTGATCAGCGCCTGCGGTTGTTCCCGCTGGCGCCCGAAGTCATCGATGACGAATACGCCGCCGGCCGCCTTCAGCTGCATTGGCGCCTCGTAGGTCCGGCTGGTGGCGGTGAATTGCAGGTCCAGCATGTCGATTGTCAGCTCACCGCCTGTGACGACAACGGGGCGTTTGCAGACCTGGTAGCGTTTGTCATAGCCCGTTTGTGATCTGAGCCCTTCCTTTTGATCAGCCAGCCGCACCGGGGTGTGGACGGTGGAATCAAACATCGTGACGACCTGCCGGTCGATTTCCAGCGAATAAGGAATGAACACCGCATCCTGAAACGCGGCGCAGATTGCGATAGCGATGGATGACTTGCCGTTGCCCGGCGGGCCGTACAGCAGCATCGACGCGGCGGAGTTCGCCGCGGGGCCAACAGCGTCAACCAATTCCTCGCTGAGTGTAATTTCCTTTAGCACCTGATCCAGATGCTTTCGTGTGATGGTTTCGTTACGGATGGGTTGGCGTTTGACCTGCTCGATATACTGATCCATCGGCACTGGCGCGGGACCAATATATTCGCTTTGCTGCAAGGCGTCCAAAGCCCAGGCGCGGCCCGCATCAGTCAGTTCATACCGCAGTTCTGCCGACATCGACGCGCCAAGCGAGCCGAGGGTTTGCAGCAATTTCGCCTCACGTGCGAGCGATATCAGGTCTTCCACAATGGGGATCGCCAGCCTCAGTTCAGCCGCCATATCTGTGGGGCGTTCCTGCGCCGGTCGATAGATGTTCTTGACCAGAAGGTTTAGCAGAAAACCGTCGCCTAGTCCGGTCTCAG
>CBFHXH010000233.1:0-2733 GCA_965659735.1 uncultured Pikeienuella sp.
CAGTTTGTGATTCTAGTGACAAATCCAATGGCAATTATTCTTGGTGGGTTTTTGGTAGGTAGGCTTTGGGAAATCCCCAATAAAATAATAGAAACAATATCTTATTGAGAATAATTGGTGGAGGGGGCTGGATTCGAACCAGCGTAAGGTCTCCCTGACGGATTTACAGTCCGTTGCATTTGACCGCTCTGCCACCCCTCCACGCGCCGAAAGCGGCGTCGCCTTTCGGCGGCTGGCAGGGGTTTAGGGGAGGGGCCGATGCGCGTCAATCCGAAAACGTCGCCAAAAGGGCAATTCGCACCGACTGGCGTGGTTACGCTAGCCTTTCACAAAGAACGCGTCGTCAAATCCCAGCGCAATCGCCACCTGATCCGCCGCAGCGACATCGCCAACCGTGGTCAGGGGGCCGATGATCACGCGGTGATGGACTTCGCCGGCCAAGGTGATCGGACGACTGGCGACCGCAAAACCTTGGGCGCGCAGACGGCTGATCGTGTCATCGCGGTTCACATCAACCTGGAACGTGGCGACTTGAAGATAGGCCGGGCTTTCCAACGCCGCGCCGTTATCTGCGCCTTCAGCCACCTCAACCGGCACCACAACGGCGGTTTCGGGGCAGGATCGGTACCGGCGTGCGTTGGCGAGCTGTTCCCCTTGTGAGCCGAGCTGGTTTGCCCCTTCCCCGGGCGCGTAGTTTGCTGACCCGGACAGGCGCTGGCCGATGGAGCGTTCCGCAACTGCAAGTTCCGCACAGCTGAGAACGGCGTAATCACCCCCCTGAGCTGACGCATCATAGATGTTTTGCTGCCGGTCTACACATGCAGCTAACAGTAAGATAGAGGACACGCCCAAGTAGACTGGTTGAAAACTGGCTTTCGCCCCAGCAAGACTACGCTTCAGCATTGATCTTTCCATGAATTTGCTGGACTAAATCTGTGATTAGTCCAGTCGCCCCAACTACGTTTTTGTCCCACCAAACCCGATTTATGCATCCATCACATGCTTATCAGAGTGTGAATCAGAAAAGTAAATTGTCCGCAAACAAAAAACGCCGCCGCCCGGGTTGGGCGGCGGCGGGTTTTCATCAAGCTGTCAGCAATCAGGCCGCGGCGGGGCCGTCATCAACTGTGCGCTTGCGTTCGGACATGAACTGATCGAATTCAGCCTTGTCCTTTGCCCGGCGCAGTTGTTCGATAAAGCCCATAAACGCGCCTTGCTCTTCTTCCAGCCGGCGAAGGGTTTCTTTGCGGTATTCATCAAAAGCCGCATTGCCGGTCGCGCCGACACCGCTGCGCCCATATGACCGTTTCCAACTATGTTTTCCACAACCCATTCGACCACTCCATATCATGTAGAAAAGTATCGCCAGCCCAATGGGCCAGACGAAGATGAAACCAAGCACCATGGTTGCGATCCAGGCCATTTTGCCTTTGTCATCCAACCAGTCCTCAGCTTGCCTCAGCCAGTCAGCTATCCGGTGCACTTTGCTTCGCCTCCAAATGTTAATGTTATTCACATTCACATATTTGGGGTCTGATACGGGCAGAGTCAACGCGGCTCAGCCAAATTCCCGTCGCCGGTGTGTACAAAACGGCATGAGAGGGTTTGGGCCGCGCAACGAAAAGAGGCGGCCCAAATCTGGACCGCCCACATAATCGCGCGTCTTCTGTACGGGTGGGCTTAGAAATCACCGCCGCTTTCGCTGAATTCGCTTTCTTTGTCACCGCGTCCCTCGAAAGAGCCGCCTTCAGTTGGATCCAGCGGAAAGGTTGCGGGGACCGGGGGCACCTCGCCTTGTTCACATGTTGTGGCGGAACATACGGCGTAGGCTGGCGCCTGAAAGGTAAAGACCTGTTCTGATTCCAACGGGCTGGCGGTGACGACGCCATCCTGCGTCCAAACCTCCAGCCTTCCATCGGCCAGATCATTCAACCAGAATGTGGTCCCTCTTACCCCGATCGTCGCAACGGTCGTTTTCACGCCATAACTGTCAGAGGACATCCGACCCGAAACAAAACGCAGGGCGCCCTTGGCGAGCGATATCGACAACGACCCAGCCGCCTGAGTTCCGGCATAGACATAGTCGTCAATGGTCAGCGAAGAATTCGGCGCAACGGTCAAGGATGTGCCGTCATCCAACAGAACGTCCATCGTGCCGTATTCCCGAGTGTAGACGCGGGCTTGCCTGAACACCTCATCATTCGCAGCGACGGGAAATCCGATGCCGGTGCGCGATTGGAACGCATCGTTCTGGACTTTCTTGGCGACGCCGGCGCGCTCGGTGGCCTGAGCTTCCGCCCCGCCCAAGGTCAGGATCACAGCCGTGATCATGAAAGTTGATCTGAAGGCCTCAAACATATTCATACCTCATTTTTGTTATGAATTTTGTCACGCACTCCCACCATTGGCAGGAGCGACACCACTTAGAGCATAGTGTGCTAAGTCTAACGCCCCATGATCCATGCAATAAATCACATCGCTTGGCGTTCGAACCACATCATCGACGGCTCTGAGGGTCACCTGCTGCTATGGACCACCTCAAACGGCTTCAGGATGCGCTGCGCTCAGACATCCTCTGGCAGGAAGCCGATGCCCCGCAGATAGATTGCCGCGCCAGCCTCCAACAGGTCCTCTGGCGCGATAGGGGTCCGCCTGCATGATTCGTCAGCACGGCCGAAAAGGGCGGTGACGCCATGCGTGATGGCCCACAGGTGATAAGACATCATCAGCACT
>CBFHXH010000234.1:0-2698 GCA_965659735.1 uncultured Pikeienuella sp.
CGCCAGCACCAGCATCGCCTGGCCAAAGTCGGGCTGAAGAGCCAGCGCCAGCGCAATACCACCGGCGAGGAACATCGAAATCGTCACGCCTGGCGGACCGTTCGGCTGGGCCGAGGCCGCCATCATCCAGGCAGCGGTAACCACAAAGGCGGGCTTCAGGAACTCCACCGGCTGGACGGTCATGAAGCCCAGCGAATACCAACGCACAGCGCCCTTGCCAAAATCAGTGCCAAGCACCGGCAGCAGCAACAGCGCAATCAGCGCGACAAAGAAGATGCGCACGCCATTGCGGCGCACCTGTTCGGGCGTGAAGAGCGACAGAACAATCATCCCGCCCACCGCCATGCAGGCGAACACGAAATGGCGGATCACATAGTGGAAATCCGGCAGGTTGTTCTTTTCCGCCAGTGGGGGCGATGCAGCAAACCCGATCAGAAGACCGGTGAGGATCAGCACAATCAGCGCCGCAATCGACAGCTTGTCGACCGTCCGCCACCAACGCCCGATGACCGATGCGTCGGGATAGGTGAGTTGCGGTTCTTTGAAGGCAAGCTCTGTCATGCGGCCTCGATGATTTTCAGGGCGGCGTCGCGAAACGCATCGCCGCGCGCCTCAAAGCTGGGAAACTGATCAAAGCTGGCGCAAGCGGGAGACAAGAGAACAACATCGCCGTCCTTTGCATTGGCCCAGGCTTTCGCAAGGGCCGCCGAAAGGTCGCCGCACACGTCAAACGGATGATCCCCAAGTTGGAACGCGAACTCATCCGTCGCTTCGCCAATCAGGTAGGTTTTGACGACCCGGTCCATCAGTGGCAGCAAGGGCTCAATCCCACCGGCCTTGGGGACGCCGCCAGCGATCCAGTGGATGTTCTGATAGGTCAGCAACGCCTTTTCCGCCGCATCAGCGTTCGTTGCTTTGCTGTCATTCACGTATGTGACGCCGTTCGCCTCGCCCACAATTTCCATCCTGTGGGGAAGGCCGGGAAAGCTGATCAGCGCGGTCTGGATCAGTTTTGGCCCCTGGTTCAGCGCGCGGGCGACGGCCCAAGCGGCGCAGGCGTTCTGATGGTTGTGCTTGCCTTGCAGATTGGGCGCCTGACGCATGTCAAAGGCGGCGATCTGCTTACCTTTCCATTCGGTCAGGTGGTTTTTGTTCATGAACACACTGCGATCGTCGCCACGCAGTTTCTGCGTGGTCGCAACCTTTGTCAGCGCGCTTTCACCCGCCGGATCTTGCGTTGCGGTCGCGATGAACTGGCCGTAGTCGTCATCAACACCGATCACCGAATGATCAGGCGCGCCAAGCTCAAACAGGCGCTTTTTGGCGGCAAAGTATCCGCCGACGCCGCCATGGCGATCCAGATGATCGGGCGACAGGTTCAGAAACACGGCGATATCCGGCGCAAGCGCACGGGCCAATTCGATCTGGTAAGAGCTCAGCTCCAACACCACCACTTCGCCATCCGCGACAGGGTCGAGGTCAAGCACGCCGCGCCCGATATTGCCACCCATCTGCCGGGGTTTGCCGGACGATGCGAGGATATGGTCGATCAGCGCCGTCGTCGTCGACTTGCCGTTCGACCCGGTGACGCAAACCACCTTTACCTCAGCTCCTGTCATCGCGATGGAGCGGAAGAAAAGACTGACGTCATTGTCCACCAGCGCGCCCGCCCGCCGCGCGGCGACGGTTGCGGGATGCGAAGTTGGAAACAGGTGCGGCACGCCGGGCGAGACGACAAGCATGATGGTGTCGGCCCATGCCTTGTCGCGGGTCAGATCCTCAACGAGGAACCCTTCGACGGCGGCCGCGTCACGCGCAGCCTCGCCATCGTCCCAACAGACCGGCGTGGCGCCGCCAGACGCCAGGGAACGCGCCGCCGCAAGGCCGGAACGCCCAAGGCCCAGCACGCCAACGCGGCTGCCTTCGTATCCTCTGACTGTGATCATGCCCCAAACCCCGCACAGGGGTGCGCACACGAGGCCGTCGCCTGTTTCGCGTTCATCATGGTCGGACTTTCTGCTCTGCCCGTTTTTGTCTTTGACCGTCTTGACCGTTCTTTATGGCGGGATTGTCACGACAGCTCTGATAATACTCTAACCGCTATCGCAGTTTCAGTGAAGCCAAACCGATCAGAGCCAAGATGACAGCGATGATCCAGAAGCGGATCACGACGGTCGGCTCGCGCCAGCCTTTCTGTTCAAAGTGATGATGGATCGGCGCCATGCGAAAGACGCGCTTGCCGGTCAGCTTGAAACTGGCGACCTGGACGATGACGCTGACGGCCTCCAACACGAAAAGGCCACCGATCACGGCCCAGACGATTTCGTGCTTGGTGGCGACAGCGATCGCGCCCAGCGCGCCGCCCAGGGATAGCGAGCCGGTGTCCCCCATGAACACCATGGCTGGCGGCGCATTGTACCAGAGAAACCCGAGCCCTGCGCCGATCAGCGCCGCGCAGAACACAGCGATCTCACCCGTGCCGGGGATGTAGTGAAGCTGCAGGTATTCGGTGAAATCCGTCCGGCCAGCGACATAGGCGATCACACCAAGCGAGCCGCCAGCGATCATCACAGGCATGATCGCCAAACCATCCAGCCCATCGGTCAGGTTCACTGCATTGGCGGACCCGACGATGACCAGCATGGCGAAAGGGATAGAAAGAATGCCCAACGGGATCAGCGCATCCTTCAGCACTGGC
>CBFHXH010000235.1:0-2628 GCA_965659735.1 uncultured Pikeienuella sp.
GGACGCAGCTTTAAGGCATTGAGAACTTCAATAACCGCTTCGGCGCCCTTTTTCACGTCCGTCTGGTCGCCATAGCTGTCGCCATGGGCTGGCAGATCGATTGCGATCGATGCATACCCCCGCGCTGCCAACAGTTCCGCGAAAGCAGCCATTGCCCGCGAATTGACAGTCCAACCATGCAGGAGGAGAACAAGACCCCGCCAGTTTCCACGTGGCCCGAACCAATAACTGCGAACGAGCCCACGCGATGTGAGAGTATCGGTCGCTTCAGCAGCTTTCAGAATGCCTTCGGCAACGGTCAGAAGGTCCCGATCACCCGCATCGAACCGCCGAGCGATGGAGGGTCGGCGATAGACCGCACTGGCCAACCTCGCGACAGGGCCAGGCGCGATGCGGCTGGCGCCGCCGATGAACAGACGTAACCAAAGGGGGGCGCCGCTCATCCGCTATGCGCTGCGATAAGGGCGAGAAAAACGTCGCCGAACCGGTCTACCTTTTGGTCGCCCATGCCTGTGATACGTCCCAGCGCCTGATGACTGCGGGGCCGGGCTTCGGCGATCTTGGCGATTGTGGACTGGCTGCAAGACAGGAACTTGCCGTCGCCATTGGCGCCATGGCTTAGTTCCACCTGCGCGGCGTGGAGCGCGTCAAACAGGTCGCCGCCCCCATCTGCGGCAAGTTCCACCCGTTTTGGGTGCTCCTTTGGCGCAGGCGCGTCGGTCAGAACCTCAAGAAAATCGCGGCCGTATTTGGCCAGCTTTTTGCCACCCACGCCGTTACATTCCGCCAGATCGTCGAGGTTCTGCGGTTTGCGCGTGGCTATGTCGATCAGCGTCCGGTCGGGGAAAACGACATAGGCTGGGACGTTCTGCGCATCAGCCAATTTTCGGCGAATCGCTTTGAGCGCGGCGAAGAGAGGTTCATCCCCTTCATCCAGCAGCGCGGCGGGCGCGCCCTTTTGGCGGCGGGCGGCGGGACGCATCGTGTCAGCCCGCAATTCAAGAGAAACCTCGCCGCGCAGGATCGGACGCGCTGCTTCAGACAGACGCCAAGCGCCATAACGATCAGGGTCGATCCACGTAAGGCCGAGTGCATAGATCTGGCGAAAGACGCCGCGCCACCAGTTTTTGTCTTTATCGGTGCCCAATCCATAGACTGCCAATTGGTCATGACTTGCGCGGGCAATCTTGTCTGACATCTCACCACGCAGAACCTGGATCAGATGTTCGACGCCATATCGTTCTTCGGTTCGGTAAATAACGGACAGGGCCTTTTGCGCCGCTTCGGTGCCATCGAACAGTTCTGGCGGCTGATCGCACAGATCGCAGGCGCCGCAAGACTTGGCGAGTTCGTCGCCAAAATAGCTCAGCAATGTCTGGCGCCTGCATCTTGGCGCCTCCGCCAACGCCAAAAGGGCGTTCAGGCGCTGATGATCCGCCCGTTTGCGTTCATCCGGCGCGGGGCTTTCGTCGATCTGCATGCGGCGTAGCTTGATATCATCCAGCCCGTAGAGCGTCATGGTTTCCGCTGGCGCGCCATCGCGGCCAGCGCGGCCGATTTCCTGGTAATATCCTTCCATCGACTTTGGCAGATCCGCGTGGACGACATAGCGGATGTCGGGCTTATCGACGCCCATGCCAAAAGCGATGGTCGCGCAGATCACAAGGTCTTCGCGCTGGAACCGATCCTGGTGATCCTGGCGGACCTCCGGCGGCAGTCCTGCGTGGTAGGGCAGGGCGGGGACCCCCGCATCGGTGAGGGCCTTCGCCAAAACCTCCGTTTTGTTGCGGGATGAAGTATAGACGATGCCGCTGCGCCCCTTACGGGCCGTGACAAACCTTAACAGCTGCTGCCGGGGGGAGTTTTTGGCGGCAAAGGCCAGGTGAATGTTAGGTCGATCAAAGCCTTGAAGAAACAAGCGCGGGTCTTGTTCGAACAGCTTGCCGGAAATCTCAGTCCGGGTTTCAGCATCCGCCGTCGCAGTAAAGGCGGCGATCTGTGGCGACCCGATGGTACGGCGCAGTTCGCCAATTTTCAGGTAGTCCGGCCTGAAATCGTGGCCCCACTGGCTGACGCAATGCGCCTCGTCCACCGCCAGAAAGGTGATGTTCAATCGGCGAAGCAATGGCCCTGCCGACGACAAACGTTCGGGCGCAAGGTAAAGAAGTTTCAGACGACCTTCATCCAAAGCGTTGAACACACGCTCGTTTTCGTCGTCGTCATTGGCTGAAGTCAATGCGCCAGCCTCGACGCCAAGGGCGCGGAGCGCCTCTACCTGGTCGCGCATCAGGGCGATCAGAGGGGAAATGACCAGCGTCACGCCATCTCGCAAAAGCGCTGGCAACTGATAGCACAACGACTTGCCGCCACCGGTGGGCATGATCGCCATGACCTCTTCGCCGTTCAATACGGCGTCGATAATCTCGGCTTGTCCAGGCCGAAAGTTATCGAAGCCAAACGTCGATTTCAGAAGGGAAAGCGCATCTTGCATGGGCTGAGGTTTAGGATGCTCGGGGCAGGGCGCCAAGGGGCATGAAGACGCTTCGGGCGAACCGCGCGCGGCAAATTCACCGCCGCCCAAGGGCGAAACGCTACACTGTCTGCATCAGGGCGGCAATCAGATGGAAA
>CBFHXH010000236.1:0-2505 GCA_965659735.1 uncultured Pikeienuella sp.
ACATTCAGCTCGGTCTCTATGCTGCTGACAGCTATATTCTTGTGCATGGTCTGCCGACTGTGGAAACGATCGGACAACACCGGATGGTTGGCTATAATCGTTCGCCTCTCATTGCAGACTGGATCCGGGCACAGAACCTGCCCATCCCCGTTTCAGGCTTTCAGCGCCTGCGAACAGATGATCAGGTCGCTTACTGGCGAATGGTCGTTGCAGGCGCTGGCATCGGCTCCCACCAGCGCAGGGTGGGCGATGCAGAACTCGGCGTGCAGCGCGTGCTGGCCGATGTGCCGCTACCCGTCCTTCGAGTTTGGCTGACAGTGCATACTGAGGTGCGGACCAGCGCCCTGATCCGCCGCGTCTATGATCGCCTCGCCGCGGCGCTGGCGCAGTTGACCTGACGCCCAAAGCCCAACGAAACCGCCGCCAGCCTTGACCTTGCCGCCCCTGACCGCTACCCGGCCTGCAACCAATTCGTGAGGAGCGCTGAGATGACCAATTCCCTATTGATTCTGCCTGGCGACGGCATCGGCCCAGAGGTGATGACCGAAGTTAAACGGGTCATTGACTGGCTTGGTGCCAACAAGGGCGTTTCCTTCGACGTGAGCGAAGATCTGGTTGGCGGCGCCGCCTATGACGCGCACGGCACGCCTCTTCACGACGACACCATGGCGAAGGCGCAGGAAGTGGACGCTGTGCTGCTGGGCGCCGTGGGTGGCCCGAAATACGACAATCTCGACTTTTCGGTAAAACCTGAACGCGGGCTACTGCGCCTGCGCAAGGAAATGGACCTCTTCGCCAACCTCCGTCCTGCGCAGTGCTTTGATGCGCTGGCGGAGGCTTCGTCGCTGAAGCACGAAGTGGTCGCTGGCCTCGACATCATGATCGTGCGTGAGCTGACCTCCGGCGTCTATTTCGGTGAGCCGCGCGGCATCCATACCGAAGGCAACGAACGCGTTGGGATCAACACACAGCGCTACACCACGTCGGAAATTCAGCGCGTTGCCCGTTCAGCTTTTGAGCTGGCGAAAAAGCGCGGCGGCAAGGTCTGTTCCATGGAAAAGGCCAACGTCATGGAATCAGGCATTCTGTGGCGCGAAGAAACGCAGAAGATCGGCGACGCGGAATATCCGGAAATCGAACTGTCGCACATGTACGCAGACAATGGCGCGATGCAGCTGGTTCGCCAGCCGAAGCAGTTTGATGTGATCGTCACCGACAACCTCTTCGGCGACATCCTGTCTGACATCGCCGCGATGCTCACTGGCTCGCTTGGCATGCTGCCGTCGGCCAGCCTTGGTCTGCCGATGGCGAACGGCCGCCCTAAAGCGATGTATGAACCGGTGCACGGTTCCGCCCCCGACATCACGGGGCAAGGTATCGCGAACCCGATCGCGTGCATCCTCAGCTTTGCTATGGCGCTGCGTTATTCTTTCGATATGAGCGAAACCGCTGATCTGGTTGAAGGCGCTGTAAACGCTGCACTCGCGGACGGTCTGCGCACGCCTGACCTGATGACGGTCGAAGGCGGCACCAAGGTCGGAACGACCGAAATGACCGACGCCATTCTGGCAAAGATGGCGGCTGCGTAATATGCTCCCTCCCTGTGGAGGGAACTGAAGTCACGCTCAAGATCGGGCTGCCGGAAGAAATGCGCGCAGACGCCGCGCTATTGTATCTGGACGCCTTTGATTTGAAGCTCGGCCCAATTTTGGGCCGGGACGAACGTGCTTTCGGGTACATGTCCGATGTTCTTGAACTTGGCCATGCGCTAATCGCCATGGGGCCAGATGGGGACCTAGTGGGTCTGGCGGGGTTTCACGATCATGCGGGCGGGCTGGTCGGGGGCGGCTTTGGCGATTTGTGGCGATGGTATGGGTTCGTGGGCGCCTGTTGGCGCGGCGGCTTGCTGAGTTTTTTCGAAAGGGCCCCTAGCGGCAACCAGCTTTTGATGGATGGGGTTGTTGTGACCACTCAGGCGCGCGGTAAGGGCGTTGGAGTCAAGCTGTTAGAGGGGATGGAGCAGATCGCCAAGGTGCGTGCGCTCGATGAAATCCGGCTGGATGTTGTCGACACCAATCCGCGCGCGCGTGCGCTATATGAGCGAGAGGGGTTCGTTCCAGCTGGTGAAGAATCCGTGTGGCCGCTGCACCATGTCTTTGGTTTTCGGCGAGCCACGACGATGGTCAAGGCTGTGCCCAAACCGCAACCTGCACCGGGGCGCACGCCGCTTACGCCGTAATCTGCCGCGCTTCATCCGTTGGGCCCCAACTCATCGCGCCTTGACCTCGCGGGTGGCGCGGGTCACTTCCCCTAACATGACGAACAAAGCCTCAGTTGACGCCGATATCGCCGCCGCGTTGGCGGAAACGGAACGCGCCGGGTTGAAGCTGGTTCTGACGATCCGCAACGGTCTGGTGTTTTTCGCGGCTATCCTGATCATCGCAACCCAGGGGGTCGAGCGTGGCGTATTCGGCGCGGCCATCGCGTCAATCTTTCTGTTGGTCG
>CBFHXH010000237.1:0-2480 GCA_965659735.1 uncultured Pikeienuella sp.
CTGCCCCTTCGGACCCGGTCAGCGCAAGTTGCCTGCTCGGCCATGTCTGGTCCGCGTCGATCATCGACAGGGCCGTTTCGTTCGACCCGGACACCAGAAAATCGCTGCGTCCAAGTGCACGTCGCCGGGGCAGCGTGATATCCAATAGGCCCTGTTCTTCCGACATCACTCGTCGCCAACGCCCTTGTAGAGGCGGCCGGTTTTATACTGACTAATGGAAAAGCGCAGAAAAACGCCGATCACCGCCGCGGTCGGCACCGCAATCAAGAGCCCGGCGAAGCCAAAGAGGCTGCCGAAGGCGCTGAGCGCAAACATCAGCCAGACCGGGTGCAGGCCGACGCTGTCGCCAACCAGTTTTGGCGAAAGAAAATTGCCTTCGACAACCTGGCCGATGACAAAGATGATGGCGACAGCGACTATCCATTCGGGCGTTTCCCAGAAATGCACCAGCGCGATGCCAATGGACAAAAGCCCCCCAAGGATCGAGCCAACGAAAGGTATGAACGAAATCAGGCCTGCAAATAGCCCGACCAGCAGGCCAAAGGGCAGCTGCACGACGATCAGGCCAAGCGCGTAGAATGCGCCGAGGATCAAACATACTGTCAGTTGACCGCGTACGAACCCTGCCAGAACATCGTCAATATCGCTGGCGAGCTTGCGGATCGTTTCCGCATGCGGGCGCGGTAACAGGTCGTCGATGCGTGCTACCATGTTGTCCCAATCCAGCAGCAAATAGAACGCCACGACCGGGGTGATCACCGCAAGCGAGATGAATTCAATCCCCGCCAGGCTGATCGACCAGATGCTTTGCACCACCTTTAATGAAAGGTCCTGAACCTGGTTCTGGAACTTGGTCAATGCTTCAGAAAGGACATTCCCGCTTTGAACGTCCACGTCGAGCATCGGCAGCAATTTCCCCTCCAGCAACAGTTTCACACCGTTGATCAGGTCGGGGGCCGACGTGATGGCCAGACTGATCTGGTCAACCAGCAAGGGTGTGATGATCGCAACTATCACCACGAAGGTCAGCACTGACAAAGCGGTGATGATGACTGTCGCCAGAACGCGCGACAGGCCACGTCGTTCCAGCCTGTCAGCGATCGGATCGGCGAAATAGGCGATCGCGGCGCCCATAAGAAAGGGCGCCAGCACATTCGCCAGCAGCAGCAGGATCAGTACAAGGGCGATCAGCCCTACCCCCCACCATCGGGCCTGTTCCGCCAGTGTCATCCAAGCCTCCTGCGCGCTTTCAACTTAGATGCGGCCTGAGGCGGGTCAGGTCAACCTTCGGCCAGGAACTGTTCCTTCAGAATACGCTCATTCAGGCCATGGCCCGGGTCGAACAGGAACTTGATTTCGATCTCGCTATGGAACGCGACTTCGACCGTCGACACCTGACGCACTTCGGTGCTGTCGGCGACCGCCAGAACGGGGCGTTTCGATTCCTCAAGCACCTCAATCTTCACCTCGGCCCCATGTGGCAGCAGAGCGCCGCGCCAGCGTCGCGGGCGGAACGCCGAAATCGGGGTCAGAGCCATCAGATCGCTTTCGATCGGCAAGATCGGGCCGTGGGCTGAGAGGTTATAGGCGGTGGACCCCGCTGGCGTGGCGATCAGAGCACCGTCACAGATCAGTTCTTCCAGCCGTTCGCGGCCATCGACACTGATCCGCAGCTTGGCCGCCTGATAGGTCTGGCGCAGCATCGACACTTCGTTGATCGCCAGCGCTTCGGTCGTAAGGCCATTCACCGTTATGGCGCGCATCCGCAAGGGGTTGATCGTGGTCGTCTCGGCCGCGTTCAAACGTTCCAGCAGATCATCTTCGTGATAGTCGTTCATCATGAAGCCAACGGAGCCCCGGTTCATGCCATAAACCGGCGCAGGCAAGTGCATCGTATCGTGCAGCATGTGGAGCATGAAACCATCGCCCCCCAGCGCGACGATCACGTCGGCCTGTTGCGCCGGCGTCTGACCATAGCGGTCAATCAATGTGGGAAGCGCAGTTTGCGCGGCCTGCGAGTTACTGGCTGCGAAGTGAATGCTGTTGAATGTCATGCCCTGATCCCCCGGGTCTCGTTTCAATGCACAGTGACGACTGGCGCGGGTGTCCACAAGGGAAGATCAGCCAAAGAGTGAATAGAATCACGTCAACACACCCGAAGGCGCGCGACGGTTTGACGGGGGACAAACGCAGCCCGCCACGCTAAATGGTCAACAGATTGGCGGCCCTGCCCCCGCAAGGGTCGCAAATATGCAGTGAGTTTCCGCGCCAAGTTTCCTATACGAAACACAACACGGACATCTAATCAGGAGCCAGACCCATGGACGCCGCCACAAAAGACGCCGGTTTCTTCACCCAACCGCTCGCCGAGCGCGATGCGGAAATTTTCGGCGCGATTCAGAACGAGCTCAGCCGCCAGCGCGACGAGATTGAGCTGATCGCATCAGAGAACATCGTCTCGCGCGCGGTGATGGAAGCGC
>CBFHXH010000238.1:0-2401 GCA_965659735.1 uncultured Pikeienuella sp.
CGCGCCTCTTAGTGGGCGCGTTTTTGCATTCTGAAAGGGTTTGTTCGCGCACCCCTTCGCCCCAGACTGTGGGCGGCGAAATCGCGACGATCACGTCCGAAGGGCGGGCTTCCATTGGTTCTGGGGGGCGCGTTCAGGGATATATCTTCACAGAACCACGCGGGAGGACGCCCAAGGGGGCGCCGACCGTCCGAAAGGGAACTTAATGTTCGATATCACTAAAAAATCCATCGAATGGGGCGGCGAAACGCTGACCCTGGAAACGGGCAAGATGGCCCGCCAGGCCGATGGCTGCGTCATCGCCACATACGGCGAAACCAGCGTCATGTGCGCCGTGGTGTTTGAAAAGAAGCCGAAAGTCGGCTTCGATTTCTTCCCTCTGACCGTGCACTATCAGGAAAAATACTACGCCGCTGGTAAAATCCCAGGCGGTTTCTTCAAGCGTGAAGCGCGCCCGACGGAAAAAGAGACGCTGACATCGCGCCTGATCGACCGTCCGATACGCCCGCTGTTCGTCCCCGGTTTCAAACATGAAACCCAGGTCATCTGCACTGTGCTGAGCCACGACATGGAAAACGACCCCGATGTGGTCGCTATGATCGCCGCTTCGGCCGCGCTGACCATTTCTGGCTGCCCGTTCCGCGGCCCGATCGGCTGTGTTCGCGTCGGCTACACCGGCGAAAACGAATACGTGCTGAACCCGAAGGTCGAAAACGTCAAGGACAGCCGCCTGAACATGGTTCTGGCCGGCACCAAGAACGCCGTGATGATGGTCGAATCCGAAGCATACGAGCTTTCGGAAGAAGAAATGCTGGGCGCGGTCACCTTTGGCCACGAACAGATGCAGCCTGTCATCGACATGATCATCGACATGGCTGAAGACTGCGCGAAAGAGCCGTTCCCGTTTGAGCCTGCCGACAATTCAGAGCTCTACGCCAAGGTCAAAGGTCTGGGCGAAGCGCCAATGCGCGCTGCTTTCGCGATCACTGACAAACAGGAACGCACCGCCGCCATTTCCGCCGCCCGTGAGATCATCAAGGAAGGCCTGGAAGAGGACGAAGCGGAAGTCGCAGCCAAAGGCCTGTTCAAGGACCTGGAAGCTGAGGTTGTTCGCGGCGACATCATCGCCACCGGCAAACGCATCGACGGTCGCGATCTGTCGACGGTTCGGTCCATCGTATCGGACGTCTCTGTCCTGCCGCGCACCCACGGCTCGTCGCTGTTCACCCGCGGTGAGACGCAGGCGCTGGTCGTCACCACGCTGGGCACCGGCGATGATGAGCAGATGATCGACGCGCTGGAAGGCACATACCGCTCCAACTTCATGCTGCACTACAACTTTCCGCCGTATTCGGTCGGTGAAGCAGGCCGCATGATGGGCCCTGGCCGCCGCGAAATCGGTCACGGCAAGCTGGCGTGGCGTGCGCTGCAGGCGGTTCTGCCGCCGGCGACGGACTTCCCCTACACGATCCGCATCGTGTCGGAGATCACCGAATCCAATGGTTCATCTTCCATGGCCACTGTCTGCGGCGCCTCGCTGTCGATGATGGATGCAGGCGTTCCGCTGAAAGCGCCGGTTGCTGGCGTCGCAATGGGTCTGATCTTGCAGGAAGATGGCCAGTTCGCAGTTCTGACCGACATTCTGGGTGACGAAGACCACCTGGGCGACATGGACTTCAAGGTCGCGGGCACCGAAGCAGGCATCACGTCCCTGCAGATGGACATCAAGGTCGCCGGCATCACTGAAGAGATCATGAAGCAGGCGCTGGCGCAGGCCAAAGACGGCCGCAGCTACATCCTGGGCGAAATGTCCAAGGCGCTGACCGCCGGTCGTCAGGAATTCTCGGCCCACGCGCCGCGGATTGAAACAATGCAGATCAACCCGGACAAGATCCGTGAAGTGATCGGCTCGGGCGGCAAGGTGATCCGTTCTATCGTTGAAGAGTCGGGCGCAAAGGTCGACATCAATGACGAAGGCATCATCAAGCTGGCCTCGCCGGACGGCGCAGCGATCGAGAAAGCGCGTGAATTGATCAATTCGATCGTGGCCGAACCGGAAGCCGGCAAGATCTACAAAGGCAAGGTCGTCAAGATCATGGACTTTGGCGCCTTCGTGAACTTCTTCGGCAAGCGCGACGGTCTCGTCCACATCTCTCAGATGACGTATGAGCGCGGCTCCAACCCGAAAGATCTGGTGAAAGAAGGCCAGGAAGTCTGGGTTAAGCTGATGGGCTTTGATGATCGTGGCAAGGTACGCTTGTCGATGAAAATCATCGACCAGGAAACTGGCGAAGAGATCAAGAAAGAAGACGAAGGCTAAGCCCTTCGTCGGCGTTCCGCTGGGTCGCCCTTGCGGGCGACCGCTGCGCTGCTGATATTTTTTAGACAAAGATGCAGAGGG
>CBFHXH010000239.1:0-2394 GCA_965659735.1 uncultured Pikeienuella sp.
CCCGCCTGGTCTTTCCAGAACGCGTCGATCATTTCGCAGTTGAGGTTGACCTTCACGTCGAAATGGCCGCGATCAACCCATTTGATTTCTTCATCGAGGAAGAATGCCAGGAAATCGGGTTTGAATATGATCGGGCGCTGAAAAAGGACCTGCGCCCCTACTTGCTGAAACGCGCCGCCGGGCCGCTTTTGAAGGCTTTGATTGAGGAAACCCGCCCAAAACCGGGAGAGGTTACGCTGGACTATCTGGTTGAAGCGAACCAGCGCCTGCAGCAAATGATCGACTATACTGTGCGAATGGAACCTGGGGTGCAGACCCCTGAAACCACCCTGAAAAAGGCCCTGGGATCCTGCCGTGACAGCGCTTGGCTGTTGGTGCAACTCATGCGCCATCATGGATTCGCTGCGCGATTTGTTTCGGGATACCTGATCCAGCTGACTGTTGATCAACGGTCGGTCGATGGCGGGCCCGACGGACCAGATGCGGACTTTACCGATCTTCACGCCTGGACAGAAATCTACATGCCTGGCGCCGGGTGGATCGGGTTTGACCCGACCTCCGGCCTTTTGGCGGCGGAAGGACATATTCCGCTGGCAGCGACGCCGGATCCATCTTCGGCTGCGCCGATCTCTGGCGCGTTGGAGCCTTGCGAAGTAGTATTTGGGCATGAAATGTCCGTTGATCGCGTCCTGGAAACGCCGCGCGTATCGTCCCCCTACACTGTCACCCAGTGGGCCAAGGTCGACGCGTTGGGGCGTGAGATCGACAAAAGGCTGCAAGATGGCGATGTACGCCTGACCATGGGCGGCGAGCCAACGTTCGTCGCCGCCTCGGATCGTGACGCTGATGAATGGAACACCGGCGCCGTGGGGCCGACCAAACGCGCCTATGCCGACAAACTGATCCGTCGCCTCCGCACCAAGTTCGCGCCAAATGGCCTGATGCATTACGGTCAGGGCAAGTGGTATCCGGGCGAGCAACTGCCTCGCTGGGCATTTTCCCTGTTCTGGCGGTCGGATGATGAGGCGTTGTGGCTCGACCCTGAACTGATCGCACCTGAAGCGAACACCGGCGCGACGCCGGGAAAGGCCGAAAAGCTGTGCTATCGGATCGCAGAGCGTTTGGAAGTTGATATGGGCGGCGTCACGCCCGCATTCGAAGACCCGGTTGAATACCTACGCGAGGAAGACTGCCTCCCCATCAATGTCGACCCATTGGACAACAAGCTGGAAGACCCCGAAGCGCGCGAACGGCTCGCCCGCGTCTTTGACCGCGGCCTGACGACACCGCGCAGCTTTGTCCTGCCCGTTCAGGCCCAGCAGGGCCGCGTGCGCCGATCCGGGCGTCAGTTCAAATGGCAGTCCGACATCTGGCGCACGCGTTCAAATCGCCTGATGCTGATCCCCGGCGACAGCCCCGCTGGGTTTCGTTTGCCGCTGAACTCGCTCACCTGGTTGCCAGAGGAAGACTATCCCTTCCTTCACGAATCCGACCCATTTGACCCGGTCCACATGCGCCAACGCCGCAACCTGCCTCGGAGGGCCGTGCGCAAACAGGCGCCCGGCGTCTATGCGGCGGGCCTTGGCTATGGCACCTATGGCGACGCGCCTATCGACGAGGACGCAAGCGGGTATGACGTTGAAGAATTCTGGGAACGCGTCCGCGACGACCGAGCCCGGCGCGAGGCGGCGATAATGCGCAACGTCGCTCCCGGCGACACGCTGCAGCCGGGCGTCGCCGTGCGCACCGCGCTGACGGTCGAGGACCGCGGCGGCGCAATCTGCGTCTTCCTTCCCCCGACCCAATCAGCCGAGGAATTCGTCGATCTGATCGCCGCAGTCGAAGAAGCGGCCGAAGACCTGAACCAACCGGTGCATATCGAAGGCTACACCCCGCCCCGCGACGCCCGCCTGAACGTAATTGGCGTCACACCCGACCCCGGCGTGATTGAGGTGAACGTCCAGCCCGCAAAGTCGTGGGATGAGCTGAGCACCATCACCCAGACCGTATATCACGAAGCACGCGTCTGCGGGCTCGACGCTTCGACATTTGAACTGGACGGTCGCCCAACCGGCACTGGCGGCGGCGCACATGTCGTGGTCGGTGGACAGACACCGAACGACAGCCCGTTCCTGCGACGCCCCGACGTGCTCGCTTCGCTTATCCGGTACTGGCAGCGTCATCCATCGCTCAGCTACCTCTTTTCCGGCCTGTTCTTCGGCCCGACCAGCCAGGCGCCACGCATCGACGAGGCACGCGATGATCAACTTATTGAACTGGAACTGGCGCTCGGCCAGATCCCGAACCCGATCCAGAACGCTGGCAAGGACATCCCACCCTGGCTGGTCGACCGCATCCTGCGTCATTTGCTTGTCGATGCGACCGGCAACACCC
>CBFHXH010000240.1:0-2317 GCA_965659735.1 uncultured Pikeienuella sp.
CCAGTCTGAGGGCAGCGGGCGTGGCCTTGCGATCACCCGCAAAGTGGCGAAAGTGCATTGCGGCAGCATTTTCATCAAGGACGCGACACGGGGCGCAACCGTACAGATCGTGTTCAAGTTGCTTGCCGAGGAATAAGGCGCGAGCTGAAAGCTTAGGCCTAAAATTCAAACTTCGTCGGTCCTCGAAGGTTTTCGTCTATCGGCGCGCTTGCAACCACCGCCTGCTGCGCCCGTTGATCGCAATGAAGGCGGGGACAAATCCGGCAATTGATCCCGATCTTGGTCGCATAGGCCGTTGAGACGCTAAGGTCGTCCGCATAGCCAATCAAACTTGCGTGTTCCTCTCCGCAGCCGATCGCGATACTGAGCCGCTTATCCTGGCTCATCCTTGTCGTGCTGGGGCGATCCACAGTGCGCGAACATACTATATAGCGGCTGCTATCAGGCATCTCGACAAGCTGTGTCACAACCCGACCGGGCGTGCGGAAACAAGTGTGCACCTGTAATCGCGGGCAGGCGCCGCCAAGCTCAGCCAATACGAAGTCGGTGGAATTGAACCGCTTGGCGACGTTCCCCGCATGATCGATGCGGAAGAAGAATAAGGGAACGCCTGCAGCCCCCGGGCGGCGGAGCGTGATGGCGCGGTGGCAGGCTTGCTCAAAGCTCACGCCAAACCGGGTGGCGAGGTGGTCGAAATCATATTTTGACGCCATCGCTTCCGCATGGAATCGATCGTAAGGCATTAATGCGGCGGCGGCGAAATAGTTCGCTAATTCCACCCGGCACCGCATGCGGCCCTGATCATCCGGCAGGTTCGCATCCGCGATCAGGTCATCAAGGATCTCTTTGCATTGAACCAGACAACGGACATGGAGCAGCTGAAAAATCCGATTGGGGTAATCGAGCGCCTCGCTCAAGTGTATCTCTCCCTTCTTCGCATCGAAACGGCGCAGGGAATGGGGCTGGTCGGCGACAGATTTCAGCATGACGGTGACGCCGAAATCCGCCTTTAACCTAGCCTTGACCCAGGAATAAACCTCATCCCGCTCCGGCTCGCCGTCGCTTGCCAGCGTTTCCGCGGCTTCTTCAAGGGGTTCAAAGTAATTATCGCGTTTCCGGAAGAACCCATGAACCAACGCCTCGGGCGAGGTTGCGCCAAGGTCGCGAGGGTTGCCGCCTGCGCCGCTGAGAATACGGTCTGTTAATTCCTGATAGGCCGTATGCACGATCAGAAGGCTGGCAGCGACATCGGGGCAATGAGCCAGCGCTGCTCGCAGTTGCGGCAGATCTGGGCGGGATTGGTCGAATAGGGGGTCGTGAATCACGGCGCGCAGGTCGGCGAGCTGCTTGGTTTGCTCATCATCAGAGATGTCGCGCCAGTCGACACCATAGACCTCAAAAAGCTTCAGGAGGACGGAGACGGAGATGCTCCGCTCATTCTTTTCCAGAAGGTTGACATAAGAGGTGCTGATCCCCAGCGCCTTGGCCATTTCCGCCTGCGTCTGGTCGCGTTCGCCACGTAATCGTCGCAGGCGGGGTCCTACATAGGTTTTCATTGGTGCGCTCCTGTGAATTACACAAATTTACAGAATGTGTATTTGTAAATATCGCAATTTACAAACTCACCCAGAAAAACTGTCATTGCGGAGTTTCCTATGGGAAACGTGCGCCAATGGCAGCTTGGATTATCGCTGCACAGAAATTAGCAGATCGATAAAGAGGTGAGAGATGGCAAAGTACAATACGACCTTCGAACTCAACGTGGATGACATGGAGCTGATCGAAACCGCACTTCGGAAAGTACAAGGCGCAGATGGCAAAGATGACGCCAATCGTGTTTCGGAATTGCTCGGTCGGTTGCACAATCAGAAAGTCTTCTACCGCCCGAAAGGCGTTTACGTCGGCGGTTGATCGTCGACGACCATCTAAAAACTCAAAAGCGCCGTCTCAGGATGACTGAGGCGGCGCTTTTCCTTTAGAACGTTACGATCAAATTGTGTCGTAGATTGGGAAACGCTTGCTCAGCGCCTCTACTTTGGCTTTGACTGCTGCTTCGACCTCGGCGTTGCCGTCTTCGCCATTGGCGGCGAGGCCATCGACAACTTCCACGATCAGATCGCCAACGGTGCGGAATTCTTCCTCGCCAAACCCGCGCGTCGTGCCCGCTGGCGTGCCAAGGCGAACGCCTGATGTGACCATTGGTTTTTCAGGGTCGAACGGGATGCCGTTCTTGTTGCAGGTGATATGTGCACGGCCAAGCGCCTTCTCAGTGGCGTTGCCCTTCACGCCTTTGGGGCGCAGGTCGACCAGCATCACG
>CBFHXH010000241.1:0-2256 GCA_965659735.1 uncultured Pikeienuella sp.
GCCTTTTCGATGCCCAGATCGACCGCCTGCGCGCCGACCCAATGGCCGAACCCGGCGTTCCCATCCACCAGCGCAAAGCTGTCTGTGTCGATCACAGCTGAAATGTTCTGGCCATAGACATAGGTGCCGCTGATCCCGGCTTCGACATAGCGGGGCGTGCGGATCACGCCGTGGCTGTCATGTCCAGACAGGTTGGCCATGACCAACCCTTCGGCCACCGCCGTAGCCTCGGCTGGCGAAGCGCCGCCGGTCGTGAATATCTTTTCCAGTACGGCGGTGACGCCCAGATAGGGCAAGGTGACGAAGTTGGTCATTATGGCTCTCCCAGTCTTTTGCGGAACTGTTCCCGTCGCCCCAACGCCGGTCAAGCGGGGGCGCGAGGTCAGGCGCGTCTGAAGAGAGCGATAAACGCAGCCAACGCCCCGCGGCGCGAACGGATCACTCAGGCCAGCCGCCACGCCAGCCGGCGCGGATCGCCTGCGCGTAACCCTCACCCCAGTTCAGAACGGCAAGGGCGGCGGCGACTTCGTCGGGTGACATCTGGACGGGGCGTTTGGTGATCTGATCGACGTCCATGGCCCTTAATCGCTGATGCAGGTCCGGCGGACAAGCCTATCACTGACGCGATGTCAGACTTGTGACTTTCGCCTCGCGCCCCTGCGGCCACATCGGTAATGTCCGCGCAACTGGCGAACATGGAAGGATAGAACATGGATATCTCAGGCCTCTCAGCGGTGATCACCGGCGGCGCATCGGGACTTGGCGAAGCGACGGCGCGCATACTGGTAAGCGGCGGCGCAAAGGTCGCGCTGTTCGACATGAACGCGGACAAGGGCGAAGAACTAGCCGCAGAACTGGGTGGCATGTTCGTAAAGGTGGACGTGTCCGACCCCGCCTCGGTCGCAGCAGGGTTCGAAGCAGCCCGCTCGGCGCAGGGCCAGGAACGCATTTGCGTGAACTGCGCAGGCATTGGCCCGGCCCAGCGCACTGTGAACCGCGATGGGTCGTCTCATGACGCGGAATTTTACGCCAAGGTGATCGCTGTGAACATGATCGGCACCTTCAACACCGCCAGCCAGGCTGCGGCCGGCATGGCCGCCGCCGATCCGGTGAATGGCGACAATGAACGCGGCGTGATCATCAACACCGCCTCGGTCGCCGCCTTTGACGGCCAGATCGGGCAGCTCGCCTATGCTTCGTCCAAGGCGGGCGTCGTGGGCATGACCCTGCCAATGGCTCGCGACCTGTCGCGGTCGGGCGTGCGGGTGATGACGATTGCGCCTGGTCTGTTCATGACGCCGATGATGGCCGGTCTGCCGCAGGAAGCGCAGGACAGCCTGGGCGCGCAGGTCCCCTTCCCGCCCCGCCTTGGCCAGCCAACGGAATATGCCAAACTCGCCAAGTCGATCATCGAAAACCCGATGCTGAACGGCGAGACGATCCGTCTGGACGGCGCCATTCGCATGGCCCCCAAATAAGGATTTCACGCGTGAAACAAGTACAGATCGGCCAGACCGGCCCCAAGGTTGGCGCGCTGGGCTACGGCGCGATGTCTTTCACCAACTTCTACGGCCCCTCGACCGAGGAGGGCAGCCACGCCATCCTGGACGCATGCCTCGATCTAGGGATCGATCATATCGACACCTCCAACGTCTATGGCATGGGCCGCTCAGAAACCTTCATCGGATCGTGGCTGGCCAAGCGGGCGGACAATCCCTTCAAGATCGCGACCAAGGCGTCGATCCGTCGCGGTGAGGATGGAAAGAACTATTTCGATAATGATCCCGCCCATTTGGAAAGCGAGCTGGACGGCTCGCTGAAACGCATGGGCGTCGATCACGTCGACCTCTTCTACGTCCACCGCCGTGTTCAGGAAACACCAGTGGAGGAGGTCGCAGGCTTTCTCGGCACGCTGATCGCCAAAGGCAAGATCGGCGGCTTTGGCTTTTCCGAGATTGCGCCCACCACCCTGCGCAAGGCCCACGCCGAACATCCCGTGGCGGCGGTGCAGTCCGAATACTCGCTGCAAACCCGGTCCCCCGAACTGGGCCTGGTGCAAAGCTGTGCTGAGCTGGGCGCGTCCATGGTCGCCTTTTCGCCTGTCGGCCGGGGCATGTTGACCGATCGCCCGCATTCGGCTGAGACGGCGGCGAACTATCCGTTCCTGTCCAACAACCCAAGGTTCACCGAGCCAAACCTCAGCGTCAACCTCGCCAAGGTCGCCGAATTCCAGGCGCTGGCCGCCGACCTGGGCCT
>CBFHXH010000242.1:0-2221 GCA_965659735.1 uncultured Pikeienuella sp.
CTGCGCACGTATGAGCGGATGGGGCTGAAAGCGATCCCGATGCGTGCCGATGGCGGCCCGATTGGCGGCGACTATACCCATGAATTTCTGGTTCTGGCCGATACGGGAGAATCTGAAGTCTTTTATGACAGCGCAGTTGCGGATCTGACCTTCGGTGATCGGACAATCGACTATGACAATGTTGACGAATGTCAGGCTGTGCTGGGGGAATTCACATCCCGCTACGCCCGCACGGACGAAACACATGAAGAGGCGCTGTTCAACGAGATCCCTGAAGACCGTCGCAAGGTCGCGCGGGGCATCGAGGTTGGCCAGATCTTCTATTTCGGCACGAAGTATTCCGAAGCTCTTGGTGCGACTGTCACGGATGGTGAGGGTAACAAGACCCCCGTTCACATGGGATCGCACGGCATCGGCGTCAGCCGTCTGATTGGCGCGATTATCGAAGCGAGCCATGATGACAAGGGCATCATTTGGCCCGAACAGGTAACCCCGTTTGGCGCAGGCATTGTGAACCTGCGCCAGGGCGATGCTTTGACCGATCCGGCCTGCGAGGATCTTTACGCCAAGCTTACCGCCGCTGGGATCGACCCGCTTTATGATGATCGCGACGAACGGGCAGGGGGCAAATTCGCCACGATGGACCTGATCGGCCTACCATGGCGCATTACCGTTGGTCCGCGCGGGCTGAAGGAAGGCAAGGTTGAATTGACCAGCCGCAAGACCGGCGAGTCGGTTGAGGTCAGCCCCAATGACGCCGTCGCGCGGCTGGTTGAGATCTACAGCTGATGGCGACGCGCCCCTTCGCCGGGTTCGAATGGATGATTGCGGGGCGCTATCTGCTCGCTCGGCGCAAGGAATGCGCCATCTCGGCGATCACGGGGTTTTCGCTGGTTGGCATCATGCTGGGCGTCGCGACGCTGATAATCGTGATGTCTGTGATGAATGGGTTTCGGTTCGAACTGGTGAACCGCATCTTGGGCACCAACGGCCACGTGCTGATCCTGCCTGCTGCGGCGGCGCTGGATGACTATGAGGCACTGGCCGCCAAGGCGGCGACCGTTCCGGGCGTGACGCGTGCGGCGCCAATCATCGAAGGGCGCGTGCTCGCCTCAACCCGGTCCGGCAATGTCGGCGTTCTGGTGCGCGGCGTTCGGCCCGAAGATGCGGCCACATTGTCCGCTTTGGCGGATCCCGAAGATTTCGAAGGTGCGCTGGCGGATTTTGGGATGGGCGGCATCGCCATTGGCGCCGGGATTGCGGACGAACTGAACCTGCGTGTCGGCGATAGCATCAAGCTGATATCGCCCAAAGGCATCCGTACTGTTCTGGGGCCTGCGCCAGCGACAATCAGGTCCTTTCCCATCGCCTATATCTTTAAGATCGGTATGTCGGAATACGACAAGCTGCTGATCTACATGCCGTTGGACGAAGCCCAGAAGTTCTTTCTGAAACAGGGCCGTATCGACATGATCGAGGTTATGACCGAACGGCCAGAGCTGATCGAAAGCTATGTGCCGGGCCTGCTCAAGGCTGTGGACGTTCCGGTGCGCCTTTGGACATGGAAAGAACAGAATGGCGGTTACCTGAAAGCGTTGAGGACGGAACGTGTGGTTATGTTCCTTATTCTCAGCCTGATCATTCTGGTCGCCGCCCTCAACATAATTTCGGGCCTGATCATGCTGGTGAAGGATAAGGGCCGGGATATTGGCATCCTTCGTACTCTCGGCCTGACACGCGGTGCGATCATGAGGGTGTTCTTTATCTGCGGCGCCTCAATCGGCGTGATTGGCACATTGTTAGGTGTTGGTCTGGGTGTACTTTTTTCTCTTAATATCAGAGCGATACAGAGACTGGTTGAGGTAATCGTCGGTGGATCTGTTTGGGATCCTTCTGTCCGATTTCTGACTGAAATCCCGGCGCAGATGCACTGGTCTGACGTGTGGATGACAGTGGCCATTGCGCTCGGCCTCGCCTTTGTCGCCACGTTGTATCCGGCTTGGCGCGCGGCGCGAATGAATCCTGTTGAGGCGCTGCGTTATGAATGATGCGCTTTCCCTTTCAGGGGTTTCGAAAACCTATGGATCTGGCGAGACGGCGGTTGAGGTGCTGCGCGCCGTCGATCTGAGCATCGCCAAGGGTGAGATTGTTGCGTTGGCGGCGCCATCGGGCGCAGGCAAGTCGACCTTGCTCCACATCGCTGGCCTGCTCGATGGTGCGG
>CBFHXH010000243.1:0-2183 GCA_965659735.1 uncultured Pikeienuella sp.
GGTGTTGAACACGCGATCCTGCACTTGCTTTATTCCCGGTTCTGGTGCCGTGCGATGTCGCGCACCGGCTGGCTGCCAAAAAGCGCTGAAGAACCGTTTGACGCCATGTTCACGCAAGGCATGGTCTGTCACGAAACCTATCAGGATCCCGAAGGAAAATGGATGTCACCGGATGAGATCAAGCCGGTTGAGGGCGGTTACGAAGTCACTGAGACTCAGCGGCCAGTTACCGTAGGACCGTCGATCAAGATGTCGAAGTCCAAACGCAATGTCGTGGACCCGGAAAACATTATTGAACAATTCGGCGCTGACACGGCGCGGTGGTTCATGTTGTCTGACAGCCCGCCAGAGCGCGATGTTGAATGGACGACCGCAGGCGCAGAGGGGGCATGGCGGTTCCTTCAGCGCATCTGGCGGATGGTGGATGAGGCGGCGGACCACCTTGGAAGCGATGAATTCGGCGAAGATGCGCATGCAGATACGCTTAGGAAAGTGACACATCGTACTATTGAGGGCGTTTCTGGGGACATTGAGAATTTTGCTTTCAACAAGGCGATCGCGCGGATCTATGAAATAGCGAACGCCATCACCAAGTTCGACGCCAAATCTGACGCCGATCGCGCCGCTTTGAAGGAGGCGCTACAAACTGTTGCGCAGTTGATGGCGCCGATGACGCCGCATCTGGCGGAAGAATGCTGGACAAGGCTTGGCAGGTCGACCGTTCTTGCGGAAACGCCCTGGCCAGCTGTCGAGGCGCGCCTGCTAAAAGATGACGAAGTTGTTCTTCCAATCCAGATCAATGGTAAGCGGCGATCTGAAATCTCTGTTGCTGTTGATGCAAACAAGTCTGACATTGAGGCCATGGCTTTGGCTGATCCGGCAGTGGAAAAATTCCTTGATGGCGCGGCGCCTAAGAAGTTGATCGTCGTGCCAGGACGGATCGTCAATGTCGTGTTCTGATCGCAGATCATTTCTGGCCCTGGGGCTGGGCAGTCTTGCCTCTGCCTGCGGTTTCGAACCGATGCAGGTACAGGAGTCAAAAGCCCGATCCGCTAGCGGACGCATTTTTCTGCCCGAAGCAAAGGATCCTGACAGCTTTGCTTTTCGCGAACGGATGCACCGGCGCATTGGCGACGGAAGCCAAGGCGCGGAATATCGGCTGGATAGCCGCATTGCGATGGATGAAACCGGTATCGCAATCACCCAAGCTTCGGACGTGACGCGGTATCGGTTATCAGGGCAGGCCGAATGGTCCTTGGTGGAAATCGCGACGGGTAATGTTGTGCTTAGCGATACCGTTGCAGCGTTCACAGGGTACGATGCGACAGCGTCAGCCTATGCCGCAAAATCTGCAGAAAAAGCAGCGCGTTCGCGGTTGGCCGTTGAGCTGGCGGAGTTGACCGCGGCACGCCTGACCGCCCTATTTAACCAGTCCAACGGATCGTGAAGCTTAATGCCAGAGAAGCGGCGCGGTTCTGTGAGGTGCCTGATCTACGGTACAAGGCCCTTCTGATCTATGGCGAGGACAGCACTGAGGTCACCCGTAGGCGAAAGGAAGCACTAATGGCGATCATTGGTGACGATGGTGATCATGGTGTGACCCAGCTGGATGTGGGTGAAGCGCGGCGCAAACCTGAAGTAATCGCAGACGCCATGCGCGCCCGAGGGTTTTTTGGCGGCGAACCAGTAGTCATTATCGAAAACGGAACAGATGGTCTGGCCGCAGGACTGAGTGACGTTTTGGATCAGGCAAAACCCGACGACGGATTTGTCATCATCACAGCTGGGGTTTTACCGGCGCGATCTAAACTGAGAAAGTTGTTTGAAGGGTCGAATTCTGCAGTCTCTGCACCTTGTTACGTGACCGCGGTTGATCGCCTAGAGATTGAGAACGCCTTGGCGAAGGCAGGCATTCAATCTGTAGACGAAGACGCCATTCGCGATCTTGTGGCATTCGCACAAACGGTTGATCGCGGAGCTTTGGCCGACTTGATTGGACGGCTTTCGCTCTACAAGCTGAGCGATGAACAACCGCTTTCGAGCGATGATGTGATCATGTGCGTCCCTGGATCAGGTGATGTGGCGATCGACGATCTTTTGGATGCCGTCACCGATGGCGCCGCAGCTAAAATCGGATCACTAATAAACCGGTTGGAGGCGCAAGGCGTTAATCCGACCACCAT
>CBFHXH010000244.1:0-2180 GCA_965659735.1 uncultured Pikeienuella sp.
AAATTAATTAATGTTTTTCGCAATGTTGTCTTTCTTGGCTGGCTCAGCTTCGCTCTTGCGTCAGCAACAATAGCGGCGACTGTTTCGGCTGTTCAAATGGGTGCCACAGTTGCAGCTTTAACCACGAAGGCAGCCTCAACTGCCGTAGCACATAGGAAGCAAGTCGCTCAGGCGGTGGCAAAGGCCAAAGCTAAAGCGCGACTACAAAGGCTCATGGCAGCACTACCATTCGTAGGCCTTGGCGCGATATTTTACTTTGAAGAACAGGATTTTCAGGATTGGAAGGAACAAAACCCAGACGGAACTCGTCAACAGTATGCCTGTGAGGTTGCTTCGCTAACAGCCGAAGTAATGGATGATGTCTTGGCAAGTTTACCAGAGCGTGTCCGACCGCATCCAGATGAAATTTTGAATTACATGCCTGAGTGCAGATAACACCTGAACCAGCTGTCTAGCCCCCTTGTTCTGGGTCATTTTTGATTAGAGTTTCAGACTCCAGCATACAACCAGTCGATTAGTAGTTTACATGAGAGCTGAGGCTGCAAATTCGGGCTTTACCAGCTTTTTACGATGTACAGGGTAGCTCCGAGCAACGACCAGACTGATGACGAGATACTTGAGAAGATCCTTTTGGATTATCTGGGGCTAGGGCCTGCTTCCAGTTAAAATTGTGGCGCTTGAGCTATGGTCTGGAGAGGCTACTTACAGAGACCGGTTTGCTAAGCCTCTAGTCATACAGAGCGTCGTTCAATCGCCAGTAAGCGTCGATACCTTTCAGTTTTTTGTTGTCCACAGCGTAATCAAAAGGCGTCTTATCCATATCATCCTTGGCTTTGGCATCTGCTCCGGCATCCAGAAGGGCCAAAACTTCGGCAGGGGTGCTGGCGAAAGCAGCCCAATGCAGCGGGGTGTAGCCTCTCTCATCCCGAGCGTTCACATCCACAGTCACTATCTCAGCGGCTATTTCTCTCTGAGTTGCTGTATTCCACCAGTCGTGAGTACACAGCTTGCCGCACTCGCTAGCAGACGCACTGCCAACGCCCGCGATGATAAGCACTAAGCTAAGGATCGCTGCTCGTACCATTTGAATGCCCCAACACATCTTTGTCTCGACCCAGTATAGACTTTCGCCCTAATGGATTTCCAGAAGCCTACTGAGGGGAGGCGGATCAACATCTGACAGGTGCCTTCTCTGGAGAAAAGTAACCACAGTATGGACCCCAAATACGACCCCATTTTTAATCTCAACATATTTCTAAAGTATTGTTTTTGTTATATTTATATAATTTAGAGGAGAAACGGCTGGTCTCCTCCTCCCCGCAGTCCAGCAGGTGTTCGAAGGGTCGACGCTGCCGCCGGATGAAGACGATCCGGCGGTGGACCGCTTCGAATTCGAGCCTGCGGAGGACGATGGCGAAACGGCTTATGAATACAAGCTGGATGGCATCATGATCAGCTCATACGACGTGAATGGCTCAGCCGACAGCGACCGTGACAGGTGGATCGACGTGCTTTCCACCGACTGGGCGACCAGCAAGCCCGGCGCAGACGCCAATGTGCCCAGCGATGGTAATCTTGTTGCGGCCACCGTCGATACGGACATGGGTGGCGATTTCATTCTTTGAACACACGCAAAACCTTCTAGAGGAGGAAATGCGATGCCGACTGAGGAACTTTTTGGCGCCTATCGCTTTGATGAAGACGCAGCAAAAGACAGCTTTGATTTCCGCGTTGATGAAGATCGGGAAACCGAAGGCCTGCTGCTGCCCGCTGTGCAAACAGTGGGGGATGCGGCCAGGTCGTCGACCAAGGACGACGATCATAAGGATTGGATCGACATCCTGACCATGTCGACGCCGCTCAACCATGCTTCGGATGATGTTGTGCAGAATGCGGGTCTGCGCAGCGATGGCGAACTGGTTCAGGCGGTCAGCGAGATGTAAATAAGCGGCGATTTCATTTTCTAGGCTGGAATTTGGGACAGAGTTTCGCGCGTGAAACGCTTTCTAATAAGTATTATATAAGTATTCGTGATTCTTTAAGGTGTGAAACCTGGGTGCGATAAGGATTTTGGGGCAGCATTTGGGGCGGAGCGGACGTTCGGGATTTGCGCCAACGGCATCGGAATCAAGCCGAAGGCACCGATGCAAGCGTCAGGCCGTCCCGGCGGTCTGACGCTT
>CBFHXH010000245.1:0-2147 GCA_965659735.1 uncultured Pikeienuella sp.
GATTGAAATGTGTTGAAATACCATTTGGAGAAGGAATTGCTGTTCTTAATGCAACCTAATGGTCTACGATTGGTTCATGATCGTTTGGGTGAACGGGGCACTCGCCACAAACGTGTAGGATGAAGCGACGATGCCACGACTGACCAGCTTGGAAGCCCAGCTTGCAGAGGCTGAGGATCGCCTCAGCGCGTCGGAAGAGTTGTTTCGCATCATCAACAGGTTCGCCGTAGACATTATGAACCTCGAAACCTCGTCCGAGCTGATGTGGCATGTCGCCCGCGAAGTCGTTGGTAATTTGGGGTTTCATGACTGCGTCATCTATCTGACTGACCCACTAGGCCACTATTTGCGACAGGTCGCCGCCATCGGCGCGAAGAACCTGAAAGGCGACGATATCATCAACTCGTTGCGGATTCGCGTGGGCGATGGGGTGACCGGCAAGGTCGCCAAAACAGGCGCGCCAATCATTATCGATGATCTGAGCAAGGAACCTTCCTACATCCCCGATCTTGAACCCGCGCTGTCTGAAGTCTGCGTTCCGATGCTGATCGACGGCAAGGTGGTTGGTGTGATCGACAGCGAAGAAGCCCGCGCCGGCGTGTTCAACGAACGCCATTTGGAAGTGCTGAGCACCATCGCAGCGATGGCGTCAGGCAAGCTGAAACTGATCCGCGAGGCGGAACAGGCCCAATTGCGTAACCGCGAATTGGAGCGCACACGGCAGCGGCTGGAACGCGCTCGTCAGCAGGCCGAAAGCGCCAACAGGGTCAAGAACGCCTTTCTCGCCACGCTCAGCCATGAACTGCGCACACCAATGAACGGGGTCATTGGTATGGGTGAGCTGCTATTGCACACCGAACTGAACGAACGGCAGGACAGATTCGTCAATGTTCTGCTCTCTTCCGCCAAAGCACTAACCGGACTGGTCGACGATCTTCTGGATATTTCCATGATCGAAGCGGGTGAGCTGCGGCTGTCGATCTGCCCGCTCGACCTGACCGAAATGGCCGAAGACCTGGTCAGCGCGTTAAAGGCGACAGAAATCGCCCATGACGTGATGCTGAAGCTTGATATCTGTTCCTCCACCGAAGGCGTATGGATGGGCGACGGCAAACGCATTCGCCAGGTGCTGAGCAACCTTGTGATCAACGCCGTGAAATTCACCGGCGAAGGCGGCGTCGTCGTTCGCATGAAAGCCTGCGCCAAAAAGGTCCGCTTTGAGGTAGAGGATGATGGCCCCGGTGTTCCCGAAGATCACCTCGACGCCATATTCGAACGGTTTCACCAGGTCGAAGAACAGGAAACCCGCAGGCATGGCGGCGTCGGGATTGGTCTGAACATCTCTCGCCAACTGGTGTCGGCGATGCGCGGGCAGATCGGTGTGATCAGCGAAGAAGGCAGGGGCGCGACCTTCTGGTTCGAAATTCCGCTGACGCGCGAAAAGGTCGTCAGGACAGCGTAACTTCGCCAATGTCTTCGACCGCGCCATCCCGCGTGATGCGGCGGCGGCGAATGGCGATGTCGAAACCTTTGGCGGCGCTTGCGACATTGATCAGCCGCCATTCCGCGGGATCATCCTTGAACCCAAACCCAACCGATGCGGACGGCGCGCCGACAACCGGGATGCGCGGACCGGACGAGACCTCAATCCATGCCTGCTGCGCGCGATGGTTATGGCCGTGCAGCACCAATTCCGCCCCTTCCGCCGCCAGCACGGCGCAAAACGCCTGTGCATCGCGCAGCCCTTTGCGCGGCTTGCAGTACCCGGCCGGAGGGTGGTGGATTATCACAACGCGGGCCAATCCTTTGGTTTGGCGCAATACCCCTGCCAGCGCCGCCAACTGCCCGGGGCCAACGGCACCCTGCGCCAATAACGGCGCTGTCGCGATAGAGGATGAAACGCCGATCAGCGCGATATCGCCCCGAACCCGTAAAAATGGAAACCCGCTATCGCCATCATCACCGGTGGTGAACGGGCGAAAGGCGTCGGTGCAGGCGGCCTCATGACCCCGGTGGATCGCTTCGTGATTTCCCGGGACAAAGCTGACCGACATCGGTAGGCCAAGGCGCGTCAACCAGGCTGCGCCCGCCTCAAACTCACGCGGCAGGCCGAAATTGACCACGTCGCCCGACACGGCGACATGGTC
>CBFHXH010000246.1:0-2046 GCA_965659735.1 uncultured Pikeienuella sp.
TTTTGGTGCCGAGCCAAACAGCAATGTCAGCCTGATCGATGCGGCCATGCCCGGTATGCTGCCTGTAATTAACGAATTCTGCGTGGAGCAGGCCATTCGGACCGGGCTGGGCATAAAAGCGGCGATCAACCTGCGTTCAGTGTTTGACCGGAAAAACTATTTCTACCCCGACCTGCCGCAGGGCTATCAGATCAGCCAGTTCAAGCATCCTGTTGTTGGCGAAGGCGAAGTGATCGTCGACCTCGAACCCGGCGTCGGGCGACGTGTCGGCATTGAGCGTATCCATTTGGAGCAGGACGCCGGCAAGTCGATCCACGATATGGATCCGACGATGAGCTTCGTTGACCTCAACCGAACAGGCGTCGCGCTTATGGAGATCGTATCGCGACCGCACATCCGGGGACCGGAAGAAGCGGCAGAATACGTGCGCAAGCTGCGCCAGATCCTGCGCTATCTCGATACCTGCGACGGCAACATGCAGGAAGGCTCGCTGCGCGCTGACGTCAACGTGTCGGTCTGTAAACCTGGCGACTATGAAAAATTCTGGGAAACAGGCGATTTCGGCCATCTTGGCACGCGCTGCGAGATCAAGAACATGAACTCCATGCGCTTCATTCAGCAAGCCATCGAATACGAATCCCGGCGCCAGATTGGCATTCTGGAAGATGGCGGCAGCGTTGATCAGGAAACCCGGCTCTACGACCCTGGCAAGGGTGAAACCCGGTCAATGCGGTCCAAAGAAGAAGCACATGATTACCGCTATTTCCCCTGCCCTGATCTGCTGCCTTTAGAATTCGAACAGTCCTGGGTCGATGAGATTGAGGCTGGGTTGCCGGAACTTCCAGACGCTAAGAAAGCGCGCTTTGTCAGCGACTATGGCGTAACCGAATATGATGCGTCGGTTCTGACCGCTGACGTCGCCGACGCCGCCTTTTTTGAAGACGTCGCCAAAGGCCGTGACGGCAAAACTGCCGCAAACTGGGTCATCAACGAACTATTCGGCCGCCTGAACAAAGAGGGTAAATCCGTCGCCGACAGCCCCGTTACCGCAGCGCAGCTTGGCGGTGTGATCGACCTGATCGCCAAGGGCGACATCTCAGGCAAGATCGCCAAAGACCTGTTTGAAATTGTCTGGACCGAAGGCGGCGAACCTGCAGAGATTGTGGAATCCCGCGGCATGAAACAAGTCACCGACACGGGCGCGATTGAGGCTGTTGTGGACGAGGTTATGGCCGCCAATCCTGATAAGGTTGAACAGGCCAAGGTTAAGCCGTCGATGGCTGGCTGGTTTGTCGGTCAGGTCATGAAGGCAAGCGGCGGCAAGGCCAATCCGCAAGCTGTGAACGCTATCATCGAGGCGAAACTGGGCGTCGAATAGGCGCAAAGGCGCGCCGAAATTGCATTTCGCACGGCTGCGCCGTAACGCTTAACCGCTCTGCGGATTAAGGGATTCGCTGAACCCAGTGGCGGCACCCGATCCGCGCAAAGGGAACCGAGGGAACGTACAATGACAGTGTACCAGTACAAAACGGTCGCAGCGCCGCGACGTTTGAAAAAGGTCAAAGGCGTTAAAGACAAAGACGCGCTGACCGCCCACGCCATTTGCGAAGCAATTGCCACCGAGGCCGCCCAAGGATGGGAATATCAACGCGCCGACCGATTTCAAGTAGAGGAAAAAAGCGGCTTTTTCTCAAAACCGGTTCTGCGAGAAAGCACTGTTCTGATCTTTCGCAAACCCGTGCAAACAGCTGCGCCTGTTCAGCGCCACCCTGCGCCAGCGCAGCCACAACCCGCGCCGCAGCCGATTCAGCGACAAGAGGTGGCGGCTGAGCCTGTTGCGCCCCCACTACCTGCGCCAGCGCCCGCATCACCCTCTACAGGGCCAGGGTTTTCAATTGCCGGGGTGGAGCCGACAAAAACGCCGCGTATTGGCGGCGCCAACGACTGACCTGCTGAGTTAATCTACAACCAGATCAACCGCGCCGCCGACAACGTCCGCAGTGGCTTCCACGGCCGTTCCGACAACCGTCGCAGCGGTATCCGCCA
>CBFHXH010000247.1:0-1995 GCA_965659735.1 uncultured Pikeienuella sp.
GGGAAGATAAGCGACGGTAACGCCGGCGACGTCGAAATACGCTTCGTCGTAGTGAATCTCGCCCTTTAGTTCATCATGGATGATCTGACGCGCCCTAATGCGCCACAGGGGAATTCGATTGGCGGCGCAAACCTCGCACGGGCTGAACACAGCTTTTGACAGTCGGTTGTAGCGGTTGTTGACGCGCTGCGCCTCCACAGCTGCGATCTTGGCACCGCCATTTGCAATGACGCTGCGCGCGCCCTGGATCAAACCATCGCGCAGTTCGGTATCCAAATCGGCAGTGTCTGCAAAGAGCGTCTCGCCGGTTTCGGTGCGCAGTGTGATGCCGCCCGCTGCGCTGATCTGATCCGCCTCACTGTGATAGACGATCTTGTCGGCCGTCAGCGTGCGTCCGTCATAATAAACCTCGACTGCGCCTGTGGCGGTGAGGACGCCAGCGGCGCTGTCATAATCGATACGATCCGCGACCAGAGCGACGGGGCGATCAGATTGTCGGGAAAAAACCGGCTTGTCCTCGGCGGCCGCAACGCCGAACGTCGGCAAAATCGCCGCCGCAAGCAGGCGTACAATAATAATCCGGGCGGCGCGCATATACGACTCGATTCCTTACTGACGTTCCTGTCTTAGCCCCCGGTCCCGACCAGCGGCAAGGGCGCGCCTAGGCGCCATGGCCATATCGCGCTACGTCTTAGCCAATCAATTCGCCCTACGAGGATAAAGATGAACCACCCTGTTGAGATTTCCTTTGTCGAACCCGATGCCGCCCCAATGGCGGAGGCGTCTGGCGCTGTTGTTGTTTTCACCCTGTCTGACGGCGCGCTGAGTAACGCCGCCGCCGAAGCTGACGCGCTGACCGACGGCGCGGTGAAGCGCCTTTTGGATAGTGACGGCTTCAAGGGAAAAGACGGTGATATCGGCGTCATTGGAATGCCGACCGGCATGGCCGCAGATACCCTGATCGTTGTGGCGCAGGGCGACGTGACAGACCAGGCGGCGCGCAAGGCCGGCGCTGCGATCGCAAAGCGGACAGGGGACGCCGCGCTGACCTTTTTTGGCGCTGGATCGGCTGAAATCCAGGCGGAGATCGCCTTTGGCTATGCCCTGCGCCGCTACAAGTTTATTGTCTACAAGACAGACGGCGACGACGAAGACACCTCCCAGAAACCTGTGATTTTCGCCTCCGCTCAGGCAGGTGACGTCGCGCGCATCAGCCAGCCTATGGCGGCCCTGGCTGAGGGTGTCTTCTTCACCCGCGATCTGGTGAATGAGCCTGCAAATATCCTGACCACTGGTGATTTCGCCGCCCGGCTCGCTGCAATGGGCGAACTGGGGCTTGAGGTTGAAATTCTCGGCGAAGCCGAAATGCAGGAACTTGGCATGGAAAGCCTGCTGGCGGTTGGCATGGCGTCGGATGACGAATCGAAACTCGTTGTCATGAAATGGAACGGCGGCGGCGAGGAAGCCCCCCTTGCCGTTGTCGGCAAAGGCGTCGTGTTCGACACAGGAGGCATCAGCCTGAAGCCCGCTGGCGGCATGGAAGACATGACCATGGACATGGGCGGCGCCGGCGTCGTCGCGGGCCTGATGCGTGCGCTTGCGCTGCGCGGCGCCAAGGCCAACGTGGTCGGCGTGGTTGGGCTGGTTGAAAACATGCCAGCGGGCAACGCTCAGCGTCCCGGCGACATCGTTAAGACGATGAAGGGCGACACGGTTGAAGTGATCAGCACCGACGCCGAAGGGCGCATGGTTCTGTGTGATGCGCTTTGGTATACGCAGGAACGCTTCAAACCGAAGGCTGTGATCGACCTCGCCACCCTGACGGGCGCGATAATCATCGCATTGGGACATGAAAACACTGGCGTCTTTTCCAATGACGACGCGTTCTGTGATCAGTTCCTCACAGCCGCAAAGGAAGCAGGCGAGGGGGCCTGGCGCCTGCCCATCGGACCCGCCTAGCAGAAACAGCTGAAATCGCGTCTGGCCGACATGACG
>CBFHXH010000248.1:0-1935 GCA_965659735.1 uncultured Pikeienuella sp.
GCTGAGCGTCTGTCCGCAGATGGCAAGTTTGGTGAGATGGAAAGCCTGCTCTTGCAGATCGGCGCGGGCGAATACCTGGCGCAGCTGCAAGGCGGCCTGATCATGAGCCAAGGCGAAATTGCTCGCCTCAGCGACGTTGGCGTCGACGCCGCCAAATTGCAGACCGAAGCGGTAAATACGCTGGTCGCCAAGGGCAACACCGACGAAGCGCGGAAGCGTCTGGTAGAATTGATGATGGAGGCGCAAGGCGCTGCATCTTACGGCGCAACTGGCCTCGACGAAGAATTCGAAATGGTGCGCGACCAGTTCCGCCGCTTCGCCGACGACCGCGTCATGGGCGACGCGCATGAATGGCACCTGAAGGATGAACTGATCCCGATGGAGATCATTACCGAGATGGCCGAACTTGGCGTCTTTGGTCTGACAATCCCGGAAGAATATGGTGGGTTCGGCATGGGCAAGACGGCGATGTGCGTCGTGTCCGAAGAACTGTCGCGTGGCTATATCGGCGTTGGCAGCCTTGGTACCCGGTCTGAGATTGCTGCAGAACTGATCCTGTGCGGTGGCACGGAAGAGCAGAAACAGAAATGGCTGCCGAAGATCGCCGCAGCAGAAATTTTGCCGACCGCAGTGTTTACGGAACCGAATACCGGGTCTGACCTCGGCTCGCTGCGCACCCGCGCAGTCAAGGACGGTGATGACTACGTCGTCACGGGCAACAAGACGTGGATCACCCACGCCGCCCGCACTGATGTCATGACGCTGCTTGCCCGGACCGACCCCGACACCAGCAACTATTCCGGCCTGTCTATGTTTCTGGCGGAAAAAGAACGCGGCGATTGCGAAAACCCGTTCCCGACCGAAGGTATGTCCGGCGGCGAGATCGAGGTGCTGGGCTATCGCGGCATGAAGGAATACGAAATCGGCTTTGACGGTTTCAAGGTGAAGGGTGAAAACCTGTTGGGCGGCGAAGAAGGCCAGGGCTTCAAGCAGCTCATGAAAACCTTCGAAAGCGCCCGCATCCAGACCGCTGCACGCGCTGTCGGCGTCGCCCAGTCAGCGATGGAGTTGGCGATGAAATATGCCATCGACCGTAAGCAGTTTGGCAAGTCGCTGATCCACTTTCCGCGCGTCTACGGCAAGATCGCCATGATGGCCGTTGAGATCATGATCGCGCGACAGCTGACGTATTTCTCCGCCCGCGAAAAAGACGCTGAGCGGCGCTGCGACCTGGAGGCTGGGATGGCCAAGCTGCTCGCTGCTCGTATCGCATGGTCCAATGCTGACAACGGCTTGCAGATCCACGGCGGCAATGGCTTCGCGCTGGAATACCCGATTTCCCGGGTTCTATGCGACGCCCGCATTCTAAACATCTTCGAAGGCGCCGCTGAAATTCAGGCGCAGGTCATCGCCCGGCGGCTTCTCGAAACGAAATGACGGCGCCCGCCTAAGGCCGAGGATGAACAACTGAACGATAAAGAGGTGCGGGCCTGAGCGCGCCCCTCAGTCGTTTTGGGGGCTAGATTGCGCTGAGCATCAGGCCGGTAATTGCCGCGATCGCCAGTGTTTGAAGAACGCTACGCTTCAGGCCGAACAGCAGCACCGCGGCCAATGCTGTCAGCGCAACAACACGCCAGTCGAGCGAGCTGAGCGTTGGGGTCCAAATCGTAAGCGGGCCAGCGGATAAGGCGGCGACATCGGCAAAGAACAAATGCAGCGCGAACCAGAGTGACAGGTTCAGGATCACCCCGACCACCGCAGCCGTAATGGCCGAAAGCGCGCCGGATAGACGGGGCTGCGCCCCCAACCAATCAATGTATGGCGCGCCTGCGAAGATCCACAGAAAGCACGGGGCGAATGTGACCCACAGTGTTAGCGCGGCTGCGGCGATCCCCAGCCCAAAGCCGCCCTGACCGTATCCAGCGAGAAAGCCGA
>CBFHXH010000249.1:0-1787 GCA_965659735.1 uncultured Pikeienuella sp.
TTGAAGCGATCAAAATGGGAAAAGTTAACAAATCCCTAAAGTATATATATATATTTCATAGTATTAGATCAGGTTTCACGCGTGAAAATCACAATGGTTTCACGCTTCCGCCGCCAGCCGCGCCATTCCGCCCAGCATCAGGTCGGTGACCATGTCTGCATATTGCGCCCGGCTGATCCCGCCGGTCTGGCGGTGCCACATGTAGACCCAGTTCAGCATCCCGAACAGCGACATCGCAGCGGGTCTGAGCGTCTCTGGTTTCGCTGTGAACAACCCTTCGGCCGCCCGGGCGAGGGCACCTGACACCAACTTCACCAGATCCCGCTGCAGCGCCTCCAGCGCCGTGCGTTCCTCTTCCGGCAGGGTCCCGATTGCATCCAGTTGCAGCTTATGTTCGGCGTCGGCGTTGCGATACGCCTCTAGAATGACGTGGACGACAGTGCGCAGATCCGCCTCGGCGTCCAGCCCGGTTTCCACCCCTTCCACCGCCTCTTTCAGCGATGACAGGTGGGTGCAAAGGATATCGAAAAGCAGCGCCTCTTTCGACGGATAGTAGTGATAGATTAGCGATTTCGATATCCCGCAGGCCCGCGCCAACCCGGCCATCGAGGCGCGGTCAAAGCCTTCCTCCGCAAAGACCTTGGCGGCGGTCTTCAGGATCGCGCCGCGTTTCAGGTCATGGTCTTTGGCGATGGGCCGGGCCAAGGGTCAGCCCTTGGGCCGGTTGTCGACCAGGCGCACGGCTTTGCCCTGGCTGCGCCGCACGGCGCCGACCTTGCCAGCGACCACTTTCGCTGTGATCCCGATGGAGGCCTTGATCTTAGACGCCAGCTCATCAGCTCCAGCGGCGGCCTTGGATTCGGCGACAACCCCCGCCTCGGCAGGTTCAGTGTGGATCGTCATCTGATCCATCCTGTCGCCTTTGGTCAGCTCAATCTGGAAATGCGGGGCGAGCTCAGGGACAGCCATCAGCTGCTCCTCGATCTGGGTCGGGAAAACGTTCACGCCGCGCAGGATGATCATGTCATCGGTCCGGCCCGTGACCTTCTCCATTCGCCGCATCGACCGGGCGGTGCCCGGCAGTAGGCGGGTCAGATCGCGGGTGCGGTAGCGGATGATGGGGAAGGCTTCCTTGGTGAGAGAGGTGAAGACCAACTCGCCCAGCTCGCCATCCTCGCAAACCTCGCCAGTGTCGGGATTGATGATTTCAGGGTAGAAATGATCCTCCCAGATGTGGAGGCCGTCTTTGGCTTCCACGCACTCCATCGACACGCCCGGTCCCATGACTTCGCTGAGGCCATAGATATCGACCGCGTGCATGTCGAAAGCGTCCTCGATTTCGCGCCGCATGGCGTTGGTCCAGGGCTCAGCCCCGAAGATGCCGACCTCCAGCGGGGACTTGCGGGGGTCGAGGCCTTGCTCGGCGTATTCGTCCAGAACTGACAGGCAGTAGGATGGGGTGACGGTGATGCCTTTTGCGCCAAAATCTTCGATCAGGCGGACCTGGCGCTGGGTCATGCCGCCAGAGATCGGGATCGTCGTCAGGCCCAGATGATCAGCGCCTAGGTGGATGCCCAAACCACCTGTGAACAGGCCATAGCCATAGGCGTTGTGGAGCATTTCGCCGGGCCGCATTCCAGCGGCGCGAAGGGACCGGGCGACGACCTCACCCCAGTTCGTCAGGTCGTTTGCTGTATAGCCGACAACGGTGGGCTGGCCTGTGGTGCCAGACGAGGCGTGGATGCGCTGGACCCGTTCGCGGGGGACAGCGAACATCCCGAATGGGT
>CBFHXH010000250.1:0-1767 GCA_965659735.1 uncultured Pikeienuella sp.
GGGCCAGATCACAATCGCCTCAGTTGGTTTGTAAGCGACCTGATAGATGCTGAGCCATGGCGCAGTCCACGCCCAGCCAGATTGCGGGTCGGCAAGCGCGACTTCGGTCAGTTCCGCATCCAGCCGGTTCGGATATCCGCCGACATTGATCGACGCAGCCTCGGCCTGCCAGCCCGCGTCGCGGCGATCGTCGAGCCATGTGTTCAGAGCGGTTTTCTGCGCCTCGGCGGCGATCCACCACCAGGCGGTCCAGCCAATAAGAACAAGGACAAGAATGGCGGCGAGAAACTTGAATTTCATCTGGAATGCGTCCTTCGCTGGCATGGCTGCGCCAAGGCGTTATAGAAGGTCGGCATGATGACGCAAACGAATGATCTTTGGGTGTTTGGCTACGGCTCGCTGATGTGGAAGCCGGGTTTCGACTATGTCGAACGGGTCAAGGCGGTGCTGCCCGGTTATGTCCGGCGGTTTTGTCTGGACAGCATCACCTATCGCGGCACGCCGGACTATCCGGGATTGGTCTTGGCGCTGGACGAAGAACCGGGCGCCGAATGCGGCGGCGTGGCGTTTCGCGTGGCGGCGGACAATCGAGAAGCGGTGCACCAGTATCTGCGCGACCGGGAACTGGTCACCTATTCATATCTCGAGAAGGTCTTGCCGTTGCAGATGGTTAACGGCCAACAGGTAATGGCGCTTTGCTATGTCATGGATCAGAGCCACGATCAGTACAGAGGTGGTCTGAGCTTGCCTGAACAAGCGAAAGTGATTGCAAGTGCAACTGGTCCTGCCGGGTCGAACACGGAATATCTTGATAAAACAATTGAACAACTTAGGCTGCTGGAAATTGATGATCCTGATATGCATAGTATCAGCGATATGGTGGCCAAACACCTTCAAGCGACTGACGCATGATTGTTGTGACCGGTGAAATTGAGTTCAAAGCGGAACATGTTTGGCCCGCAACAACAGCTGCCGCGAAGATGATCGAAGCGACACAGAAAGAAGATGGCTGCATCCTCTACCGCTTTTAAGTCGATATCTCCGATACGAAACGCTTTCGGATATACGAGGAATGGGCCTCGCAAGAGGCGCTGGACGCGCATTTCAAAACACCCCACGTGGCTGAGTTTCAAAAAGCGCTGGCCAGCTTTCGCATTGTGAAGCGCAAGATCATCACCTTTGAGGTGAACGAGGTTCGCGCGCTCTGACAACGGGGCGCGATCAGTTAAGAATTAAGTCAATCAACGGACTTCTGGCGACAAAATTGACGCCATAGGCGAAAATCTCGTTCGCTCAGCAGGCCTTCGGGAGGTCTGGATCGTCATTTTTTAATAAACTTCACGCGCCCGGTCGCAAAAGGCGGGCGCGAAGACAACGATAGACGGATCAAAATTCAGAACTTCATAAATCTCTTCACGCGTTTTTGGCTGGCTCGAAGCAGCTGTGGTCAAATTAACAATGTCAGCCATCATGGCCCCAATCTGAAATGTGCGCGAGACGCCGCGCCGTTTGGTAAGGGGGTCATCGGCCATTGGGCGCGCGCTGTGAAGTGACAAAGTCACGTCTCGTTTCATTCTGACGTAATTTTACGCCGAATTAACGAAGTTGACGGCCTTGGGCGCTGACTGATCAGGTCTGATCGTTGGCTAATTTTTCAGCCGCAGCGCGCAATTCCACCAGGTTTTCCAGTAATTCGTTCAGTTTTTCTTGGCCAAACTCCGCCTCCAGCCGCTGATAGGCCTGTTCGGAATACGGCGCGATGCGCTG
>CBFHXH010000251.1:0-1714 GCA_965659735.1 uncultured Pikeienuella sp.
AATCTGGCTGGGCGTGGACTGCGCCATGGCTCAGCATCTATCAGGTCGCATACAAACCAACTGAGGCGATTGTGATCTGGCCCGAAGAACAGCGCATCGCCGCGCCCGGCGCGCGCGCGACGATCAGGTCTGAGGCGATGCGCGCCAGTTTCGCCTTCGCCGCCGCCAGTGATCTGACCTTGCAGCGCAATTCGCTGGAAATACGCAATGCCGCCATCGCCGCCGACGCCGGTTGGACTACGGGCGTAGGGTTCTACAACCACCATATTCGCCCCGCCGTGGATGGCCGCGCCAACGCCTATGATTTCAAGCTGACCGCTGATCATGCCCGTCTGCCGGATTTCCTGCGCCGCCAGATCGACCCCGCGGGCGCCCTGCCTGCTGCAATTGAGCTGGTGCGGATGGAAGGATCCGCCGCCTTTGACGCCCCGCTGGATCGGCGCGCACTGGAAGGCGCGAAACCGCAGATGACTGCGCTGTCCTTCAAAGCGTCCGAGGCGAAGTGGGGCGAGCTGGCGCTGCGCGCGTCAGGGGCCGTAGCCGCCGATGCGGAAGGATATGCCGAAGGGTCATTCGACCTGTCCGCAAAAAATTGGGAGGAAATGCTGGACGCCGCCGTCGCCGCAGGCGCCATCCAGTCTTCGCTGTCTGGCGCGCTGAAATTGGGCCTTGGCTTCGTCGCGCGGCTGAGCGGCGGACGTAATACGCTAGACGTCGCGATGACGTTTGAAAACGGCTACGCCCGTATCGGTCCCGTGCCCATCGGACCTGCGCCACGCATGACGCCCTGATCGCTAATCCAACAACGCAATCCAGTCGCGGATCAACATAACGCCTTCGTCATGACGCATCGCGCGGCCAAGCTCTGGCATCATGATGCCCGGTTCCAATGAATGCATCCGATACGTAAGAATTGATCCGTCAGGATCTCCGGGCGCAATATCGAACTCTAGGCCGCCCGCCCCACGCCCCGCGGCCACGGGCCGCTTGCGATACCCCCATGCGGCGCGATCCTGTTCACCATAGGTCAGGAACAGACCCGAATTGCTGGCAGGTCCGTCGCGGCGATGACAGTGGGCGCTGTTCACATCCAGAAAGGCCCGCGCCTGCGCATCAAGCTCGCCCACTCGCCAGTCTGCGTTCGCAGGCGGCGCTGACGCCTTGTCCAGCAGCCCCCTGTCCACCCAGGCCGCCAACTGGTTCCGCGCGCCGTCTGCGTAAGGATATGAATGGTTCAGATTTCGCGCCTTTGGCCCAATCGGGGTGATCGCTTCCCCCCGCTGATGACAGCCTTTGCACTGGTTGGCGTTGGGCACGCGATAGCTTAATGTCTGATCGTCATGCGTCACGTCCACGCGCGCGCCCGCCAGTTTTAGGCGGGCGTCGCCTTTTTCCTTGTCCCAGACAGAGGGCCACGCTTTCCATCCTGACGCCTGCCGGATCAACAGCCGCGTTTCGATCAGCCCAGCGCCATCAGGGTATGCGAAAGTCTTTACGAGGACTGAACCCACAGGAAATTCAAACGCTTCTACCGGATCATAAGTTGCTGGCGACGGTGCCGAGACAAAGCGCAGCTTTTCGGTATGGTCCGAAAATAGCGGCGTCGCCAGATCACAAGGCGTCACTCCTGCCGCTGGGATCTGCGCGGGGCCGTCATCAAAGAGTTGATAGGCCGATAACCATTTCGCCGGTCGTTTGTCCAACAGCGCCGCCT
>CBFHXH010000252.1:0-1668 GCA_965659735.1 uncultured Pikeienuella sp.
CCATTCCCCCCGCGCCGCCGCTGCGCCCGCCGCCAGTTGCGTACCGCGCCCCGGCGCGCCTTTCAGAAAGGTGGCGCCCGTCGCCTTGGCGATGTCCTCGATATCATCGGTGGAGCCGCCGTCAGCGATGATCACCTCGGTCAGAATCGGGTCCAGTATCGCAGGCGACAGCGATACCAGCGTCGGCCCGATCTGGGGCGCGGCGTTGAGGGTCGGAATGATGACGGAAATCATGATAGCGTCGCGAGAATCCGGTTGAAGCGTAGGGGGCGTTTACCATGTGGCCAAAGATGAGACGAGCGGCCTTGGCGTCGCTGATGGTCCTGTCGGCTGTCCCAGGACAGATCCCGGCGGCGCACGCCTCCACTATCTACGAGGCTGTCTCACCCCAGATCGTTTTGGATGTTCTTGGCCCAGAACCTGGCGCGCTGCGTCTGAACCAGTCGGGCGGTGATACGACCCTGGCCGGCGAAATAGATGGCACGCCATTCGAGATCTACTTCTACAATTGCGATGGCGACGGCTTTGTCGCGCCAGCGCAGCCTGACAGCGCCTGTTTGGGGCTGGAATTTCGGGCCTATTTCGATGGCTACCCTAATGATGCTGAACTGGTGAACGCCTGGAATAACGCCCATCATTATGGCGCGCTTTGGCGCGATGATGACGAAGATTTGGCCTTGCAGTTGAATGTCATCATTGAAGGCGGCATCACGGGGGCCAATATCAAGGCTAAATACGGCTGGTGGCGCAGAGTGACGCAAAGCCTTGATGATTTTCTGCAGGAGTGACGCGACCATGACGAACGCCTTTACCGACGACCGCCGCGGCGTGTTGCGCATCACCGGCGCGGATTCGCACGATCTTTTGCAGGATCTGGTGACTAATGATCTGAAGAACCTGTCTGGCGATGCGCTGATCTATGCGGCGCTGCTGACGCCGCAGGGGAAGTATCTGTTTGATTTCTTTCTGTTCGAACAGGACGGCGCGATCATGCTGGACGTCGCCAAGGACCGCGCGCCCGCGCTGGCCCAGCGGTTGATGATGTACCGCCTGCGCCGCGACATGACGGTTGAGGGAACCGATCTTGCCGTCACCCTGTCATGGGGCGGGGATACGCCTGCCGGCAGCTTGCCCGACCCGCGTGACGCCGCGCTGGGTTGGCGCAGCTATGGCGAAGCGGTCGCGCCCACCGCGACGCAAGCCGATTATGATGCGCTGCGGGTCAATGCGATGGTGCCTGATACGGGCGCTGAGCTGATTGCCGACGAAAGCTACATTCTGGAGATGGGCTTTGAACGGCTGAACGGCGTCGACTTCCGCAAGGGATGCTATGTCGGGCAAGAGGTGACAGCCCGCATGAAGCACAAGACCGAGCTGCGCAAAGGTCTAGCGCTGGTTTCAGTAGAGGGCGAAGCGGCCCCGGGCGCGGCGATCACTGCCGAAGGCAAACCAGCGGGATCACTGTTGACCGTTTCTGGCGACCGGGCGCTGGCGCATCTGCGGTACGACCGGGCAACCACCTATATGATGGCGGGTGAAGCTGTTCTGCGCCGGTTAGGGACAGAGTTCTAGGGTCGTCAGGCGTCGTGATTTGGGGCTGAGCGGACATTCCGGGTTGGCGCGTCCCACATCGGAATCAAGCCGAAGGCGCCGATGCGAGCGTCAGGC
>CBFHXH010000253.1:0-1607 GCA_965659735.1 uncultured Pikeienuella sp.
CGCGGATCACCGCCGGCGACAAGCGGTCAAATTTTGCGATCAGCGCAGGCGACCGCATCCAGATCGCGGCAAGCGTGGCGACGTCCATGCTGCTGGACGTCGCAGCAGGTCTTGCGCCGCCTTCCAGTGGGCGAATCACTTTCGCTAAAGGCGGAAGCGGGAAAGAAAGCGGAGATCTCGTCGCCCATCGAACAGCGGGCGTAGCGGTTCTCGTGGCGCCGCGAGCGGTGTTCCGGCGCGGCACGGCTTACGCCAATATCAGGGCGGCGGCACCCGATGCGTCAGATGAGCGGATCGCCGAAATCGCAGCCCGGTGTGATCTGTTGCGCAGCGGCGAGACGGCAGTGGACGGTCTGTCCTGGCGCATCGCCGAGAGCGGACGCAATCTTGACGCCAGCCGCGCGGCGCGTCTGCGCCTGATGATTGCGGTGGTGGCGTCGCCCGGCCTCTTGCTGATCGACGACCCGGTGTTTGAGATTGATGAAGCGGCGGGCCAGGCGCTACGGCGCATCGAAGCGACAGAAGGCGTGACCATTCTGATCGCGGTCTTCGGCGACGCGCCGCCAATACGAACCAATGGAACGCTGACCTACGCCAAACGGCGTCATACACTTTCAGGCGACACGCATGATTTAGCCGCAGCATGACGAAGCGCGTGAGTTGGAAAGTGGAGCTGCCTTCTGTCTTCGGGCCGATCCGCTTGCACGCCTCAGGGCCGCTCAACGGTTCAGAGCAGGTTGTAATCGTTCTTCATGGGATGGACCGCTCCGCCAGCCAGTATCTGCGGCAAGGAGTCGAAGCCTTGCCGGAGGCCATCGTGCTTGCGCCTGAATTCGACCGCTTCCGCTTCCCCGGTTGGCGCAGCTTCAACCTCGCCCGGATGAAAGACCGGGATAACCGCGATCTTGAGCGCCGGGAGACGCTCTTTCCCATCCTTGAGGCGATCGCAGACTACGCCCGGGGCCTTGGCGGGAAGATCGCCGTATACGGCCATTCCGCAGGGGCGCAGCTGCTGCTACGATGGATGCTGTTCGAACCGGAAGTATTGACGCACGCGCGCCTGGTCGCCGCCAATCCGGGATGGACGACTGCGCTGGAACCGGCGGTCTCCTTTCCTTATGGCCTCAAGGCAGCGCCGCTCCGTCCTCAGCCGGAAGCAGCGCTAGCACTGGACCTTCAGGTTGTTGCTGGAGCAGACGATACGAAAGAGGATCACAGTGCGCTCCGGCGGGACGCAGGGGCTGATCGGCAAGGTACAAACCGCCGCGACCGCGCTTTGTTTTTCGTAAGAACAGCGCAGGAAGCCGCGCGCGGCTTCGGGATCGACACCCTTTGGTCGCTTCGGATCGCAGCCAGCGCCGGGCATTCCAATTCTGCGATGCTGCGCACCGCCGCGCCAATCATCCTCGGTCCACGAACCAATCAGGCAAAGGGAGGCGACGACTGAATACGTGCCTGTCTGACGTCAGCACCAATGGGACAGATTAGGTCGCTTTGATAAGGGAGGGTTTCCGGCACATCGTAACTGTCCGTCGTCAGGGATTTTGGGACAGATGGCGGCGTGATCTAAGAGAGGGTCTGTCTCATCTGGTTGGTCTGATTATGCG
>CBFHXH010000254.1:0-1604 GCA_965659735.1 uncultured Pikeienuella sp.
GGTGGTAGGTAGGGTAGGGTGCCAAAAAAAACTGCAAAATGATCAGTTTTGTGGCAATATGATTAAGGTTTAGGCATATTTGCCAATGCGATCCAGTAGGTTCTTCGCATACGCCACCCGATGCGCCAGTTCGACTTCGTCATCGGTGAAGCTGTCCAGTTCGGGTGCGCCGCCGGGCGCTGGGTCTGATGAGATCAGTCCATGCAGACGCTGCGCCGATTGCGCGATACGTCGGTTCCAGATCGCATCCTGCTGTTCGTTTGCTGTACCTATAGCGCTGGTCAGGTGCTTTTGGATCAACGCGGCGCCGCCGCGTCCCTCGGTCGCCCAGACAAGCTCCGTCTGCAGGCGGCGAATTTCAGCGAGATAATAGAACTCGCCCTTTTTATCGGCTCGATCCAACGCGCTGCGCAACATCGATTGCGCTGCTGTGAACCTGCCGCTGCGCAGGCTGGTTTCAGCCATCATACACATCACGCGCGTGGCGCCGATGCTGGTGTGGGACCCGAGGAAGATATCTACGCGTTCGGCCATTTTGTCGACGGTGCCGGGGCTGGGTGCAGCGTTGGTCCCCGCGTGCGGCAGGGTTTGCGCCCACGCTTTCACCACCTGCTGCTGATTGGCGAAGAACTGAATTTCGCTTTCCTGCGCACGGTCAATCGTTTCCTTGGCCAACCGCGCCGCGTCTTCCGGCATTTCCAGATTGACGCGAACAAAGGCCGCGAAGGCCAAAGCGAAGGCCTGACTGTAAAGGTGTTCAATCCGCCTTGCTTAGTCCACCGCTCGGTTCGAGGCGGCGATTGCAGGCTCGGCCATGAGCGACGCGTATACTGACCTCGAAGGCATTGACGTTGGCTCGCCGATCTAAATGCCGGACGCGCCGCATATCAGGGGCCTGACCGGCTTCGCCTTTGCGGCGCGCTCCTCCTGCCGCCAGCCTGCGCGCCTGCTGACGCGTGAGGGCAGCGAAGATCTGGTTGTGGAAATTCAAGGTGAAGAGCGCGCTGTTTTGGGCAGCGCGCTTTTGAACGAGGTGCGCGTGGACCCGCCCTTGGGGACGGCCCCGCGCAAGCTGACACTGCCGGACGGCATCGTCTTCGAGACCGAAGACCACGACGGGATAGAGGCTTTGACGGGCCAGACGCGCGGCTCGCTTTTGCACTATTACGAAGGGTTCAATGCCCGACTGATCGGTGTCGTCGCCATCTGTCTGGCCGCAATGTGGGTGCTGTGGCGCTACGGCTTGAACATCATGGCATCCGTGGCGATTACCTTCACACCCCCCTTGGTAATTGAGCAGATCGACGCGGGCTCGTTGCAAACGATTGACTTTACGATGGCGGAGCCGTCGAAGCTGACCGGCGAACAACGCGGCGATGTGGAGCGCATTTACCGCCAGCTGGTGCGAAACTTGCCCGATGACGTCCAAAGGAAGCACTCGTTCGACCTCCTGTTCCGCGACATGCCGGGCATGGGACCGAATGCCTTTGCCCTCCCGGGCGGCACCATAGTGATGACCGACGCCTTTGTAGAGCAGTTCTCACAGCGTGACGTGCTGGCGGGGGTTTTGGGACACGAGATCGGGCATGTGGTGGAAGAGCATG
>CBFHXH010000255.1:0-1485 GCA_965659735.1 uncultured Pikeienuella sp.
TACCCGCGGCGCGGCGAGGTTTCTGAGATCATCCTCCACCATTGCGCCCCCTTCCGCTGCGATCCCAGCAGCGGCAAAAACAGTTTCAAACGCCTTTTTCTGAGGTTTGGGGGTGACCTCCGCATCCTCAATCCCGAAGCGCGCATCGAACACATCGCTAAGTCCTCGCGCGGCCAGCACACCATCCGCATGGCCGCGCGATCCATTGGTGTAGACGATCTTGCGCCCGGGCAGCGCAGTGATGGCCGCAGCTAGGTCCGGCGCTTTGTCGAGGCCGCTGAGGTCGATGTCGTGAACGTCATAGAGGTACGGGTCGGGATCGATCCCATGCACCTGCATCAACCCATTCAGGGTGGTCCCATAGTCGCGCCAGTATTCCGACCTCAGGCGATCCGCCTCAGCCCGGTCGACACCAACCGAGGCCATCACGAAATCCGTCATCTTAACTTCGATCTGATCGAAGAGCCGGGCGGAAGGCGGGTAGAGCGTGTTGTCCAAGTCAAAGACCCAGGCGTGAACGTCACGGAATTGAGCGTGTGGCATGGTGGTTGGCGGCGCATCCTGTAATGTCGCCCCGAATTAAGCATGAGGCGAAAGCAATGGCGAGCATGGATGACTGGAAAGGCGATCTGGGCCGGACCTGGGGCGAATATACGACGATCATGGACATCATGCTCAGCCCATTTGGCGATGCCGCTGAGGAACAGCTGGGCGACATCACCAGTCAGACCGTGCTGGACCTTGGCTGCGGCGGCGGTGAAAGCACGGTCAAGCTCGCCAAGGCGGTTGGCAAGGATGGTGTCGCGATTGGCGTCGATGTTTCCGCCGACCTGATCGAACTGGCGAAAGGACAGCGCAAGGCCGCCGAGGCGGACAACATGGCGCTGCTATGCGCGGATGCTTCGAAACTCAGCCTCGGCGAACCTGCGGATGCACTATATTCCCGGTTCGGCGCAATGTTCTTTGACGCGCCGATCGACGCCTACGCCCGCATTCGCAGTCAGATGCAACCGGGGGCGAAAGCGTCGATCATCTGCTGGCGAGGGTTCAAGGAAAACCCGTGGGCCTTTGCCCCCTTCATCGCAGCGGCGCCATTCCTGCCGGAGACCAAGCCAATGCGCCCCGGGGCGCCTGGCCCCTTCGCTTGGGCCAAGCCCGAAGAATCGGCGATCCCCTATCTGGAAAAATCCGGCTGGTCGAACATTCGCACCCAGCCGATCGATCACGAAATCATCATGGGCGCCGGCATCGATGGGGACCCTGTGGACGCCGCCATGCGCTTCGCTCTGACCATTGGTCCCCTATCGTCGAGGATAGAGGGGATGAGCAGCGACCAGAAAGCCAGGATACATGATGCGGTCAAAGCGGGCTTGGAGAGACACCTTGTCGATGGCGCCGTCCGCGTGAACGGCGCAAGCTGGTTGGTGACCGCAACGGCATAGACCTTCAGTCTTTTTTCTCAAACGTCATCGCAACGCCGTTCAT
>CBFHXH010000256.1:0-1402 GCA_965659735.1 uncultured Pikeienuella sp.
CAGCCGCATACGGACAATCCGTATCGCGACCCGGCGCCGACCCTGCAGATTCTCTACTGCCTGGAAAACGCGGCTGAAGGCGGTGACAGTCAGGTTGTTGACGGGTTCCGCGCTGCAGAACGATTGCGCGATGAAGACCCGGACGGGTTCGCCTGCCTTGCTGCCCATTGCGCCCGGTTCGAATACAAGGGATCGAACGGCGTCCATCTGGTCGCCCGCCGCCCGATGATCGAATTGGCGCCGGATGGCGAACTGATCGGCGTGCGGTTCAACAACCGGTCAGCCGCGCCCATCACCGATGTGCGGTTTGACGAGATGGAGCGATACTACGCCGCCTACCGCCGCCTTGGAGAAATCATCGACGACACCGCAATGGCGGTCAGCTTCAAGCTGGCGCCGGGGGAAAGTTTCATCGTCGACAACACCCGCGTTCTGCACGCCCGGACAGGATATGCCGGATCCAGCGGAAACCGCTGGCTGCAGGGGTGTTACGCCGACAAGGATGGTCTGCTGAGCACCCTGTCAGCGCTGCGGGCGGCGTAGAGGCGGCCAGCGTCATCACCAGACTTGATCTTGTGATCCAGCCGCCTTGCCAAGTCCGGATGCCCGGATCAAGTCCGGGCATGACAGCTTAAGACGGCAACTTACTCCACCTTGATATGGTAGATTGACCAGATCCAGTTGTCGTCCGGCATTTCTTTCAGATCGGCGCGCTCGGTGAGGGGAAAGACGATCTGGGTCGGGCCATAATCGCCCACGGCAAAGGGCCGGCCATTGCGCTTCAGGGCCAGAACAGCACCCTGGTCGATCAGTTCCTGCATCTTCACTTCGATGGCGTAGCCATCCAGTGCGGTCATCGTCACCATCTTGCCCGTGGCGCCCGCGGCTTTCAACACATCAGCCAAAAGCGGGCCTTCGAATTCCTGCACGTCGCCGTTTTTCGGAAAATCTGCGTTGGCTTTCAGCCATTCAAGTTTCTGCAGCGAGGCGTAGTCGAACTGCGTCGTCTCGGAAAGTTCTGCTTCGGAATAGACAAAGAGCTGGTCGACCGCCGGGTCGACCGGGCCCCGGTTCGGGTTCGACACCTTATCGGAAATGGTCAGGATGACCGGCCCTTCAACCTCTTGTGCGGTGGCCGGGGCGATCGTCAGGGCGAAGAGCGCCATCAGGATTATGGCGGAGACACGAATGATCTGCATGAACATTTTGAAACCTCCATTGGGTGAACGCCACGCCGCTTGGCCTTGGCGTCGGCTTCAGCCCCCCTCGCCCAAGGGCTGTCGCCTGCGCGCCGGTTGGGTGCGTCAGGGACAGGATGCAAATACACGTAAAAGTTGTATAAAGACTTTTTATTCTCTTATGGGTTGATTTTTCGAAGACCCGACATTAACCTTCGATAGCC
>CBFHXH010000257.1:0-1301 GCA_965659735.1 uncultured Pikeienuella sp.
GGCCAACACGCGCGCCCGCTGCTTTTCTGCGGACGCGGATACAACCACAACAGCGTCAAACGCCTTGGTCGCGCCGGTTTCAAACAGCAAAGGGATATCGAGAACAGCAACCTTGCGTCCTTCTTCCCGCGCCTGATCAAGCGCTTCTTTCCGATCCAGCGCCACAAAGGGGTGGATCGCCATTTCCACTTTTTTCAGAATTGTCTGATCAACGAGGATTTCGGCGCGCAGGACCGTTCGGTCGACGGCCCCGTCCTTGATCACATTCGGCGATATTGCGCCAATGGCGGCGACACCCTGACCGCCAACCGCATAGAGGCGATGAACGGCAGCGTCGGCGTCCCACACCGCTGCGCCTTCTTCGGCGAACATCGCGGCAACGGTCGATTTGCCCATTCCGATGGATCCGGTGAGGCCAAGTGTAATCATAGGTTCAACAAAAGCTCCCGCAATTCAGGGGTGGCGGTTGGCGCCGCGCCAAACCAGGCCTCAAACCCCGGGCGACCTTGATGGATCAACATTCCCAGCCCATCAACCGTCTGCAAACTGGCCGCGGCGGCGGCCTCCAAAAACGGAGTGATCAGCGGGGTGTAGACGATGTCTGTCGCCACCGTAGTTTTATCGGCTTGCGTCAGATCCAATGTCAGCGGGGGCTGACCGGCCATGCCCAAACTGGTGGTGTTCACCAAAAGGCCGGCGCCGGGCAGGGCGCTGTCCTTTTCATCCCAGTCCATCACCTTGATCCTGGGACCAAATTCCGCCGCCAACGTTTCGGCCCGGGATCTGGTGCGATTCAGCAACCGGATTTCGGGGGCGCCAGCATCCAGCAGCGCGTGAAGAATGGCGCGCGATGCGCCGCCTGCGCCAAAGACTGCGGCGGGCGCGTGTGGGTTCCAATCATCCCCCGCGTGATCACGCAGGTTTTCGATGAAGCCAAAGCCATCCGTATTGTCCGCAGTGACGCCATCAGGACCAAATATCAGCGTGTTGGACGCACCAATCGCCCTGGCCCGCGGGGTTACGATATCTGCGAGTTTCAGCGCCGCTTCTTTATGCGGGATCGTCACGTTAGCACCCCGGAACCCTTTCGCAATCATGTCCTTCACGGTTGCATCGAAGTCTTCCGGTGGCGTCGAAATTTTGGTGTAATCACCATCGATGCCGTAGGTCTGCAACCAGTAACCGTGCAGTTTTGGCGATTTCGAATGCTCAATCGGCCATCCGATGACCGCAGCGCGAGGAATGGTCATTCTATCAGATGTCCGTGTAGTCGCAGAAAACCTAAAGTCTCAATCAACGGA
>CBFHXH010000258.1:0-1197 GCA_965659735.1 uncultured Pikeienuella sp.
CAAGTTACGTCTACCCTCGCATCGATCCGAACGCATCCAGCCGTGAAAACGGCCGCATTGTCCCGCCCGAAGGGCCGGGGCTGGGCGTGACGCCAGACCCTGATATCATCGGCGAGCCCATCGCTGTTTTCGATTGACGCAAACCAACATGGAACCGCCACGGACCTGATCCGGGGTCCCGCCACGCAGAGAAAGGTCCCGGTTCAAGCCCGGGACGGTGATAAGAAAAGGCCAGCCTCATGACCAACGCCGCCTGGTTCGACCGCGCCGCCGCCGTGCTTCCCGCCGGGGGCTTTGGCAACTTTGACCATTCGATCTTCATCAAACGGGGCCTTGGCTCACATGTCTGGGACGAAGATGGGAACGAACTGATCGACTATCTGATCGGCTCCGGCCCCATGCTGATCGGCCATGGGCATCCGGAAGTGATTGAGGTTGTTGAGAAGCAGCTGAAAGACGGCATGACGTTTTTCGCCAACAATGCGCTGGGGGTCGAACTGGCCGAGCAGATCATCGACGATATGGCCTGCGCGGAACAGGTCCGCTATGTCACCTCAGGCGGCGAGGCGGACATGTACGCGATCCGCGCTGCGCGTGCGTTCACCGGCAAACCCAAGGTGATGAAGTTCGAAGGCGGCTATCACGGGATGAGCGCTGAGGCGCAGATGTCGCTTGCGCCGACGCAGCTGGTGAACTTCCCGAACGCCGTGCCCGACAGCGCCGGCATCCCGGATGGCGTGCGCGATGAAATGCTGATCGCGCCCTTCAACGACGCCGAATTCGCCGTATCGCTGATCGCCGAAAACGCAGATGAACTGGCCTGCGTGATCATGGAGCCGCTGCAACGACTGATCCCGCCCGCGCCCGGGTTTCTGGAGGCGGTGCGCGAAGCCTGCACCAAGCAAGGCATCGTCCTGATCTTCGATGAAATCGTCACCGGATATCGCCTCGCCTATGGCGGCGCACAGGAAAAATACGGCGTCACGCCCGATATCTGCACCCTTGGCAAGATTGTCGGCGGCGGGTTTCCGCTGGCCGCCATTGCAGGCCGGGCCGATATCATGAGCCATTTTGACAAGGCCAAAGTTGGCGCAGACGGGTTCCTGATGCAGCTTGGCACCCTGTCAGGCAACCCGATTGCGGCGGCGGCAGGCATGAAAACGATGGAGATTCTGCGCCGCGACGGGACGTATGAAA